>JAUIAC010000237.1 GCA_030425545.1 bacterium | reverse complement strand
TGGCGTCTCGGACGGCCGCCATGCCGCCGACATACTTCACGTTGGGTGACCCGTCCAAGCTGAGCTGCTTGGCCCAGACCTGATTGCCGCTCACGTCGACTCGCGTGACCCAGGCCCGGTTGGAACCGCTGTAGAGCTTGAGCTGCTCGTAGCCCGCGACCAGGAAGTCCTCCTCGGACGTCACCCCACAGCTCAGCCGCCGCGTCTCCAGGTTCTTGACCAGGTCCTTGCTCCAGAGCTGCTGTCCCTTTGTGTTCGCCAGAACGAGCCAGCCATAAGGGATGCCGCTCGGCTTCGACGCGTGGCCCACCGCCAAGATGCGGCCGCTGCGTGGCCGAACGACGACATCCAGCAGCGTCGCGCTCTTGCCGGAGGTGGCCTTCAACTGCCAGCGAAGGTCCATGGAGTAGTTGAAGAGCGAGCCGAACCACGGCCCCTTGGCGCTCGAGCCGACGGCGTAGATGTTAAAGGTGCCGTCCACGTCCACCGCGTTGAGCTGCGTCGGCCCGTCCGCGGCCGCGACCCAGGTCTTGGCGACCGTGCCGCCTGGGAGTCGGCGGCTGGCGGTGGCCGTCCAGGCCCCGTTGACCTTGGTGCGCCCGACCACCCAGCTGCCGTTGCGGACGCTGCCCCGGACGTCGTGCCACGCCGTCTCGGCGCTCTCCGCGGGCCACGGCGTCAGTCGCGCCGGCCCGGCCGTGCAGCCGTCCTTGCTGCACGCGCTGGTCAGCGTGCAGGGCAGGCCGTCTTCACAGAGCTGGCCGGTGGTCATCGGCTCGTGGCTGCAGCCTCCGACCGCCGCACAGGTGTCCTGGGTGCAGCGCTTGCCGTCGTCGCAGCTCGCCGCCGTCTGTCCAAAGCAGGCGCCCGCCGCCTTGCAGGTGGCGTGGCCCCAGGCGCTGATCCGCGCGGCCAGGGCGATGGCTTGTCCGTTGCTCGGCGCCTCAGGTCGGTGCCCGACCAGCAGCAGCTGACCCTTGGGCAGGGACACGGGAGAGACCAGCCAGGCCTTGCCCGAGTCGACGGTGTGCTCGTGGACCAAGGTCCCGTCGGGATCGAGCAGCTGCAGCAGCGAGCTGCCGCCGACGGTGTGCCGCGAGGTGAAGAGCTGGATCTGCCCGGCGCTGGTGAAGCGCGCCGCGTAGACGCCCGCGTAGGCGTTGGTCTTGCCCAGCAGCGGCAGCACGCGACGCCACAGCAGGCGCCCGGTGGCGTCGACCCGCAGCACATAGGCCCCCTGCGCCGAGGCCGACTCGCCTCCGACGACGAAGCCGCCCTTGGGTCCGCGCGCGAGGGCGTAGGGCTCCGCCTTGCTCACCTCGTCGTAGCGGCGATGCCACAGGCGCTTGCCGTCGCCCGCGCGCTGCTCCAGGGCGATCCACGGGTCGTTGAAGTTCTCCAGGGCCGTGAGCACGGCGTCGCCGTGGGTCACGAGGTTGCGCATGTTCAGCGACAGGTCGGTCGAAGGTGAGATCGCCCACACCTGCTTGCCGGCGGCGTCAAAGCGGGCCCAGAGGGCGTCCCGCACGCCGGTGAGCACGGCGGCGTCGCCCACCACGGCCACGCCGCCGTCGGTCAGCGCCCGCACGCGGGTCCAGCCGCCACGGGACATCTCGGCCCACTGGTGCTTCCACTTCTCCTTGCCCACGCTGTCGTACTTCACCAGCAGGGGCCGCGTCAGCCCGCCGCTCATGTAGTTGCCCGCCGCGACGAAGCCGCCGTCCTTGACCGCCGCGAGCCCGCCAAATCGGCCACCATAGGTCTCGAGGACGTTCCACAGCGCCTTGCCGTGCGCGTCGAGCCGCATGATCCAGGGCTTGGCGCCGTTGTGCTTGCTCCCCGCCTGGTAGCCCGCGACGACGACGGTGTCGCCGCCCCCGTCCACGGCTGCGCGCAACGACGACGCCACGGCGGGCTGAAACTCCCGCAGCCACAGCCGCTCCTGCTCGCTGCTGCACTTGCCCGCCTTGCACGCGCCCTGGAACCAGCACGCCCCGAAAGCGCAGGGCAGCCCGTCGGGACCCGCCTTGTGGACACAGCCCGTGGCCGCCACGCAGGTGTCCGCCGTGCAGGGCTGGCCGTCGTCACAGGAGATCTTCACGCCCTTGCACGTGCCGGCCACGCACACGTCTTCCTTGGTGCACGCGCTGCCGTCGGTGCAGGGCGCCACCGTGGCCGTCGCGACGCACTTGCCGGTGTCCGCGTCACACGCGTCGGTGGTGCACGCGTTGCCGTCGTCGCAGGACTGCACCTGCCCCGCGCACGTGCCCTTGGTGCAGGTGTCGGCCACGGTGCACGCGAAGCCGTCGTCGCACAGCCCGCCGCTCGCCGCCGTGTGGGCGCAGGCCTGCTTGCCGTCCTTGCCCGCGCCACAGGCGTCGGCCGTGCACGGGTCGTCGTCGTCGCAGGTGTCGCCCACCGCGGCGCACAAGCCCGAGGTGCAGGCGGTCTTCAACGTGCAGGGGTCGGCGTCGGTGCAGGTGGTCCCGTCCGGCAGCGCGGTGGGCGAGCAGCCCCCGGGCAGGCTGCAGGGTGGGTCCTGGGTGCAGGGGTTGCCGTCGTCGCAGAGCTTGGCCTTGGGGGAGCACAGGCCGCTCTTCGCGTCGCAGGTGACCGTGACGCACGCGCCCCCTTCGGCGCAGGTCACGGCAGCCCCGGCGCAGGCGCCCTTGGCGCAGGCGTCGCCCTTGCTGCACAGGTCACCGTCGTCGCAGGGCTTGCCATCGCGAGCGGGTCCGGGCGCGCACTGCCCCGACCCGGGCTGGCACACCGGCACGATGCACCCCGGCGCGGTCTTGCAGGTCACCACGGTGCTCGGGATCGGCGCGCAGCCAAAGGGCTTGAGCCCCTTGTCGCAGAAGAGGGTGCCGTTGCACGCGTCCTTGTCCTGAAAGGGGCCGCAGTGGCTGTCGAGCCCGCAGCCGCAGACGTTGGCGCCCGCCACACACGTGCCCTTGTCGCAGGTGTCGTAGAGGGTGCACGGGTTGCCGTCGGCGTCGCACGATCCCAGCTGCCGCACCGGCTTCATCGCGCACTTGCCGGTCTTCGGATCGCAGGTGGAGCGGGCGCAGTCGTCGTCTTGCCACGGGCTGCAGGTGACCACGGTCTTGGCCAGCGGCCGGCAGTGGAAGTCGCTCTTGTCGCAGTAGAGCGTGCCGTTGCACAGGTCGTTGTCCTGCCAGGGCGCACACGCGGCGTCCTGCTGGCAGGGGCACACGTTCTTGCTGGCGACGCACGCGCCCTTGTCGCAGCGGTCGTCCGGGGTGCACGGGTTGCCGTCCGCGTCGCAGCGCTTGTTCTGGTGCACGGCCACCATGGCGCACTGGCCGGTCTTGGGCTGGCACTGGTTCACCCGGCACGTCGTGTCGTCAACGCTGGCGCAGCGCACCACCGTCTTGGGGTTGACCTTGCACACGTTGGCGAAGGGGTCGCAGTAGAGCGTGCCGTTGCACAGGTCGCCGTCTTCCTGCCCGGCGCAGTCGCTGTCGCTCTGGCAGGGGCACACCACCGCGTCGTCCGGGCGGCACTGGCCGGCGAAGCAGGTGTCCTTGGGCGTGCAGGCCGTGCCGTCGGCGTCACAGGTCACGCCGTCGGGCAAGGCGACGAAGGTGCAGCCGCCGGTGTTGGGGTCGCAGGTGTTGCGCAGGCAGGCGGTGTCTTGCCCGGCGCTGCACTCGGGCACGGTCGCCGGGTTGATCACGCACTTGGGCGCGCCGCCGCTCTTGTCGCAGTAGTGCTTGCCGGTGCAGGGGTTGGTGTCGTCCTTGACCACGCAGTCCGCGTCGACCTGGCAGTCGCACACCGAGGTGCCCGCCAGGCAGGCGCCGTTGTCGCAGAAGTCCGTCGGGGTGCAGGCGGAGCTGTCCGCGTCACAGGGGCTGCCGACCGCCGTGTGGGTCACCACGCACTTGCCGCTGGCCTTGTCGCAGCCGGTGGTGGCGCACGCGGTGTCCCAGGCTGTCGGGCAGTGCACCACGGTGGCGGGGTTCAAGACGCAGGTGCCCTTCTTGGTGTCGCAGTAGAGCGTGCCGTTGCAGGCGTCGCCGTCCTCCAGGCCGGCGCAGTCGGCGTTGGACGAGCAGCAGGTCTTCACCCCCGCCTTGCACGTGCCGCCGTCGCAGGCGTCGCCCACCGTGCACTTGTCGCCGTCGTCGCAGGGTGTGCCCTTGGTGGCCGACACCAGCCCGCAGGCTCCGGTCTTGGGGTCGCACACGTTGGGCTGGCACACGTCGCCGGTCGCCGAGCAGGTCACCACAGACGCTGGGTTGAGCTTGCACACCGGCGGGCTGGCCTGGGCGTCGCAGTAGGGCGTGCCGTTGCACACGTTGCCGTCGTCGCTGCAGTCGGCGTCGCTCAGGCAGGTGCACGTGAGCTTGCCGGCCGTGCAGGCGCCCTTCTGGCAGGTGTCGCCCGTGGTGCAGGCCTCGCCGTCGTCGCAGGCGGTGCCGTCGGCGAGCGGGGTGGTGACACAGACGCCGATCTTGGGGTCGCAGGCCGCCGCCACGCAGGGCCCCTTGGCCGCGCACACCTTCGCCTCGCCGGCCACGCACACGCCCTTGGCGCAGTGGTCCACCGGCGTACACGGGTCGCCGTCCCCGCAGATCGCGTCGTCGGGCAGCGGCTTGACCACGCAGCCAACCACCGGATCGCACACGCCGCGGAGGCAGGGCTTGCCAGGGTCGGGACACGCGTCGTGGCTGGTGCAGCGGGGGGCGACGTCGACCGCCCCGCCGTCCGTGGCGGCGTCGCTCGGCGCTGCGTCTCCGCCGGGCGCGCCGGCACCGTCGTGGGTGTCCCCGGCCAACACGGCGGTGTCGCTGGCCCCGCTGTCCTGCGCGGGAGCGTCGACAGACTGTCCGTCGCCCTGCTCTCCGCCGCCCTTGGCCCCCTCGTCGGTGCACGCGCTCAGCGCCGCCAGGGAACAGAGCAGCGCGCCCAGCCAGCGCGCGCTTGGGGTCCAGTCCCGCGCCCCACGGCGCGGCGCGTACGATCGGAAGAGGCCTTGCATCGCGCCAGCATAGCGCATCTTGCGGGGTCGAACATCGCGCCGCGGGAGGCCCCCCCGCCGCGACCGCGGACGCCACCCGTCAGCGCGCGTCGCGTGTCCGGTCGCGCTCGCCCAGGGCGCGGACCTCGGCGAACACCCGCTCGGTGATGCCCATGGCGTCGTCGCCGGTCGCCTGCAGGTCTCCGACGCGCATCGGCTCACCGAACCACATGCGGATCATCTCGCCGCGCGGCTCGCCGTAGCGCCAGCCACGCGTGGTCAGCTGGCGCACGTCGTTGCTGACGCCACAGATGAAGCAAGGCAGCACCAGGGTCTCCGCGTCACAGGCCTCGACCAGCATGCCCAGGCCCCGCTTGAGCGGCAGGTAGGTGTACGGGTCGTCGCCAGGGTTGCGCTTGCCCTCCGGGTGAATGCCCACCACCGAGCCTTCGATCAGCGTCTCGCCGATCTGCGCGAAGCCGGTGCGGTTGAGCTCTCGGCGGCTCCCGTCCCGAAACACCGGCGGCCACATGGCCCCGCCCGAGACGCTGACGTTGAGCAGCATGCCCACGGGGTGGGTGTAGAAGAACTCGGAGCGCACGGGAAAACAGACCCGCTTGAGCAGGTTGGTGCGCTGGTTGAGCAGGGTCGACAGCAGGTACATGTCGAAGAACGAGCGGTGGTTGCTGACCAGGACCAGGCCGCGGGGCGCCTTCAGCGTCGCCACGTTGTCGAACTGCTCCACCTGCCAGAGCCGGTGGGTGCTCGCCTCGATCCACATGCCGTTGAACTTGCCCACGGTGGCATGCATCGCCTGCCGCAGCCCCGGGCGGCTGTGCAGCGTCTCCAGGGCCGGGACGGCCAGGCGCTCGAAGCCCCGCAGGAGGGCGCGGTTCATCCGGTTGTGCAGCTGCGGCATGGGCCTCCCCTGAAGGGCTGACCGCGAACCTGCCGCTGGCTACGCGACGCGTCAAGCAGGCTGGGAGCCGACGCCCATAGGCGGCGACACGTGGCCTCCCGCGGTCGGGCTGCCCACGCCCGCGCTGGACGACGCGGTGTCCGGGGCGGCCGGGCCGTCGCTGTACCGCAGGCGCCACGCGGCCACCCGCGGGTTCATCACCTTGAACCAGAGCGGCGGTACGAAGGCGAGCAACACCATGGCGCCGTAGCCCGTGGGCAGCTGCGGCGCGTCAGCCAGGTGACGGAGACGCTCCCACGGCCGCGCCGCGTGGGCGTGGTGGTCGCTGTGCCGGGCGAGGTTGATCAGCATGAAGTTGCTGACGCGGTGACCCGAGTTCCAGGAGTGGTGCGGCTGCACCCGCTCGTAGCGCTCGCGGCCGGCCGGCCCGACGACGCGGTTGCGCAGCATGCCGTAGTGCTCGATGTAGTTGATGGTCTCGAGCAGGAACACAGCCACAGCGCTCATGCCCAGCACGGCGACCACCCCGGGCCAGCCCCACGCCAGCGCCGCCAGCCCGTAGAGCGCCGACAGGGTGACGAGCTGCCGCGCGATGCGCGAGCGCGGGTGCCACCAGGGTCGACCGTGCTTCGCCAGCTGCTTGCGCTCGAAGCGCAGGGCAGAGCGGAGCCCCCCGACGACGGTGCGCGGCACGAAGGCGTACAGGCTCTCGCCCAGGCGCGACGTGGCTGGATCTTCGGGCGTGGAGACGTGGCGGTGGTGTCCGTGCACATGCTCGACGCAGAACCAGGGGTAGCTGACCGAGGTCATGAGCAGCTCGGCCAGGAAGCGGTCCTCGAGCGCGGTCCGATGCATCAGCTCGTGGGCGAAGGTGATCCCGGTGGCGCCACCGAGGATGCCCAGATCCACCACGATGAGCGCCGCCGTCCAGCCGTCGACCGCGCCCGAGGTCGCGACGCTCAACCCCCACACGGTGAGCCCGAGCTGCACCGGCACCCAGACAGCGACGAGCAGCCGATAGGGCCAGCGTGGCCGCGGCACCGCCTCGTCGCCCCACCGGGTCTCCTCTCCGCCGAAGTGGTCCGCCAGGGGCACGATGAGCCACACCAGCGCCGGCGGCAGCGCCAGCCACGGGCCCTGCCACGCGACGGCGGCGGCCACCGCGAGAGAGGGGATCCAGGCGAGAAGAAAGGGGAGCACGGGCATGAGCACCTCCAGGCAGGCCTCGTTATTGAACTTGGTTCAGTAACATCGGTCAAGGAGTTTTCGCAGACCTGCCAGAGCGCCTCTGCGGTGCGCGTGGCACATCGCCGCGGGAGTTGTGATAGGAGGGGGCTCAGGAGTGCGTCATGGCCGAAGCCCCCATCAAAGTCGTCGCCAGCAACCGTCGAGCTCGCCACGAGTTCGAGCTCGCCGACACCTTCGAGGCCGGCATCGTGCTGGTGGGCAGCGAGGTGAAGGTGCTGCGCGACGGCAAGTGCACGCTCAACGCGGCCCACGTGCGCGTGGTGCGTGGCGAGGCGTGGCTGGTGGGCATGACCATCCCGGAGTACCCCTTCGCCAACCGCTTCAACCACGAGGTCGACCGCGACCGGAAGCTGCTGCTGCACAAGCGTGAGGTCGAGCGCATCGAGCGTGGGCTGCGCGAGCGAGGCACGGCGTGCATCGTCACGCGCGTCTACTTCAAGGGGGCCCGGGTCAAGGCCGAGATCGCCCTGGGTCGCGGCCGCAAGCTGCACGACAAGCGCCAGTCTCTGAAGCAGAAGGACGCGCGCCGAGAGATGCGCCGCGCCGCCCGCGGCTGAGCTCGGCCCCGCCCCGCTGACGGGTCCCGGCGCCGCGCCGGTTGGAGTCCAGCATGAGCCAAGGCGCCCTGAGCGGGCTGAAGATCCTCGACTTCACCACCCTCTACCCCGGCCCGTTGGCGACGATGTTGCTGGCTGACCTCGGCGCGGAGGTCACGCGGGTCGACGCGCCGGATCGGCCGGATCTGCTGCGTTTCCTGCCCCCGCACGGGGCGGACGGCGAGGGCGCGATGTACCGCACCGTCGGCCGCAACAAGCGCTCGCTGGTGTTGGACCTCAAGGCGCCGGGGGCCGCCAACGTGGTCAAGCGGCTGGTGGCCAGCCACGACATCGTGGTCGAGCAGTTTCGCCCCGGGGTCATGGACCGGCTGGGCATCGGCTACGGCGCCCTGCGCGCGGTGCAGCCCGCGCTGATCTACTGTGCGGTGAGCAGCTACGGCCAGACGGGCCCGATGCGCGACCGCCCCGGCCACGACATCAACTTCCTGGCCCAGGCCGGGCTCTCGCACCACCTGGGGCGCGCCGGCGGGGGCCCCGTGCCGCTCGGCACGCTGGTCGGAGACGTCGGCGGCGGCACGTGGGGCGCGGTGACCGGCGTGCTCGCGGCGGTGATCCACCGCATGAAGACGGGCGAGGGTCAGCTCGTGGACATCTCGATGACAGACGGCGCGTTGCTGATGAACGCCATGGCCGCGACCGAGGCCCTGGCGGCTGGGACGGACACCGCGCCGGAGGGCCACTGGCTCAACGGTGGCACGGTCTACGACTACTACCGCACCGCCGACGACCGCTGGCTCGCCGTGGGGGCGCTCGAAGACAAGTTCTACGGCCAGCTCCTCGCCGTGTTGGGGCTGGAGCACCTGGCCGACCAGTGGCTCGCGCAAGGCGCCGACGCCGCGCCGCAGAAGGCCGCCGTCGCCGAGGTCGTGGCGTCGAGGCCGCTCGCGCACTGGCAGCAGGCCTTCGCCGCCGTGCCCTGCTGCGTGGAGGCCGTGCTCACGCCGACCGAGGCCGTGAACAGCCCGCTTTTCGCCGAGCGCGGCATGGTCGTCGACGTGCCCCTGCGCGAGGGGAGCGCTCGCCAGGTGGGCAACCCCGTCCACCTCAGCGCGTGCCCACCGCGTTACCGACACGCGGGGCCGCTCCCTGGACAAG
>JAUIAC010000236.1 GCA_030425545.1 bacterium | reverse complement strand
GCGTCCGCATCTGCGTCGGGCGCGCCGGTGCCGTTGGCCGGATCACCGCCCGCAGGACCGCAGCCGGTCAGCGCCCACAGCACGCACGCGGCGGCCAGCGCCCGACCGGCTGGCCGTCGACGCGCGCGCCCGGCGGCCGGCCCTACACCCACCGCGTCACCGACGCCGGGCTGCGGTGGCGGCGCCCCTCCAGCTCGGCGCAGGGCGTGCCGAGGAACACCACCGCCGCCACGCCCTCGTCGTCGCCGAGGCCGTAGAAGCGCCGCAGGCCTGGGCCCGAGAGCATCTTGCTCGTGGACCACAGGCTGCCAAACCCGCGCGCGTGGGCCGCGAGCAGCATGTTCTGCACCGCGCAGCAGGTCGCGGCGTAGTCCTCCCGGTCCAGCGCCGGGTCGTCGGGTGAGCGCACCCACGACGCCACGATCACCGCCGCCGCGCTCGCCAGTCGGGTCGCCATCTTCTTCTTCTTCGACTGCAGCTTGCGCGCCAGCTCGTCGCCGCCCGGGTCTCCCGGCGCTGGCCCCGCCTTTCCCATGGCGTCGAGGCCTTCCTGCACCGCGGCGTTCATGGCGTCGAGCCGGTCCCGACCGTGCACCACCGAGAAGCGCCACGGCTCCGTGAACCGGTGGTTCGGCGCCCACGTCGCCAGGGTCACCAGCTCCGTCAGCGCCTCGCGGCTGATCGCGCCGCCGCTGTAGACCTTGTGGGTTCGCCGCCCGCGAATCGCCTCGTCGACCCTCATGCTCGCTCCTGACTCGACTGCGCCACGGTTGGGGCGTCGACCGCGTCGGCCGCGCTGGTGCCCGGCCGCGGCCACACCCCCGTGGCGCCGAATGTTGGATAGTGCCGCCGCCACGCCGCGAGCATCTGCTCCCAGGGGATGCCGGCGAAGCTGCCGTGATCGGTCACGTACTCCATGAAGCGCCCGGCCACCCGATCGTAGGGCTGGAAGATGCTGTCGTGCACCCCGTCGAACTCCAGCGGCTCCACGCCGAGGCGCTCACAGAGCGCGCGGTTGAACGCGGGCGTCGCCGCCACCCACCGGTCGTCGAGCCAGAGCTCCACATAGCCGTGGAACACCAGCAGGTCCGTCCCCAGCTGTCGCTCGAGCTCCGCCGTGCCGACGTGGTTGCGCACGTTGGCGAAGTGCAGCCGCGAGGGCACCCCCACGTGCCGCGCGCACGCCGCCATGACGTTGGCCTTGTCGATGCAGTGCCCCACCGGCGTCGCGTCGGCCGTCAGCGCGCGGGCGATCACCGCGCTGGCCTTGAAGCCCGCCGGGTCGTGGACCACGCCCCAGGGGCTGTAGCGAAAGCCGTCGCGCACCGCGTAGTAGAGCGCCACCATCCGCTCGCGCGGGGTGCCCGCCGCCGGCACGTGCCGCGCCGCGTAGGCCGCCACCGCCGCGTGGTCGCTGTCGACAAAGAAGTTGGGCGCCAGAAAGGGCCGCAGCGCGTCGTCTTGGGCCAGCTGCATCAGAACAGGGGGATGCAGAACTGAAAGATCAGGCACTTGATGCAGACGCCGTTGCACCCTGGGCAGGTGTAGCCGGGAGGTACGCCGCTGGCCACGCACTTGCCGCTGCCCGAGCAGGTTCCAGGCACCTGCACGCTCGAGCACAGATCGGCCTTGAACTTGGCCTGGCAGGTCACGCCGGGCTTGCTCACGCAGGAGCCGCCCTGACACACGCCGATGGGGCACTCGCCGGAGCCGGCCTTGCACGACGCCTGGCTGATGGCCTGGTGGGTGCACTTGCCGAACTTGTCACAGCTGTCCTGCGTGCAGGGGTTGCCGTCGTTGCAGTTCTTGAACGCGGTGCCCGAGCACTTGCCGCCGACGCACTTGTCGTTGCTGGTGCAGGCGTTGCCGTCGTTGCACACGTTGGAGTTGACCACCTGCTTGCACACGCCGCTGTTGCACTGCCCGCTGGTGCAGGGGTTGCCGTCGTCGCTGCACGCGGCGCCGTTGGACTTGGGCTTGTGCGCGCACTGCTTGCTGGCGCACACGTCCGTGGTGCAGAGGTTGCCGTCTTCCTTGCACGGCAGCGTGTTGGCGGTGTGCTTGCAGCCGCCCGTGCCCTGGTCGCAGCCGTCGTTGGTGCAGGGGTTGCCGTCGTCGCAGTTCTTGCCGCCGGTGCCCTTGCACACGCCGTTGATGCACTTGTCGCCGGTGGTGCACACGTCGCCGTCGTTGCAGAAGTTGCCCGTCTGCCCGGTGTGGACGCAGCCCTGGCCGGCGTTGCACTTGTCGTAGGTACACGGGTTGTTGTCGTTGCAGTTCAGCATGTTGACGCCCTTGCACTTGCCCAGGTCGCAGTAGTCGGTGGTGGTGCAGGGGTTCTTGTCGGTGCAGCTCGCGTTGACGTAGGGGTGCTTGCAGCTGCCGCCCTGGCAGATGTCCTTGGTGCAGGGGTTGCCGTCCTCCGCGCAGGGCTGGTTCACCGCGCCGGGGTGGGCGCACTTGCCCGACTGGCAGATGTCCTGCGTGCACAGGTTGCCGTCGTCGGCGCAGGCCTTGCCCGTGAGCCCGGGGTGCTTGCACGCGCCGCCCTGGCAGAGGTCGTCGGTGCAGGGCAGGCCGTCGTCGAGGCAGGGCTTGCCGTTGGCCACCGGCGGGTGGCTGCACTTGCCGAGGATGCACACGTCCTGGGTGCAGGGGTCGCCCTCGTCGAGGCAGCTCTTGTCGCTGCCCAGGGGCTGGTGGGTGCAGCCGCCCTTGTCGCACACGTCGGCGGTGCAGCTGTTGCCGTCCTCCGCGCAGGGCACGGTGAAGGCCACCGGCAGGTGCTTGCACTTGCCCGTGTCGCACACGTCCGACGTGCACGGGTTGCCGTCGTCGAGGCAGGTCTCGCCGTTCTTGATCGGCGGGTGGGTGCACTGGCCGCCGTCGCAGATGTCCTGGCTGCACGGGTCGCCGTCGTCGACGCAGGCCTTGCCCTTGTCCACCGCGGGGTGGCTGCACTTGCCGGACTTGCACACGTCCTGCGTGCACGGGTTGCCGTCGTCGGGGCAGACGGCGTCCTGGGGGGTGTGCACGCAGCCGGTGGTCGCGCTGCAGCTGTCCTTGGTGCACGGGTCGCCGTCGTCGCAGTCCAGCGGGGTGCCGCCCTGGCACTTGCCGCCGCCGCACTTGTCGTTCTTGGTGCAGCCGTCGCCGTCGTCGCAGGCCTCGCCGTCGAAGGGGCTGTGCTTGCACGAGCCGCTGGTGTTGCACTGGTCCTTGGTGCAGGGGTTGCCGTCGTCACACTGGCTGGTGTTATCGGTGACCCCGTCGCAGTCGTCGTCGAGCCCGTTGCAGGTCTCGGGCTTGGGGGTGGGCGCGTCGCACACCGGCTTGCCGTCGGTGCAGGCGGTCAGCGTGCCGGTGCACTTGCCGTGCTCGTTGGTGGTCTCGCACTTCGCGGTGACGTCGAAGTTGTCGGTCTTGCCGTCGCAGTCGTCGTCGACGCCGTTGCACTCCTCGGGCTTGGGCACCAGCGCCTCGCAAGCCCCGAGCCCGGTGGCGCCGCAGCTGCGCGTGCCCTCGCAGGAGCCGTAGAGGTTCTTGTTCACGCAGGCGGTCGACAGCTGGTTGGCGATGGCCTTGGGGCTGCACGTGCACTGACCGCTCTTGGGCATGCACTGCTTCACCGCGCTGCCCGTGGCCTGGTTCACCACGGTCTGGCACTCGTGGGTGTCCGGGCAGGGTGACTTGGGCCCGCAGCCCGTGCCGCAGAAGCTGCCGTCCGGACCGAAGGACACGCAGACGTTGTCGACCCCCTCGCCGTCGTTGCAGTCGCTGTTGTTGCTGCACGGATCGCAGAGCCGGCCGTAGGCGGGCAGGCAGATGTAGACCACGTCGCTGCCCGACTTCACCGCGCTACACGAGAAGCCCGTGCTGCAGCTCTCGACGCACTTCTCGGTGCAGATCTTGCCCTGGGCCGTGGGGATGCAGAAGTTCGAGTCGCACTCGTCGTTCTCCTGACAGGGCGCGCCAAAGGTCCCAGGCAGGATCGCGTCCGGCTCCGTCGCCGCGGTGTCGCTCTCCGACGTGCCGAGGTCGCCGCCGCCGATGTCCGGCGAGCCGATGATCTCGAACACGCCGCCGCCGCCGCTGCCGGTGTCGGCCTCGTCGCCGGAGCCGCCGGTGTCGTCCCCGCTGCCGCAGGCCGCCGTCGCGAGCACCACCACGCAGAGCAGCGCACCCCTGCTGAGACGCTGAAAACTCAGGCCTACAGCGACCTTGTCGGTGCTCGCCCCCCGCTTCGCCCTACGCATCGCCATCCCCGTCCTTCCTTGCTCGCGCGCCGCCGGTCCGCGGCGGGTTCGAATCATGGCGTCTCCCGCCGCGCCTGTCTCCCTTTCCACCCCGTGACCCCGCCCGTCCCCGCGGTCTGCAGACACCGGCGACGCGTGCGCTCATCGGCCAAAACCACCGCGACCTGCAGCCGAAGCCGCAGGTCGCGCGGGGGCGTGGCGCCCGGGGGTCAGGGCCGGCTCAGTCGTTGCCGGAGGTCTCGACGGTGTCCGACATGCGCTCGAGCGCCGCGTTCAGCACGTACACGCGGTCGCGCTCGATCTTGATGCGGCGGTGCCAGCGATCGTAGCCGTCTTTCTTGAAGCGGATGATCCACTTGCGCGCGTGGAGGCGGAAGGGATCGCGCTTGCTGCCCTTGCCCGTGATCTGCCCGGTCTCCGTCGCCGCCTTGCCGATGCGCTGCTTCACGTCGGTGTCGTCGAGGAAGATGGTCACGCCGTCGGCCGGCTTCACCTTCACCACCAGGTAGCCGTAGTAGGCGATCGGCTGCGGCTTCAACACCGCCTTGTTGGCGTCGCCGACCCGCACGTTCAGGTACTGGCTCAGCGGCTTGTAGCCCATGCAGTCCGTGCGCACCTTGTGCTGCCCGGTGATGCACTCCATGGTCCCGCCGCCGGCGCCGATCATGTGGTCGTCGATGTACACGTCGCAGCTGCTGGGCTGGACCGTGATGGTCACGCGCCCCACCGACAGCGTCTTGCGCAGCTCGGCCAGCCGCTGCTGCGCCTTGGCGATGCGCTCGAGCAGCGTGGTCTTGTACTGGCTGGCGCCGGGGCCGAGGTTCTTCTCCTCTGCCACCGCCACGTTCATGAACGCGGCGTAGCTCTTGAACTCGGTCTCCTGATCCTTGAGCGCCTCGGCGAACTGCGCCGCGTTGAAGCTGTAGTCCATGTTGCGCGGGTCCAGGGCCCAGGCTTGCCGCATCAGGTCGAGGCCCTTGCGGTTCTGCCGACGCGCGGCGGCGTTGAGCGCGCCCTGCGCCAGGGTCAGCGCCTTGCGCTGGTCGGCGGCCTTGCGCTCCATGCGCAGGCGCTCCTCCTTCTGATCGGAGGTCTCCTTCGTCTTCTGCTTCTTGAACTTCTCGATCTGCTTGCGCTTCTCTTCGGCGAGTCGACGCTTCTCCTCCGCCGCCCCGCGGTCCACCGCCGGCTGCGCGGCGAGCGGCGCCGCCACCAGCAGCGTCAGCAGCGCGGTGAGCGCGCCCGCTGTCTGGCCCGCCGTCCGGGTCGTCGCGGAGCCGGAGCCCCTCGTGGTCGTCTGTGTGCGGCGCGGGTTCAGTCCCCTGTGCGCGAACGATGTCATCTGTGAGCTCCTTGGGCGGGCGCGGCTTGGGGCGCCTCGGGGGACGCCGCGTGCGGCACCGTACAGTGAACCAGCGCATGCGTCTGCGTCGCTTGCTTTCGGCCGGCTCGGGCGAGGATTGTAATGCGGTTCAGCCCCTTGTCGAGCGTGAGCCCGACGTCGACCGGCACGGACCCCTGCGCGCCTCCAGGCAGGTAGGCGCGCTTCACGCCTCCCACCGCCACAGTGACCGAACGGCGCCCGGGCGCCACCGATTCGAAGCGCACCGAGCCGCGCAGCCGCAGCGTACACGGCGCCGTCTGCGCCGACGGGGTGTGAGAGGTCGGCTCCAGCGTCACCAGCGGCGCCTGACTCCAACGCCCCACCAGCGCCTTGGCCTGCGCCCGCACGCGCTTGAGGTCCGCGGGGGTCGCCGCCAGCCCTCGCCAGGGCAGCAGCACCCGCTCGCTCCGCTGCACGCCGAGGCGCTCGTCGGTGACCTCCAGCCGCGCTGCCAGCAGACCGCTCCGCCGACTGCCGCGGCCCTTGACCCCGCGCACCGCAAAAACGGTCTTGGCGACCTCCCCCGGCTTGAGGGGCTTCAGCCGGGCGCGCCCCTTCTCCAGGTGCAGCAGCCGACCCGCCAGGCTGCGCAGGCTGATCACGGGTCGCGCCGCCTGCCCGGGCCCCACGTTCTTGACCTCGACCTCCACGGTGGCGCGCTCGCCAGGCGAGAGCAGGCCGTCGTCCTTCAGCGTCTCCACGAGCCGGACCCGCCACGCGAACGCCGGTCGGGGCTGCGCCTTGACGTGAACGGTCGCCGTCCGGCTCAGCCCCAGCGGCTTGCCGTCCTGGGCCACGACCACGGTCACCGGCACCTGCAGCCCCAGGTGGCGTCGCCCCGGATGCAGGCGCAGCTGCACCAGCTTCGACTGGCCCGGCATCAGCCGGCCCACCAGCCGCTCGACCCCGTCGAGGGCCGGCGCGTCGCTCTGGGAGTACACGTGCAGGCGCATCACAGGCTCCGTGCCACGGTTGGTGACGCGCACACCCACCCGCGCGCTCTTGCCGGCGGTGACCTGCAGCGGCTGGCCAGGGACCCACTGCGGGTCGCCCCCGCGCCGTCGCGCCGCGCTCGCGCTGCCCGCCTTGGTCTTTGGTGGGGCGAGGATCACCGGCTCCAGCGTCACGCTCAGCTTCGGGTCGGCGTGTCGAGGGCCGCGTCGCCAGTCGACGCCCAGGGGCTTCAGCCGGGCCGCCAGGGCCCGGGTGTCCGCTTCGCCCATGTCGCTCAGCCACCGCCGCGCCCGGCTGAGCAGCGTCGCCGCGTGGGGATCGCCAGCCGTCCTCAGCAGCGCGGCCGCCCGGCGAATGGGCTCCTGCTCCTGGTAGGTCGTCGCGCTCTCGGCCCCGTCGTTGCGCGCTGGCAGCAGCAGGCGCAGCCGGTGCATCGGCTTGCGGCGCTCGGCCTCTTCGTCCGCCTTGCGCGCCCAGGCCTTTCGCCGCACGCGGTGGCTCCGCGGCTCGAACAGCCGCATGCGGCGGGAGCGGGCCTCGACAAAGCGCAGCTCGATGTCCGGGGTCACGCCCACGTCCTGAATGCTCACGTCCCCCGGCACCAGGTACTTGGCCACCGTGAGCTTCAGCGCGCCGTCGCCGATCTCGAAGGGCACCTGGACCGTGCCCTTGCCCCAGGTGCGCTCGCCCAGGAGCACAGCGCGGTTGCTCTCCTTCAGCGCGCCGGCGACGATCTCGGACGCGCTGGCCGAGCGCCGGTTCACCAGCACGGCCACCGGTAGATCAGCCCGCGTCTCCGCGCTCTTCGCGGCGCGCACCTCCCGGTCGCGCCCGCCACCGGCGACCGTGATCACCACCGGCCCTCCGTCCATCAGCAGATCGCAGACCTTCACCGCCTCGTCGAGCAAGCCGCCCGGGTTCCGCCGCAGGTCCAGCACCAGGCCGCGCAGCCCGTCCTGAGGTGCCAGCCGGTCGAGCAGCGCCCGCAGCTCCTCGGCCGTGCCGCGCTGGAAGTTCTTGATGCGGGCGTAGGCGACGTCGCCGGGCAGCAGCCGCCCCTCCACGCTCTCCAGCTGAATCACCGCGCGCACCACCCGCACGTCGCGCGGCTTCTTCCACGTCGCCCGCCCGAGGCGCAGGCGCACGGCGCTCCCCACCTTGCCCCGCAGGCGGTCGACCGCGTCTTCGATGCTCATGTTGAGGGTGTCTTCGCCGTCGATGCGCAGGATCTGATCGTCCGCCCGCATGCCGACGCGGGCCGCCGGCGAGCGCGGGATGACGCCGACCACCGTGAGCACACCGTCGATGGTCAAGATGCGGATGCCGAGGCCACCGAACTGCCCGCCCGTGTGGGTCCGCATCTCCTGCCACGCGTCCGGGTCGAGCATCGCCGAGTAGGGGTCCAGGGTGTCGAGCAGACCGTTGACCGCGACGTACTCGACGTGGGCCTCGAGGGCCTGTCGCGGCACGTGGCGCACCAGAAAGCCGATGACCCGGTGCAGCGCCCAGTCCAGCTGGTGCAGGGTCTGCACGGCGCGCGCGTCGACCCGCAGCTCCGCCCCACGCACCCGCACCAGCAGCTGCTCAGGCGCGCCGCTCGCGTCGCGGGCCGGCACCTCCACGAGCAGGTCCCCCACCGCGTGGGCCAGCGCCTGCAGGGCCGACTCGAGCATCGCGGGGGCGTCCACACGGTCAGGGTCGACGTAGCGTTGGCGAACGTAGCGCAGGGCGTGGCTGACGATGCGCGTCTCGCTCAAGCCCTGGAGCACCGCCGGGTCGGTGTCGGCCACCGCGCCGCCCAGGGTGGGCGTGGCGGTGCTCGGCGTCAGCGTGAGCTGGTGCACGTCGGCGCGGAGCGCGAGGGTGCGGCTGGCGCCGTAGACCCCGGCCGCCAACCCGATCACGCCCGCGAGCACCGCCACCTGCAGGCGCCGGCCGGTGGGGCGTTGGAGCTGCCAGACTGGGGCGGAGGCGGACAAGGAGAGCTCCAGCGACACGCCCGGTCCGGGGACGTGGCAAAAAATGCGCAGCGGACCATACCAGGGACACGCCCCGCGCGTCGTTGCGCATTGCCAGCGGCGCTCGTAGCAGACTGCGGCGACAATCAACTTCGCCGCAGTCTGCTAGCCTGCGCCCCCATGGAGCATCCCCGCCGGTCCGACCCCGCACGCGCGCCACGCCCCGGCCGGCGGCTCGCGCTCGGGCACGCGGTCCTGCTGGCCAGCCTGGTCGCGCCCGGGGCCTCGCTCGCGGCCCCCACGCGGGCCCCGAGCGAGG
>JAUIAC010000235.1 GCA_030425545.1 bacterium | reverse complement strand
AAGGCGTTCATGCAGCGCCACGGCATCCCGACGGCACACAGCGAGGTGTTCGACGCCCTCGCGCCGGCCAAGGCCTACGCCGCGCGGCTGGGCGGCCCGTGCGTGATCAAGGCGTCGGGTCTCGCCGCAGGCAAGGGCGTGGTCGTGTGCGACGACACAGCGCAGGCCCTCGCGGCGCTGGACCGCATCATGGGCGACCGAGCCTTCGGCGACGCCGGAGCTACGGTCCTGGTCGAGGAGCGCCTGGAGGGCGAAGAGGCGTCTGTGCTCGCGTTCTGCGACGGCCGCGTCGCCGTGGCGATGCCCGCAGCGCAGGACCACAAGCGACTCCTGCCCGGTGACCGAGGTCCCAACACGGGCGGCATGGGTGCGTATGCCCCCGCCCCCGTGATGACGCCGGCGCTGACCGCCCTGGTCCAGCGCGAGGTGCTCGACCGCGTCATGGCCGGCATGCAGACGGAGGCCTACCCCTACGTCGGCGTGCTCTATGCCGGGTTGATGATCACGGCGGATGGCCCGCGGGTGCTCGAGTTCAACTGCCGCTTTGGCGACCCGGAGACCCAGGTCCTGCTACCGCTGCTCGAGAGCGATCTCTTCGAGGTCGTGCAAGCGTGCGTTCGCGGCGACCTGAGCCCAGACAGCGTCCGCTGGCGAGCGGGAGCCGCAGCGACCGTGGTGGCGGCCTCGGGCGGCTACCCCGGCGGGTATGACAAGGGCCTGCCCATCGCCGGTCTCGGCGTCGACGGGCAGCCGCAGCTCGACACCGCAGCGCAGGTCTTTCACGCCGGAACGCGGCGCGGCAGCGACCAGTCCTGGCGGACCGCAGGAGGCCGCGTGCTCGCGCTCACGGGCACGGGCCCCACGCTGGCGGAGGCCCTGGCGCAGGCCTACGAAGGGCTCGCAGGCGTGCAGTTCGAGGGCATGCAGACGCGAGACGACATCGGCTGGCGTGCCTTGGCCGCGGCGGAGCGCGACCCCCAGGACAGCGGCGCCGCCGCGCTCTACCGCGAAGCGGGCGTGGACCTCGCGGCTGGCGCCCGGACCGTGTCGCTGATGAAGGCCGCGGTCGAGGCCACCCACGGCCCCGAAGTGCTCGCAGGGGTCGGCGCCTTTGGCGGCCTCTTCGACATCGGCGCCCTGGCGAAGACGGACGCGCCGGTGTTGGTCGCCTCGACCGACGGCGTGGGCACCAAGACCAAGGTCGCGTCGCAGCTCGGGCGGCTCGACGGGCTCGGCCATGACATCGTCAACCACTGCGTCAACGACATCCTCGTCCAGGGCGCGACGCCGCTCTTCTTCCTCGACTATGTGGCGAGCAGCCGCATCGACCCGGAGCGCATCGCGGGCGTCGTGGCGTCCTGCGCCGCGGCCTGCAAGGCGGCGGGCTGCGCGCTCCTCGGCGGCGAGACCGCAGAGATGCCGGGCGTGTACCACGAGGGGGCCCTCGACATCGTCGGCACCATCGTCGGGGCCGTGCAGCGCGACGCGGTCATCGACGGCGCGCACATCACACCGGGCGACGTCGTCCTGGGACTCCAGAGCGCTGGGCTGCACACCAACGGCTACTCGCTGGCCCGCAAGGTGCTCGAGGGGCAGGACTGGACCGCTCCGCGCGACGATCTCGGCGGCGTCAGCATTGGCGACGCCCTCCTCGAGCCCCACCGGAGCTACCTCGCCGAGGTCGCGGCGCTCCAGGGTGCTGGCGTGAGGATCAAGGGGCTGGTGCACATCACTGGCGGCGGGCTCATCGACAACCCACCTCGCGTGCTCCCTCCGGGCGTGGCGCTGGAGTTGGACACGGGGAGCTGGAGCGCGCCGCCCATCTTCGACCTCATCCAGCGCCTGGGGGGCGTCAGCGACCGCGAGATGGCCCACGTGTTCAACGTCGGCCTGGGCATGCTCGTCTTCGTCGCCAACGACCAGGCTGAGCTCGCTGAAGGCAGGCTCTCGGACCTGACGCTCCGTGGCGCGGGAGCGGCTACGACGCGAGTGGGACGTGCGGTCGCGGCCGGCGAGGGCGCCCCGGTCCGCTTCGTGGAGGCGGTGTGAGCGCACGGCTGGTCGTGTTGGTGAGCGGCGGCGGCACCAACCTGCAAGCGATCCTCGACGCCTGCGCGAGCGGGCGCCTCGACGCGTCGGTGGTCGCGGTCTTCAGCGACAGGGCCGGCGCCTTTGGCCTCGAGCGGGCGCGACGCGCCGACGTGCCTGCGATCCATGCCCCCTATTCGCCTTTCTCCACCAAACGGGGGGGCGCGGGGCGCGCTGCCTACGACGCAGCCCTGGCCGTTCGCGTCGAGGCCATGCGACCGGACCTCGTCGTGCTCGCCGGCTTCATGCGCATCCTCTCGCCGGCGTTTGTCGGGCGCTTCTCCGGCCGCCTGATCAACCTGCACCCGGCGTTGCCAGGCGCGTTCCCCGGCACGCGAGCCATCGAGCGCGCCCTCGCAGCCGCTCAGGCGGGCGACCTGCACGAGACGGGAGTCATGGTGCACCACGTCATCCCAGAGGTGGACGCCGGGCCCGTCATCGCCCAAGCCACCGTGCCTGTGGCCGCGTCGGACACCCTCGACTCCCTGGCGCCTCGCATCCACGCCGTCGAACACGAGCTGCTGGTGACCGCCATCGCCCAGCTCGTCCACAGCAGAGGTCGAACGACCTCGAAGGAGCTCTCATGATCCGTCGCGCTCTCCTGTCCGTGTGGGACAAGTCCGGGCTTGTGGACCTGGCCACGGAGCTCGCAGCGGCGGGCGTGGCGCTCATCGCCTCCGGCGGCACCGCGCGCGCGCTGGCGGACGCCGGCCTCACCGTGCAGGAGATCACCGACCTCACTGGATTCCCAGAGATCCTGGGCGGCCGGGTGAAGACGCTGCACCCCCACGTCCACGGCGCCCTGCTCGCGCGTGGCACCGACGCGCACCTCGGGGAGCTCGCCGAGCACGGCATCGCTCCGGTGGACCTGGTGGTGTGCAACCTCTACCCCTTCACGCAGACGGTCGCCGACCCCAGCGTCAGCGAGCTCGACGCCATCGAGCAGATCGACATCGGTGGGGTGACCCTGCTGCGCGCCGCGGCCAAGAACGCCGAGCGCGTCACGGTGGTGTGTGAGCCCGCGGGCTACCCCGAGCTGCTCGAGCGCATGCGGGCCGGCACACTGGACCGGGGTGCGCGGCGGCGGCTGGCGCTGGCAGCCTTTCAGCACACGGCGGCCTACGACGCGGCCATCGCCACGTGGCTCGGGAGCCGGGTGGCCGACGACGACGCCACCCTGCCCGACACGACCGACACGACCGGCACGGCCCAAGCCAGGCTCCCCGCGAGCCTGCACCTCGCCGCCGACCGCGTGCAGACCCTGCGCTACGGCGAGAACCCTCACCAACAGGCAGCCTGGTACCGCTGGCGGGGCGCGTCGCCGGCGTTTGAGCTGCTGCAGGGCAAGGCGCTCAGCTACAACAACCTGGTCGATCTGAGCGCCGCCTGGCAGATGCCCCAGGACCTGGACCGGCCGTGCGTCGCCATCGTCAAGCACACCAACCCGTGCGGCATGGCGGTCGGAGCGACGGCGGTCGAGGCCTTCGACCGCGCGCTCGCGTGCGATCCCGTGAGCGCGTTCGGCTCGATCATCGCCACCAACCGCGAGGTCGACGAGGCCTTTGTGACCCGCGTCGGCAAGCTCTTCGTGGAGGTCATCGTCGCGCCGTCTTTCACGGCGGAGGCGCAGGCCCTCCTGGCAAAGAAGAAGCGGAACTGTCGGGTGGTGCTCGGTCGGGCGGTGAGCCCGACGCGCGTCGCGCCCACCGGTGTCGTGCTCCGCTCGCTGCCCGACGGCGTCTTGGTTCAGACAGACGACGGCGAGGCGCCCGAGGCGAGCTTCCTCGGCCGTCGCCGGGCGCCGACCGAGGACTTCGCCGGCTGGCGGGTCGCGACCCAGCGAGGGCCGAGCGCGCAGGAGGCGGAGGACCTCGCGTTCGCGTGGTCGGTGGTCAAGCACATCAAGAGCAACGCCGTCGTGCTCTGCGCGGGCGGAGCGACCGTCGGCGTCGGCGCCGGGCAGACCAGTCGGGTCGGCGCGGTGGACATCGCCGCGCGGCTGGCCGGCGAGCGCGCCAGGGGCTCGGTGCTCGCATCGGACGCCTTCTTCCCCTTCGCCGACGGGCTCGAGGCCGCCGCCGCAGCAGGGGTGACCGCGGTCATCCAGCCTGGCGGCAGCAAGCGCGACGCCGAGGTCGTCGCCGCGGCCGACCGGCTGGGGCTGGCCATGTTCATGACCGGCACGCGACACTTTCGCCACTGAGACGTCGGCGCTACCGCTGCACGAGGAGACCCCATGATCATCTGCGTCGAGACCCGTCCCCGTGAGGGATTCGAAGACGCGCGCGGCCCTGCTCTGCTCTCGCAAGCCGAGAACCTGGGCGTCACCGTGGGCGACGACGGCGTCCGCGGGCTGGAGGTGCGCGACCTCTTCTTCCTCGGCGGCGAGGCGTTGACACCCGAAGCGGTGGCGGCCTGGGTCCCCAAGCTGATGCAGGACAGGGTCGTGCAGGACGCCAGCTGGCGCGTCGTCGAGGAGAGCGACACGCCCGACGCGCTCACACCGGCCGATGGCACGACGCTCGTCGATGTGACGCCGCAGCCCGGTGTGACCGACTCGGTGGCTGAGACCCTGCTCGCGGCCGCACAGGAGCTCGGCTTTGACGCGCTGACACAGGCGGCGACGGGCCGCCGCTACGTGCTGGACGGCACCATCAGCGACGCGCACCTGCGGCGCCTGACCACGGGCCTGCTGGCCAACGAGGTGGTCGAGCGCGTGGCGGTGAACGCCGCGCTGCCGGCCCCTTTTGTTCAGGTCGTCGACACCCGCGCACCGGCAGAGACGGTCGTCGTGCGCGGCCTGGACGACGACGCCCTGCTCGCGCTCAGCCAGGCCCGCCGGCTGGCCCTGGACCTGACCGAGATGCGCGCCGTGCAGGCCCACTTCGACACCGAGGCGCGCGACCCCACCGACCTCGAGCTGGAGATGCTCGCGCAGACGTGGTCGGAGCACTGCGTGCACAAGACCTTCAAGGCTGAGATCACGCTCACAGAGCTGAACGCCGCGGGAGAGCCGGTGGCCGACAGCCCCGTGGTGGTGGGCTCGATGTACCGCGACTACATCAAGGCGGCGACCCAGAAGAGCGACAAGCCCTGGCTGCGATCGGTGTTCGTCGACAACGCGGGCATCATCGCCTTTGACGACCGCTTCGACCTCGCGTTCAAGGTCGAGACGCACAATCACCCCTCGGCGCTCGAGCCCTTCGGCGGGGCCAACACGGGCGTCGGCGGCGTCATCCGCGACATCCTTGGGGTCAGCGCGCGCCCCATCGCCTGCACCGATGTGCTCTGCTTCGGCCCCCCGGAGCTACCTGCAGACGCGCTGCCAGAGGGCGTGCTGCACCCCCGTCGCATCGCCGACGGGGTCACCGCCGGGGTCGAGGACTACGGCAACAAGATGGGCATCCCCACGGTCAACGGCGCGGTGGTCTACGACCCGGGCTACACGGCCAATCCGCTCGTGTACTGCGGCTGCCTCGGCGTGCTGCCCACGGGCAGCCACCGGACGTCTCCGCAGGTGGGGGATCGCGTCGTCTGCATCGGCGGACGCACCGGTCGCGACGGCCTGCGGGGCGCGACCTTCTCGTCGATGGAGATGAGCGTCGAGACCAGCGAGATCGCCTCCACCTCGGTGCAGATCGGCCACCCGATCCATGAGAAGCAGGTCATGGAGGTCATGGTCCGAGCCCGCGACGCGGGCCTGTACACCGCCGTGACCGACTGCGGCGCCGGCGGGCTCTCGTCAGCCGTGGGAGAGATGGCCGCGGAGCTGGGCGCCGAGGTGCACGTCGAGCGCGTGCCGCTGAAGTACGCCGGGCTGGGCCCGTGGGAGGTGTGGCTGTCCGAGGCGCAGGAGCGCATGGTGCTCGCCGTGTCGGACGCGCAGTGGGAGGCCTTCAGCGCGCTGTGCGCGACCCACGGCGTCGACTGCACCGACCTCGGGCGCTTCACCGGCGAGGGCCGGCTGGTGGTCAAGCACGAGGGGACGGTGGTCGGAGACCTGGACACTCACTTTCTCCACGAGGGCATCCCGCAGCGCCACCTCGTGGCGACGTGGCAACCGCCTGCAGCCAAGCCGGTGGACTTCGACGTGCCCTCCGACCTGGGTCCGTGGCTCCTGGCGGTGCTCGCGCAGCCCGACGTCCGCTCGAAAGAAGACGTCGTGCGCTCGTACGACCACGAGGTGCAGGGCGGCACGGTGGGCAAGCCGCTGGTCGGCCCGCGCGGCTTTGGACCGGGGGACGCAGGCGTGCTGGTGCCGCTCGACGTGCTCGAGGCGCGCGACGCGGTGGACGCCCCGCTGGGCATGGGCGTCGCGCTCTCGGTGGGCATCTGCCCGCAGGCGGGCAAGCTCGATCCGGAGCGCATGGCGTGGCTGGCGGTGGACGAGGCCTTTCGCAACGCCGTCGCGGTGGGCGCCGACCCAGACTACCTGGCGCTTCTCGACAACTTCTGCTGGGGCAACCCCAACCTGCCGGACCGGCTGGGTGGGCTGGTCAAGTGCGCCCGTGGGTGTCACGACGCGGCGGTGGCCTATGGCGCGCCCTTCATCTCCGGCAAAGACAGCTTGAACAACGAGTACGTCGGCGGCGACGGCGAGAAGCACGCCATCCCCGGGACGCTGCTCATCAGCGCTGTGGCCCGCGTGCCCGACGTGGCCCACACCGCCAGCAGCGACCTGAAGCGCCCCGGCGACCGGCTCTACCTGGTCGGCCAGAGCGGCGCGGCGCTGGGCGCGAGCACCTACCTCCGGTCGCGCGGCCTGCTGGGCGAGCGGCTGCCGGAGCTGGCTGCGGACCCCATGGCGGTCATGCGGGCCGTTCACGGCGCGATCGCGTCTGGCTTGGTGCGCACCTGCCACGACTGCAGCGAGGGCGGCGTGTTGACCGCCGTGGCGGAGATGGCGCTGGGAGGCGGCGTCGGCGCGCAGCTCGACCTGGCTGCGGTGCCTGGGGCGGGCGACATCGACCGGGACGACGCTGTGGCCTTTGGCGAGGCGCCGTCGCGCTTCGTGCTGGCGGTCGCGCCGAAGGACGCGGCCGCGCTCGAGGCGCTGCTGGCAGGCGTGCCCTTCGCCCACGTGGGTGCGGCGCGCGCGGACGACCGGCTGCTGGTGCGAGGCAAGAGCGGAAAGACCCTCGTCTCCTTGCGGCTGCACACCCTGGAGCGAGCCTTCCGCGGCCACCTGAGCTGAGCCTGCAGATACTGCTTGCGCCTGGCCCAGAGGCTTTGCACCCTGCGCTGCCCTCCCGTCGTCTGACGCCAACCGACCGACATTGTCGCGGCTTTGGCGTGTGACGGCGCGACTCTCTTCCCGTTCCGGAGCCGTCATGCGTTCACGCCCCACCCCGCTCGCACCCCGCGGCCTGTCCGTGGCCGGAATCGCGCTTGCGGTCGCTGCGCTCTTGGCCGCCTGTGGCTCGAACTACGGCACCCCCGGCGGCGGCGGCCCCCCGCTCAGCTACGACGGCGCGACTTTTGACAGCGGCGGCGCAGGCGACACAGGCGGCGTCGCCGACGCTGGAGCGAGCGACGGGGTCGGTGCTTCGGACGCAGACACGGGCGGCACGGCGCCAGACACGAGTGGCACGGCGCCAGACACGGGTGGCGCTTGCGTCCCCACCACGTGCGCCGCCAAGAACGCCGTCTGCGGCACCATCCCCAACGGCTGTGGCGGCACCCTGCCCTGCGGCAACTGCCCCGGCGGTCAGACCTGCGGCGCGGGCAACGTGTGCACCAACAAGCCCTGCGAGAAGAAGACCTGCGCACAGGTGGGCGCGGTCTGCGGCACCGCCAGCGACGGCTGCGGCGGCACGCAGACCTGCCCAGCCTGCGGCACCGGCAAGACCTGCCAGGCCAACCAGTGCGTGTGCGCTCCCAAGACCTGCAGCGAGCTCGGCGCAACCTGCGGCAAGGTCGACAACGGTTGCGGCC
The DNA here is from genome assembly GCA_030425545.1 of bacterium. GTDB lineage: Bacteria > Myxococcota_A > UBA9042 > UBA9042 > UBA9042 > UBA9042. Next base: position 870 of record JAUIAC010000235.1, on the reverse strand, counting down.
AGACCCTGGACTGCGGTGTGTGCCCGACCTGTGAGGTGGGTTGTCCCACGGGCTACACCTGCGGCGAGGCCGGGATCTGCGGCGGCGGCGACGCGACCAAGCTGGTCCTCAACATCACCACCGTGCCGGTCAGTGGTGTGGTGACGCTCAACGGCGCCAAGCCGCAGTTCACCCAGTACTGCACCGACACCTCGACGTCGAAGTACATGCGCGTCCGCTTCGTGGAGAAAAACTTTGGCTACACCTTCGAGGTCCTGCGCAGCTGCAAGAGCCTGCCCCACGACTTCAGCTTCGAGACCTCGCTCTTCCCCGGCACGTACAAGGTCTACGCCTCGGGCTACAGCAGCAGCTACAGCAACCTGCCCACCACCCAGCAGGTCATCTACGACGGCTTCAAGGTCACCAAGCCCACCTCGGGTCTGGTCCTGAACATCACCACCTTCCCCGTCAGCGGCGTGGTCACGCTCAACGGCGCCAAGCCGCAGTTCACCCAGTACTGCACCGGCACCTCGACGTCGAAGTACATGCGCGTCCGCTTCGTGGAGAAAGACTACGGCTACACCTTCGAGGTCCTCCGCAGCTGCAAGAGCAACCCGCACGACTTCAGCTTCGAGACCTCGCTCTTCCCCGGCACGTACAAGGTCTACGCCTCGGGTTACAGCAGCAGCTACAGCAACCTGCCCACCACCCAGCAGGTCATCTACGACGGCTTCAAGGTCACCAAGGCCACGTCTGGGTTGGTCCTGAACATCACCACCATACCGGTCAGCGGCGTGGTCACGCTCAACGGCGCCAAGCCCCAGTTCACCCAGTACTGCACCAGCTCGTCGACGTCGAAGTACATGCGCGTCCGCTTCGTGGAGAAGAGCT
>JAUIAC010000234.1 GCA_030425545.1 bacterium | reverse complement strand
GCCTGGCGACCGCCCCGTGGGCGTAGACGTCAGGTGCCGCGGCGGAGCGGGCTGTACCAGGTGTGGCCGCCGTCGAAGCACTTGCTGCCGAACTCCAAGAAGATGAGCCGGTTGGTGTGAATGTAGAGCGAGAGCAGCGCCAGCAGGTACACGAAGACGTGCCCGACCACGGCGAAGAGCACCGTGACCACGGTGGGGAAGAGCCCCGCGATCTGGTTGACGACCATGGCCATGATCGAGCCCGAGAGCGCGATGCCGAAGAGGCGCATGTGGCTCATGGTGTCCTGGCCGAAGCCGGTGATGCCGCTGTAGAGCGTCCAGGCCACGTTGGGCACGTGGGCGTCGCCAAAGACCTTCTCCGGGAAGGCCATCCAGGCTAGCGCACCGAGCCCCAGCAGCCCCTTTCCGGCGTAGTCGAAGCCGGCGGAGACCTGCGCCACCACGTGCTCCGGTGCCCGCTTGAGCACCAGCGCCACGGCCTGTTCGGGCGCGCCGTCCCCGACCACGAGGCAGATGACGCCCAGGGCGAAGAGCAGCGAGCCCGTCGCGTTGGTCTTCCAGCCGCGCTGCCAGATGGCGGTGCTGTAGCTGTAGGTCATGCCGAGCATGCCCACCACCAGGCTGAAGATGAAGCTGGCCATGGGATCCGACGCCAGCGTCGTCGGCGGCCGCTGGCCGTCCAGGAAGCCGTCCTTGCCGACGATGAGGCCGAAGTACTGACCCGCGAGCATGCCCACCAGCACCGAGAACACGCCGGTGAGCGCGAACACGTCGCCAAAGGCCTTGTTGCCCTTGCGGCGCAGGATCAAGCCGGTGATCAGCAGCAGCAGCCCGTAGCCGCCGTCGAGCAGGCAGAGCGAGCCGAAGACGAGGAAGAGCAGCCCCACCACGGCGGTGAAGTCCTTCTCCCAGTAGCTGATGCCCGAGAACGAGCGCACGATGGCCTCGAAGCCCGCGAAGACACCGACGTTGCGCAGCTTCACCGGCACGGGATCGCCCTGCTCGGGGTCGTCGAAGCGCAGCACCACGCCGAAGTCGCTCAGCGCGCGCTGCAGGTCGACCTGGTTCTCCGCCGGCAGGAAGCCCTGAACGGCGAAGAGGGGCCCGTCTTGCACGCCACCGTCGGCCGTCCGCAGCACCTGCACGCGGTCCGAGAGCTCTTCGATGCGGCCCTCGATGGCCTTGGCATAGTCGCGGTAGCTGCCGATGGTCGCCTCGACCTCACGGAGGTGGGCGCGGACCTCGTCCCGCTCCTTGCGGACCGCGGTCAGTCGGCGGGCGGGCAGGCGGACGGGCGACACGTGCAGCTGCGCCGCGTCACGGCCGAAGAGCGCGACCCAGACCTCGTCTTCGCTCTGCTGGCTGATGGCGTGCGGGATGTCGTTGACCTCCAGCGCGCGCCAGTCGTTCCAGGTCAGCCGGGCGAAGGTCACGGGCGCGCCGTTGGCCGCCAGCGTCGCCAGATCCTCCGGGTCGATGTCGCCCCAGGGCAGGAGGGCGTCGATGTTGGCGTCGAGCGCAGACAGCTTGGCCTGCAGCCCGGCTCGGTCCTCCGCCAGGTGCTCGACCCGGTCGACCACGGCGCCCAGGGCCATGCCCGGCGCCTGACGGTCGCCGCTGGCCACGGACATGATGGTCGCGCGTGCACGCTCGAGGCGGCGCGCCAGGTCCAGCGGATCGCGCGTACCGCTGTGCAGCTCGGCCAGCTCCTCCGGCGGGCGCATGGGGCGCACGTGGAGCAGCCCGGCGTCCATGACCGCGGTCAGGATGTTCTCCGCGTCGCTGGTGCGGCCGACCAGGGTCGCCCGGAGCATGCGTACAACGCTCATGCGGCACCTCCGACGGCGGCCAGCTCTGCCACACGCGCTGCGTTCTTGGCGTCCCGCGCGGCGGCCTTGCCCTTGGCGATCTTCGCCCGCGCCACGGCGGCCACCTGCAGGTCACCCAGCGCGATCTTGATCCGCCGAATCGCCTCTTTGGCCTCCGGGATCAACACCAGCTCGAAGAGGTTCACCTTCTGGGTGGTGCGCCGGAGCTCCCGGTCCACCAGCGCGAACTGCTCTTCGATGATCTGCATCTCAGTGTGCAGCTGCACGAAGCGACGCAGGCGCGGCAGCGCCCGGCTCAGCCACACCGGCGTGCCGAAGATGCTCAGCGGCACCTCGGGGAAGCGCACCGACTCCAGGGTCGGCACCTGCACGCCGGCCACGGTCTTGCTGCCGAGCACCAGCTCCTGGGCCTTGGTCAGCTCGACGATGTCCACCAGCAGCGACTCCGCCAGCAGCGGCACCACGCTGTCCCAGCCCTGTCGAGCCGACTCCAGGTCCGCCCGACGCGCCTCGAGCTCCCGGCGAATCTTCAGCTGCTCGGCCTGCAGCTGCTCCTGCTTGAGCTTGAGCACGGGCAAAAACTGCTGATAGGTCTTCATCTCGCGCCGCATGCGCGTCAGCTCGACCTTGTTCAGCTTGTACTTGCGGGCCATGGCTCAGGTGCTCCGGTGGGCAGCGGTCAGGGGCGGGGGGGACAGGCTCAGTTCACGTCTTTGGGCCAGTAGACCTCGGTCAGCTTGCTGGGCAGCGTGGTCTGGGCGGGGGTGAAGTGGTTGGCCAGGATCTCCCAGCCGAGGTCGAGCTGCTCCGGCAGGGAGAGGTTGACCTTCAGATCCATCATCCGCGCCTCGAACTCCTCGCCGAAGGCCAGCACCGCCTGGTCGAAGGTCGAGATGGCGAAGCCCATGGACTGCTGCTGACGCACCTTCCGCGACGCGTCGTAGAGGCGGATCATCGCGTTCATGAGCGGCGCGTGGTCCTTGCGCGTGTCCTTGTTCACCAGCTGCTTCAGGCGCGAGAGCGAGCCGAAGGGGTCGATGACGCCACCCTTGAGGTAGAACTGGCCCTCGGTGATGTAGCCCGTGTTGTCCGGCACCGGGTGGGTCACGTCGTCGCCGGGCATGGTGGTCACGGCCAGCAGGGTGATCGAGCCCGAGCCCTCGATGTCCACGGCCTTCTCGTAGCGCGCGGCCAGCTGCGAGTAGAGATCGCCGGGGTAGCCGCGGTTGGCCGGGATCTGCTCCATGGCGACCGCGACCTCCTTCATGGCGTCGGCGTAGGCGGTCATGTCGGTGAGCAGCACCAGCACGTCCTTGCCGTCGGTGGCGTACTGCTCGGCCGCGGCGAGGGCCATGTCGGGCACCATCATGCACTCCACCACCGGGTCGGCGGCGGTGTGGACGAAGAGGATGGTGCGCTCCTTGCTGGGCACCAGCTGGCTCTTGAAGAAGAGGTAGTCGTCGTACTTCAGGCCCATGCCGCCGAGCACGATGACGTCGGCCTCGGCCTGCAGCGCGATGCGGGCGAGCAGCTCGTTGTAGGGCTCGCCGGCGACCGAGAAGATGGGCAGCTTCTGGCTCTTCACCAGGGTGTTGAACATGTCGATCATCGGGATGCCGGTCTGAATCGGCTGCGAGGGGATGATGCGACGCGCGGGGTTGAACGAGGGACCGCCGATGTCGATGTCGATGGTCTGCTGCAGCGCTGGGCGGCCGTCGATGGGCTCGCCGACGCCGTTGAAGGTGCGGCCCAGCAGGTTCTCCGGCGAGAAGCGCAGCTGCACCTGCCGGCCGAGGAACTCGACCTCGTCGCCGGTGCTGATGCCCTTGGAGCCAGCGAAGACCTGCAGCGTGACCTCGTCCTGACGCAGCTTGATCACCTGAGCGTAGGTCTGGTTGCCGTCCTGCAGGCGAATGCGGGCGATCTCGCCATAGGCGATGTCTTTGGCCCGGAGGGTGACCACCGGCCCGACGATCTGGTCGATCTTGGTGTAGACCTTGCGCATGAGTGCTCCTGGTCGCGCCACCGTGTGGCGAGCCCTGGGTCGAGGGGAGGTAGGCTAGGCCGCGGTCGCGACGCTGCCGGACAAGCGCGCTTCGATGCGGTCGAGCAGCTGCTGGTACTCGGGCGCGTCTGGCGCGGTGATGTTCCAGTCGCGGAAGGTCGCCGTGAGGTCCGTGAACGTGTCGCGCGCCTGGTCCTTCGACGTGAAGCCCCAGTCGTGGTCGACCAGGCGCGCCGTGAGCTGGAGCGCCAGCGCGGTGCGGTCGGCCGAGGGGCTCGCGTCGACGGGGTCGAAGGCGTTCTGCTGCAGGAAGACGGCGTCGATGAACTCGGCGCCGAGGAAGTGGACGAAGTCGTCGAGGCCCAGGTCCTCTTCGCCCACCACCTTCATCTGGTCACCCACGCGCTGGCCGGCGACGTAGTAGGTGGCGAGCCGCTTGACGGTGTCGACCCACCCCTCGAAGTAGGTCGCCTCGAGCGAGGGCTTCATGCGGTCGATGTACTTCGACCACGAGTCGATGGGAGAGATGGCTGGGAAGCGCTTGGCGTAGGAGCGGGCGTAGGTCAGGCCGAGGAAGCAGCCGACCACCGCCAGGGTCGACTGGGTGACCGGCTCTTCGAAGTTGCCGCCGGCGGGCGACACGGTGCCGATGGTGGTGACCGAGCCTTCGCTCGTCCCCAGGTTGGGGTCCTCGACGCGGACCAGACCAGCGCGCTCGTAGAAGGCGGCGATGAGCGAGCCGAGGTAGGCCGGGAAGGCCTCTTCGCCCGGGATCTCCTCCAGGCGACCGCTCATCTCGCGCAGCGCCTGCGCCCAGCGCGAGGTGGAGTCGGCGAGGAGCAGCGCGCGCAGGCCCATCTGCCGGTAGTACTCGGCCAGGGTCACCGCGGTGTAGACCGAGGCCTCGCGGGCGGCCACGGGCATCGACGACGTGTTGCAGATGATGATGGTGCGCTCGATGAGCGAGCGGCCGGTGCGCGGGTCGATGAGCTCGGGGAACTCACGCAGGGTCTCGACCACCTCGCCAGCGCGCTCACCACAGGCGGCGACGATGACCACGTCGGCCTCGGCGTACTTGCTCACGCCCTGCTGAAACACCGTCTTTCCGGAGCCGAATGGGCCGGGAACGCACGCCGTGCCCCCCTCGGCGACGGGGAAGAAGGCGTCGACGATGCGGATGCGGGTGGTCAGCGGGCGGTCGGGCAGCAGGCGCTCGGCGTAGGCCTGGATCGGGCGCTTCACCGGCCAGGGCATCACCATGTTCAGCTCGCGCACCTCGCCGGTGTCGAGCAGCTTCACGGTGGCGACCGTGTCGGCGACGGTGAGGTCCCCCGGAGGCGCGAGGTCGATCACCTCCACCGCGCCGACGATGCCGAAGGGCACCATGATGCGGTGCTTGTACATCGCCTCGGGCACCGTCCCGAGGGCGTCGCCAGCGGTCAGGCGCTGACCGACGCGAGCCACCGGGGTCCACGCCCACTTGGTGGACCGGTCGAGGGTGGGCAGGTACACGCCGCGCTGCAGGAAGAAGCCACACTGATTCGCGAGCGCGTCCAGCGGGTTGCCCAGGCCGTCGTAGGTGGTCGAGAGCAGGCCGGGCCCGAGCTCGATGGCGAGCAGCTCACCCGTGAACGCGACGTGGGTGCCGATGCGGATGCCGCGGGTGTCCTCGAACACCTGCATGTCGCACTCGTCGCCGCGGATGCGGATGACCTCGGCTTTGAGCCGCGCGCCCTCGTCGCCGCCCAGCTCGATGAACGCGACCTCGTTCATGCGCACGTGGCCCGTGAAGCGGACCGTGACCATGTTGCCGCTGACGCCGAGGACGCTGCCTTGCTTGTCGCTCATGGGTTCACCGAAGGAGCTGCGGACGCGGGGGCGTCCAGGGAGAGGATGCGGTCGAGCACCGCCTGGCCGCGCTCGGCGTCCCAGGAGGCCTCGCGCTCGAGGATGCGCAGGCGCAGGTAGAAGGCCATGGCCGTCTCCACGCTGAACAGGTCGGGCACCGGCAGCGCCTCGATGCGCTGCCACTGGATGTCGTGCAACACCCGCTCGCCACCGGCCAGGTCGTCGCCTTCCATGGCCTCGAGCGCCGCGCTGAGCCAGGGAAAGCGCTGCCCGAGCCCGAGCCGCGGATCCTCCCAGTGGCGGATGATCAACGGCGCCGACGCGTCGAAGCTGCCGAGCATCTGCTGCAGGAAGGCGTCGCGGCTGAGCCCGGCGTCGCGGCAGAGCACCGCCGTCTTGATCTCCTCCACGTCGACCGTGAAGTTGGCCCAGTCGTGCAGGAAGGAGGTCGTCGCCGACCGGGTGAGCTCGAAGTAGTGGCGCCGGAGCAGCTGATGCTGCGCCAGAGGCCGCCGCAGCCAGTCCGGGAGCTCGTCGGTGGGGACGCCGTCTGCGCGGTCCCGCAGCACCGCCGCGTTGATGTCGGCGGGGGTGACGTTGGGATCCGACAGACGCGCGGCGAGGCTCAGCCGCACGGTCTCCTCGACCGACTCGAGCCGCAGCAGGCGCTCGAACTCTGCGAGGTCGGCGCCGCTGAGCTCGTCGCGACAGCGCGCGACAAAGTCTGCGCGCGCGAGCGGCGGCGCGTCGCCGCGCCGGAGCTTCGGCAGCCCGGTGATGAGGTAGACGAGTCCCATCGCGTTCAGCCCTGGGCAGCGGCGTGGTCGAAGCTCAGCGCGTCACGCAGACCGGGCTCCACCAGGCGCGCCAGCTCACGGGCGATGGCCTCGGTGGTGAAGTCCCAGGCGAAGTGCTCGCCCGATCGCACCAACTTGAAGCCGGCGACCCCCGCGTCGTCGACGAGCGTGAGCTCCCCGGCGGTGATGCGCGCGCTCAACGCGGCCTCCAGCGCCGACTTGTCGGCAGGCGCCACGTGGGCCGTGACCGCGCCGCCGCCCTGGCCCCACGCGCTGACGAGCCCCTCGATCAAGCGGGCGAGCGCAGCCGGGTCCTGGGTCGCGGCGGTGACAGCCGCCTCGGTGGCCGGCGCGATAGCCTGCGCGCGCAGCCGCTCCTGGAAGCGAAAGACAAAGTCGCGCGCGGCCATCTTGAGCTCGGCGTCGAGGCGCTTGCGGCGGTCGGCCGCGTCGGCGTCGGCTTCGGCGCGGATCTTGGCGGCCTCGGCGCGGGCCTTGGCGAGCACCTGCTCCGCCTCGGTGCGAGCTGCGGCGACAAGGCGCTCGCGCTCCTGCTCACCCTCTTGAACGCCGTCTTGCTTGATACGGGCGATGAGCTCTGCGATGCCGCTGGTGACCTGGGCCATGAATCCCTCCGGATGGGACGGGGAGCGCGAGGGGGGTGGTGGGGACAGCGCCGCGTGGTGCGTGGGCTGGGGGCCGCGCGGCGGTCCTCCCCTGGGAGGCACGCGCTGCTTACTGCAACGGCGCCACAAAGGCAACGGCCGCGCGTGCTGAACGCGGTCGGCGGGAGGTGTCAAGAACTGTGATGACCGCTGATCAATCCACGGCGTCGGGAGGCGCAGCGTCCCCAGCCTCAGCCACGCCGCCCGGCTCTGGGCTCGCCTCGGCGTCCGTCACTGCATCGTCGGGCTCCGGAAGCGGCGCCAGGCGGTTCGCCTCGGTGAGCTGAAAGTGCCGCAGGTGGACGTGCAGGGGCCCGTTGCGGAGCGCCCAGCTGTGCAGGGGGGCGTAGCCGAGCGCGCGGACGAAGGCGTCGTGGCCGTCCAGCACAAAGGCGTCCAGGCCCACGAACTGGGACCACAGGGCGCCAAGATCGGCGTAGAGCGCCGTCACGTCGCGACCGCCGATGCGCTCGCCATAGGGTGGGTTCGTGACGATGACGGAGCCGTCGGGTGGGGGGTCCATGCGCCGAGCGTTGTGTCGCACGACGTGCACGAGGTCGGTCAGCCCGGCGCGCTCCAAGTGGGTGCGCGTCGCCCGCAGCGCGGCTCGGTCGAAGTCTCCCGCGACCACCTCGAGCCCCGCCTCACGCGCCTTGGCGATGGCCTCTGCGGCCTGCGCCTGGGCGGCGACCCGCTCGGCCTCCAGCAGCTCGCTCACCGCCTCGCCGTGGTGCGGCCAGCGCTCGATAGCGAAGTCGCGCGCCATGCCCGGCGCGAGGCCGAGGTGCAGCGACAGCGCCTCGATGATCATCGTGCCCGAACCACACATCGGGTCGATGAGCGGCCGCGTCCCGTCCCACCCGACCATGCGCACGATGGCCGCGGCGAGGGTCTCCTTCAGCGGCGCCTCCACGGTGTCGACGCGATACCCCCGGCGGTGCATCGCCTCGCCCGAGATGTCGAGGTAGACCCCGCACCGGTCGCCGCGAAAACGCAGCACGATGCGCACGTCCGGATCTTCGAGGTCGACGCTCGGCCGCGCCCCGAGCCGCCCGCGCAGGTGGTCGCAGACCGCGTCCTTGGCCTTCTGCGCGGCGAAGACGTGGTTCCGAATGCCGCCGCCCCGCGACGGGCGCCCACGTCGCGTCGGCGCCTCGGGGCTGCCGGGCAGCGGGCCGGTGGCGTGCACGGCGATGGTGTGACGCTCGTCGAGCCACCGCTTCCAGTCGATCTTGCGCAGCGAGTTGTAGAGGTCCTCGGCGTCGCTCGAGAACACGTCCTCGACGGCCAGGAGCAGCCGGGTCGCGACCCGCAGGTGGACCAGCGCCTTGGCCGTGGAGCGGGTGTTGAGGTCGAGCACGACCCCGTCCGCGCGCACGTGCACGACGCGGAGACCGAGCGCGGCGCACTCGTCTGCCAGGACGTCTGAGGTGCCTTCTGCGGCTGTTGCGAGGACTTCCATGGCGCTTCCCGAGTAGGAGGGGCACGCATCATGGGGGGCGGATCGACGGGCGTAAACCCGTCGTGGTGCGGTGCAGGTGCGCGCCGCGTCCAGCCAGCGGAGCGCGGCCGCTCTGGGTAGGCCTGCGCGGCTCACCGCCCGGGACGCCCCGGCCAGCGAGGGACCCAGGCTACGGCTCGTCGACGTGCAGCGGCAGGGGTTGGCGCCGGTGCCCGTCGCGCCAGGCGAAGAACGCAGCGACGGCCATGGCGCCCAGCAGCACGGTGCCCGAGAGCACGAACCAGCCGTAGTCGGTGTCGTTGGCGGCGCACACCGCGCAGCCGCCGAGCAAGGTCAATGCGCTGTTCATGAGGCCTCCCGGAG
>JAUIAC010000233.1 GCA_030425545.1 bacterium | reverse complement strand
TTCGTCGCCGAGTCCCACGCGGCGGCGCGCAGCGTCGTGGCGGTGTGGCGTCACGGGTCGGCGGCTCCGGCCGGGGACGCAGACGCGCCCGACACCTCCGCGCCCGACACCTCCGCGCCCGACACCTGCGCCCCCGCGATCTCCGCGCCCGAGGCCCCCTCGGGCCCGACGGACGCCGAGCCACCCGCGCTGGTGGCCCTGCTCGCGCTCGAAGACGCCCTGCGGGACGACGCGGCGGCCACGCTCGCCGAGCTGCGGGGGCGCTGGCAGCTCCAGACCACGCTGCTCTCAGGCGACAACGCCGCCGCGGTGCGCGGGGTGGCCGAGCGGCTCGGGGTCGCCGACGCCCGCGCAGAGGTCGACCCGGTGGCCAAGGCGGCCGTGGTCCAGGAGCTCGAAGGGCAGGGCGGCGTGGTCATGGTCGGTGACGGCTACAACGACGTCCCCGCCCTGCGCGGTGCGTCGCTGGCCTTGACCCTGGCCAGCGCCACGCCCGGCGCCATCGCCGCCAGCGAGGTGGTCCTACACGGCGGTGGCCTCGCCGGCCTCGGGCGTCTCTTCGAGCGGGCCTCCCGCGCGCGACACGTCATCCGGCTCACGCTCGGCTTCGCCGCCGCCTACAACGCGATCGGCGTGACCCTCGCCGCCACCGGCCACATCACGCCCCTGCTCGCGGCGCTGCTGATGCCGCTCTCGTCCGCGACCGTCGTCAGCATCGCTGTTTGGGCCTCGCGGCGCGCCCAGACCCGCGTCTGAGCCGAAGCCAGACAGCGCAACTTGACCCAAATCAACTGATTCGGAGAGCGCACTTCTCCCTTGCAAGCGCGGCTGGCGAGCCTAGCTATGGGGCACCTCGCTCACGCGGGGGCCCGGCGCTGGGGAGGCGTCGGACACCTAGCCCGCTCACGCGGCGCGCTCCCGGGTCACCATGGGCATCGTCTACGTCCTGCTACCTGCTTCGCTTCTGCTCGCCACGTTGGGGGTCTCCGCCTTCGTGTGGGCGGCCCGACAGCGGCAGTTCGACAACGTCGACGTCTCCGGTGCCCGCCTGCTCTTCGAGCGGGACGAGCTCGCGGCCACGGGCGCACTCACCGCGCAGCGCACCCACACGACGCCTGACGCGAACTCCGGCGCACCAGCCGGCCAGGCCACCCCCGCGGTGGCACAGGGGGGAAGCTCCACATGACCGTCGAAACCTTCCGCTATGACGACGCGATCGTGCGCAAGTTCGCCTGGGCGACCATCGTCTGGGCGATCGTGGGCATGCTCGTGGGTGTCATCATCGCGCTCCAGATGGCGTGGTGGCCGGCCAACACCGGCCTGCCGTGGTTCACCTTCGGGCGCCTGCGCCCGCTGCACACCAACGCCGTCATCTTCGCCTTCGCTGGCAACGCGATCTTCGCCGGCATGTACTACTCGACCCAGCGCCTGCTCAAGGCGCGCATGTTCAGCGACGCCCTGTCCAAGGTTCACTTCTGGGGCTGGCAGCTGATCATCGTCGCGGCCGCCATCACGCTGCCGCTGGGCATCACGGTCTCAAAGGAGTACGCGGAGCTCGAGTGGCCCATCGACATCGCCATCGCGGTGGTCTGGGTCGTCTTCGCGATCAACTTCTTCGGCGCCATCGCCAAGCGGCGCGAGCGTCACCTCTACGTCGCCATCTGGTTCTACATCGCCACCATCCTCACGGTGGCGCTGCTCCACATCGTCAACAGCCTCGCGCTGCCGGTGAGCTTCTTCCGCAGCTACTCGGTCTACGCCGGCGTGCAGGACGCCCTGGTGCAGTGGTGGTACGGCCACAACGCCGTCGCCTTCTTCCTCACCACGCCCTTCCTCGGGCTCATGTACTACTTCATGCCCAAGGCCGCAGAGCGCCCGGTCTACAGCTACAAGCTCTCCATCATCCACTTCTGGGCGCTGGTCTTCCTCTACATCTGGGCGGGCCCGCACCACCTGCTCTTCACCGCGCTGCCCGAGTGGGCGCAGACCGTCGGCATGGTCTTCTCGCTCATGCTCATCGCGCCCTCGTGGGGCGGCATGATCAACGGCCTGCTCACGCTCCGTGGCGCCTGGGACAAGCTGCGCACCGACCCGGTGGTCAAGTTCATGGTCGTCGCCATCACCTTCTACGGTGTGGCCACGTTCGAGGGCCCCATGCTGAGCATCAAGAAGCTCAACATGCTCTCCCACTACACCGACTGGACCATCGCCCACGTGCACGCCGGCGCGCTCGGTTGGAACGGCTTCATGAGCTTCGGCATGCTCTACTGGCTGATCCCGCGACTCTACGGCAAGAAGCTGCACAGCGACGGCATGGCCAACGCCCACTTCTGGCTCGGCCTGCTCGGCATGGTCTTCTACATCGTCTCCATGTGGACCGGCGGCATCACGCAGGGGCTCATGTGGTTCGCCTTCGACGACCAGGGCTACCTCGCGTACCCCAACTTCATGGAGACGGTCACCCGCCTGCAGCCCTTCTACTGGCTGCGCTTCGTGGGCGGCACGCTCTACCTGCTGGGCGTCATCGTCGGCTTCGTGAACCTCATCCTCACGGCGAAGGGGCACGGCGAGCTCAAGGACACGGAGGCGCAGGCCGCGCCGCTGGCCAAGGTCCACGACGAGTCGGGCAGCTGGCACGGACGCCTCGAGGGCAAGCCGTTGCTCTTCACCGTGCTCTCGCTCGTCGCCGTGCTCATCGGCACGCTGGTGGAGTTCGTGCCCATGGTCGCCATCGAGTCGAACGTGCCCAGCATCGCCTCGGTGAAGCCCTACACGCCGCTCGAGCTCGAGGGTCGGGACATCTACATCCGCGAGGGCTGCTACAACTGCCACTCGCAGATGATCCGCCCCATCCGCGCGGAGACCGAGCGCTACGGCGACTACTCGAAGGCCGGTGAGTTCGTCTACGACCACCCCTTCCAGTTCGGCTCCAAGCGCACCGGGCCAGACCTGCACCGCATCGGCGGAAAGTACCCGAACCTGTGGCACTACAACCACATGAAGGACCCGCGCTCGACGACGCCGGGCTCGATCATGCCGGAGTACGGCTGGCTCATCACCGACAAGCTCGACACGTCGCTGACCCAGGACAAGGTCGCAGCCATGCGCAAGCTGGGGGTCCCGTACACGGACGCCGAGGTCGACCAGGCCATGGCCAGCCTCACCAAGCAGGACAAGGCCATCGCCGACGACCTGGCGAAGAACGGGGTCAGCGGCACCAGCGGCACCGAGATCGTCGCGCTCATCGCGTACCTGCAGCGCATGGGCACCGACATCAAGGCGCCCGCCGCTCCCGCAACCACAGCCCAGAAGTAGGAGGCCCTCATGTTCAAGGACGTTCTCGCGACCATGGACCTCACGGCAGCGCCAATCATCGCGCTGGTGGCCTTCTTCTCAGGCTTCGTCGGGATCCTCATCTGGCTGGCCGTCTCGAAGGAGCACAGCCACTTCAACCACATGAACGAGCTGCCGCTGCACGACGGTGCGGTGGCGACGGCTGGCAACGCCACGGGGGAGGGCAGCCATGAGTAAGGTCACCGACGAGGTTCGCGGCCACACATTCGACGGCATCGAGGAGTACGACAACCCCTTGCCCCGTTGGTGGCTCGGCATCTTCTACGTCACCATCGCGTTCGGTCTGGTGTACGCGCCGTGGGTCCACATGACCGAGGGCAACACCATCCACGACTCGTACATGGCGGAGATGGAGGCGGCCAAGGCGCTCGCCGCCAAGCAGAAGATCGACTGGAACGAGGCTGAGCTGAAGGCCTACTGCACCAGCGGCGACGCGTGGAAGGCGAAGGCTCAGGAGAACTACACCGGCAAGTGCGCCGCGTGTCACCGCGCTGACGGCGGCGGGCTCGTGGGTCCGGCGTTCACCGACGACCTCTACATCCACGGCGGGACCTTCAAGGCCATCGCGAGCACCATCACCGAGGGCGTGCCGGCCAAGGGCATGATCGCGTGGAAGGGACAGCTGTCGAAGGAAGAGATCCAGGACCTCACGTGCTTCGTGCGCGACCTGCGCGGCAAGAAGCCCACGTCGAAGCCCAAGGAGCCGCAGGGAGTCAAGGTCGACGCCGACGGCAACCCGCTGAAGGGCTGAGCCCCAGCGGCGCGCGTCCTTCCCTCCCCCGGTTCGGAGACCCCTCATGGCAGGTTCCGTCGTCCAGCCGACTCAAGAGCGGCCGACCACCATCAGTGAGAGCGGTCGGCGGCAGTGGCTCTATCCCGCGAGCTTCAAGGGTCGCTGGCTCAACCGCCGCACCCTGGTCAACGCCCTGCTGATGCTGCTCTTCTTCGGGCTGCCCTGGCTGGAGGTGGGGGGACACCAGGCGCTGCTGCTCGACCTGCCGCACCGCAAGCTCGCCTTCTTCGGCCTCGTGCTCTGGCCCCAAGACAGCTACCTGCTGTGGCTGCTGCTCTTCAGCGCGCTCATCGGCATCTTCATGATCACGGCGCAGTGGGGGCGGCTCTGGTGTGGCTGGGCGTGCCCGCAGACCGTCTTCATGGAGGGCGTGTTCCGCCGCATCGAGAACGCCATCGAGGGCTCGCCCAACAAGCGCATGCGCCGGGACCAGGGGCCGCTCACCTGGGACAAGCTCTGGCGCAAGGCGGTCAAGCACGTCGTCTTCTTCGTCATCGCGGCCCACGTCGCCAACACCGTGCTGTGCTACGTCGCGTCGTCCGAGCGCGTGCTCGAGATGACCCTGCAGTGGCCCGGCGACAACCCGAGCTGGTTCGGCTTCATGTTTGGCGTGCAGATGCTCGTCTACCTCGACTTTGCGTGGTTTCGAGAGCAGCTGTGCACCATCGCGTGTCCCTACGGCCGGTGGCAGTCGGTCATGCTCGACGACCACAGCCTCATCGTGGGCTACGACACCGGCCGCGGCGAGTCGCGCGGGGGCAAGAAGCAGCGGCGGAAGGCGCCGGACCAGGCCTTTGGCGACTGCATCGACTGCGGGCTCTGCGTGCAGGTCTGCCCCACCGGCATCGACATCCGCAACGGCCTGCAGATGGAGTGCATCAACTGCACCGCCTGCATGGACGCCTGCGACGGCGTGATGCGCAAGATCGACAAGCCCGAGGGGCTGATTCGCTACACCAGCCTGCAGGAGCTCGGCGGCGGCGAGCGCAAGCTGGTGCGCTTGCGCACCGTCGGCTACGCGCTCGTGCTCACGGCCTCGCTGTCGGCGTTCGCCTACGCCGCCAACAACCGCAAGATCACCGAGGTGACCGTGGTGCGCGCGCAAGGGCAGGGCGTGGTCCAGGTGCAGGGCGACGCCGTGGTCAACCACTTTCGCGCGAAGCTGGTCAACAAGTCGGACAAGGCCGTCAAGATCAGGCTGCTGCCGCGCGAGGGCTACGTCTTCGTGGTGCCCTTGAACCCCTGGCCGGTGCCCGCGGGCAAGACCGCCACCATGGAGATCTTCATCCGCCGCAAGCTGAGCGACTTCAAGGCGGGCGGCGACGACCGGCCGCTGCTGGTGTTCCATCAGGTCACCGGTGAGGCGGGCCAGGACGCCGACGGGGTCGAGGTCGGGCGCGCTCGTGTGCCCTTGCTCGGCCCCGGCATGGCGGCCCGAAAGGGAACAGGACCGACGACGCCGCAGCCCAGCGCGGCCCAGCCCGCTGCGGGCCAAGCCCAGGGCGCCGCGCCCCAGGAGACCCCATGACCGTGTCGAACCCCATGGCCACCGAGCCCACGCCCTCCGCCACTGCGGCCCTCTCCGGAGCCGAGCGTGACGCCGCCAGCAAGCAGGGCGTGCGCTTCATGGCGGGCATCGTCTTCGGCTTCCTCGGCCTGTCCGTGCTGGTGCACGGCGTGGCGTTGACCTACGTCTTCACCGCCAACACCGACATCGTCCGGACCGACTACTACCAGGCCGGCGAGCGCTACGATGAGGAGCTGGCCTTGCGCACCAAGGGCAGCGCGCTCCCCTTCAAGGTGGCTTTGGAGCCGGGCGACGCGGGGCGCGTCACGCTCTCGCTGCCCGACGCGCCGGCCACGCTCCGGGGCGCGACCGGCCGGGTGATGCTCTACCGCCCGGGGGACGCGCGCCTCGACCGCGTGCTGCCGCTGCAGCCCGCCACGGCGAGCGACACCGCAGCCTGGCAGAGCCCGGCGAGCGCGATCCCCGTCGGGCGCTGGCGCGTGCGGGTGGAGTTCGACGCGCCCCACGCCCTCGCCTTCGAGCAGGACCACAACCTCCGCTGACCCCCGCGGTCGCGCCGTGTGACCCGGCGCGTGCGCCCAACGCCAGGAGAAGCCGTGGCCATCGACCCCATCACCGCCTTTGGCGTCGCGCTCCTGGGGGGAGCCGGCGGCAGCGTGCACTGCGTCGGCATGTGTGGGCCCTTCGCGGGCTTTCAGGGCATGCGCCGGGGCGCGCGGCGCTTCTCGCTGACCCAGGCGGCGTACCACGGCGGGCGGCTGACCACATACATCGCGCTGGGGACGCTGGCGGGCCTGGCCGGCGAGGCGCTCGGTCGCATCGCGGACCTGTGGCAGGTGCAGCGGGCTCTGGCGGTGGTCATGGGGCTGGTGCTGGTCGGCGTCGGGCTGACCTACTTCGCCGGCCCCGGCTCCGGTGGCCGCGTCGGGCGCGCCTGGGGGCGGGTGGTCGGACGCCTGTTGAGCGTCGGTCGCTCCGCCGGGCCCTACAGCGGCCCCTACCTGCTCGGGCTCACGTCCACCCTGCTGCCCTGTGGCTTCCTCTACTCGTTCGCCATCGTCGGCGCCGCCACGGGCTCCCTGCCAGGCGCGCTCGCGACCATGGCTGGTTTCTGGCTGGGCACGGCGCCCTCGTTGGCCCTCGCAGCCGTGCTGGCACGTCGCTTTCGCTCCGGGCCGCTGCGGCACGGACGCAAGCTCGTGGGGGCGTCGCTCGTGGTGCTCGGTCTAGTGGGCGTCTTTGGCCGTTGGGGGCAGCCGCCCGCCGAGCCTGGCGCGGCGCCGACCTGCCCGCATCACGCCCAGGCGGAGCCCACTGCGGGTTGACACACGCGCTCGGGTGAACCCCGCCACATGGCGCGTCGATCGCGAGCTGACATCGCGGTGAGAGCGCGAACGCCGGACTAGCAGCGCGTCGCGTCGCGGCCGTGGAGGACGCGCAGCAGGCCCAGACTTCGGGCGTAGCGAAGCCCGAGCTCAGGTGGAAAGCGCGCCAGCCCTTCCCCGCGGAGCCGCGGGGCGTCCTCCGCCACGTAGGCGTCGAAGGCTTCGCGCGAGGGGAAGGTGTAGCGGGCGTCGGCGCTGAGCGGGGGCTCCTCGAGCACGACCACGTCGGCGCTGGTGGCGCCCGCCGCGACGACCTCCTGCGCGTGACCGTCGACCACCCACGCGATCCACTCCGCCCGGAGCTCGGGTCGCGGAAAGGTGCAGCGCACGGTGTAGATCATGGGCTGCGGACGACGCGCGTCGCGCGCGCTACCGGAGTCCGACGCGCGCGTTTGGGGCTCCGGCTGGGAGTGCGTAGTCTCATCCGTCATGGGCGGCCTCCACGGTGGGTCGCCGGGAAGGTGCCATGTCCCGTCTGAGAGTGTCTGTAGGGCCGTGGCCGCTGGGCCGTGGGGCAGCGCTCGGGCTGCTCTGCGCCGCAGCGCTGGCCGGCTGTGCGGCGCCCGCGGCGCCGGTGGCGTCCGCCCCACCTCCGTCGGCCGACTCGCCGGGCCGCTCTCCGCCACTCGGGCGCGCCGACAGCGCCGCTGCGCGCGACGTCGCGGTGGCGACCACCTTCATGCGGCGGCTCATCGCGGCGGATCGCCCGGGTTATACCGCGGTGACCCATGTCCCCTTCGCGTGGGGCGATCGGTGCACGTGGATCGTCGACCGCGACGCCTTTCACCAGCGCGTCGTGGCGCAGCAGCCGCCGGCCGGGCGCGTCCGCGTCGCGCGGGCAGCGCCGATCTCCGCGGACCCCGCTGGCCCGGGCGATCAGAGCGTGGCCGCGGCCTTCGCCGACCTGAAGGGGTCGTGCGGGAGCGCACAGGGCGACGCGCGCCTCGCCACGCTGCGGGGGGGCGCGACGCCGCGATTTGTCCGGGTCACCCTGGCCACGCCAGCGGGACCGCACGTGGTGATCTTGCGTCTCATGCGCATCGACGGCGTGCTGGGTGTCAACGGTCTGGCAGACTGACCCGCCGTGAGCGCGGCCCCCCGACGACGGGCTCCGTGGCCGGTCAGTAGGGCGCCACGTTCACCACGCCTGCGTTGGCCGGCACGGAGCCCAGGTCTCGGCTCAGGTGCAGCGGGGCCGGCCAGTGGACTTGCACGTTGGTCAGCGGCAGGCCCTCGGGCGTCGCCACGCGCACGCGCCACACCCCTGCGCCGCCAAAACCAGCGTTGCCCAAGACCTGCCCGGCGAAGGGCTCTCCCCCGACGAAGCCGGTCACCCGCGCGCCAACGGCGAAGCGGTTTCCCGTGGGCCCCGCGACGCGAAAGGTCACGACCCCGCCGGCTGAGGGCATGTCGTTGCGCAGCACCCGCACCAGGCCGTCGCCGCGCACCTGCACCACGTCCAGGTCGCCGTCGCCGTCGAGATCCAGCGCCGCCTGCGCCCGCAGCGCGCTGGCCGGCCCGTCGGCGCCGGCAGCCAGCGGCCAACGCGAGAAGTGGTCGCCTTCGTTGTGCAGCAGCAGGTCGGCCTGCGCCTCCAGGGTCGGCGCAGGGCCGCAGCCCTTCCACGCTGCGACGCCGCCGGCCGGCTGGGTCGTCATCAAGAGCACGTCAGGGCGCCCGTCGTGGTCGAAGTCGTGCACCAGCGGCCGGGTGTGCAGCCCCTCCTTGGCCTGCAGCCCCCACGCCGCACCCACGTCGGTCCACGTCAGCCCGCCCGGCGCGTCCACGGCCGGCGGCTGCGCCAGGTAGAGCGCGCTGAGGCCCAGGTTTGCCATGAGCAGGTCGAGCCGTCCGTCACCGTCAAAGTCGGCCACGCCCCAGCCGCCGCAGCGCCCCTGGCTCGCGAGCGCGATGGGCGCGAAGCCACCCTTGCCGCTGTT
>JAUIAC010000003.1 GCA_030425545.1 bacterium | reverse complement strand
CGGGGCTGCTCATGACCACGTCGTGGACGTGGCTCTCGGCCAGGCCAGCGTTGGTGATGCGCACGAACTGCGCCTCGCGGGCGAGGCTGGCGAGGTCGGCGGAGCCCGTGTAGCCCATGCCGGCCCGGAGACCGCCCATGAGCTGGTGCACCACGGACGCCACGGGCCCCTTGGCGGGCACTCGGGCCTCGACCCCCTCCGGCACGAGCTTGCCGGCGTCCTCGGTCTGCTCCTGAAAATAGCGGTCCTTGCTGCCCTGCTGCATCGCCCCGAGCGAGCCCATGCCGCGGTAGGCCTTGTAGCGGATGCCGTCCTGGACGATCTCTTCGCCGGGGGCCTCGTCGGTGCCGGCCAGGAGGCTGCCGACCATGATCGACGCCGCGCCCGCGGCCATGGCCTTGACCACGTCGCCGCTCTGCTTGATGCCGCCGTCGGCGATGACGGTGATCCCCGCCGCGCGGGCCGCCGCGGCGCAGTCGAGCACGGCGCTCATCTGCGGCACGCCGACGCCCGCGACGATGCGCGTCGTGCAGATGCTGCCCGGCCCGATGCCGACCTTGGCCACGTCTGCGCCGGCCTCTGCCAACGCGGTGACCGCCGCCGGCGTCGCGACGTTGCCGCCCACGATGACCAGGTCGGGGTAGCGCTCGCGTGTGCGGCGGACGGCGGCCAGCACGTTGCGGGAGTGACCGTGGGCGGTGTCGATGACGATCACGTCGCAGCCAGCGGCCACCAGGGCGTCCACGCGCGCGTCGCAGTCGCCCCCTGGCCCCACGGCGGCGGCGCAGCGCAGGCGCCCCTGGGCGTCGCGGAGCGCGTGCCGAAACTGCTGCCACGGCTCGATGTGCGCGCGCGTCATGACACCGACGAAGCGCCCGGCCGCGTCGACCACGAAGAGGCGCGACACGCCGCTGTCTTCCATCACCGCCGCGGCCTCGTCGGGCGTCACGTGCACCGACACGACCCCTTGCGCAGGCAGCATGGCCGAGCGCACGTCGCCGTCGGTGCCGTCCACCAGCAGGGTCCGCCGCGTGAGCACACCCACGACGCGGCCCTCCTCGACGACCGGCAGCGCAGACTGGCCCTCGTCCTTCATCTGCGTCGCGGCCGCCTCTCGGCTCGTGTCCGGCGACAGCGTCGTCGCGCCGCGGTCGAAACGCGGATCCGTCAGCTTGACCTGGGTCACCTCGGCGGCTTGCTGCGCCACGGTCAGGTTCTTGTGGATCACCGCCAGCCCGCCCAGCCGCGCCATGGCCACGGCCATGGGCGCCTCAGCGACCGTGTCCATCGCTGCGGCGAGGACCGGGATCGAGAGCACGATGTCCCGGGCGAGCGGGCTGCGCAGGCTGACGTCGCGCGGCAGCACCTCGCTGTGCGCCGGAACCAGCAAGACGTCGTCGTAGGTCAGCGCGTGGGAGGCCTGCGCGAAGCGGTGGGCGTGGGCGGCGGGGATGGTGGTCATGGCGCGTCTCCGAAGCAGGGCGGGGTGCGGGTGGACCGGTCGCGCCACGGCGCGCGGGCCCAGCGAGGGCTTGGCGGCGCCTCTGGCCGAGGCGGTCGACGGCCGCGTCAGGGGTCGTAGCGGTACCCCCGTCCACGCACGGTGACGATGTGCGCCGGGCGGTCCGGCGCCGGCTCGACCCAGCGCCGCAAGCGGACGATGAAGTTGTCGACCGTGCGCTCCGTCGGCATGGCGTCCATGCCCCAGACCTCGTCGAGGATGTCCGCGCGCGTCAGCACGCGGCCCGGGTGGCGGGCGAAGAGCAAGGCCAGATCGAGCTCCTTGTCGCTGAGCGTGACCTCGTCGCCGTGGCGGTCCCAGAGCCGCCGCCCGTCGATGTCGACACGGGCGGCGCCAAAGGCCGTGTTGCGATCGCTGGCCAACTCGAGCCGCCCTTGGCTGCGCCGGATCTGCGCGCGGAGTCGGGCGAGCAGCTCGGGCATGTCGAAGGGCTTGCACACGTAGTCGTCGGCGCCGCGCTCGAAGGCGTCGACCTTGCTGTCGGTCTGGTCCTGCGACGTCAGCATCAGGATCGGGGTGCCCACCCCGTGACGCCGGAGCGCGCCAGCCACGTCGAGCCCACTCATGCCAGGGAGCGTGATGTCGAGGAGGATCGCGTCGAAGCGCTGCGCGTCCGCGCCGACGCAGCGGGCCAGACCGGACTCGCCGGAGGTCTGCCAGTCGACCCCGTAGCCCTCTTGCTCGAGGACAAGGCGCACCATGGTGCCGATGAGGTCGTCGTCCTCCACCAGCAGGATGCGGCTCATGCTGCGGCTCTCCGAGGTGACGCGCGGCGGGCGGTGACGCCCGAGTGGCGGAGCAGACGCACCAAACACGCGCGCCGTGTGGCCTGGGGTCTAAAGGCTTGCGCGTTGATCCGCAAGGGGGAGGGTGACCGAGAAGACCGCGCCCTGCCCTTCGCCCGGACTCACCGCGGTGACGTCGCCGCCCATGCGCCGCGCCAGGGTGCGCGAGATGTGGAGCCCCAGACCGGTGCCCTGCTTGCCACCCGCCGCGCCCACGGTCCGCCGGAAGGGGGCGAAGAGCTCGTCGGCCGCGGTCTCAGCGAAGCCCATGCCGTCGTCCTTGACGTCGATGCACGCCACAGCGTCGCGCTCGGTCACCTGCACCTCGACCTCCTCCGCGCCGTACTTGGCGGCGTTGTCGAGGAGGTTGTCGACGATCGATCGCAGCGCGCTCAGATCGGCGCGCGCGACCACCGCCTCCGCTGCCGACAGGGTGAACGTGACGCCGCCCGGCAGCTCTCGGCGGTGCTGCAGCACCTCCGCCAGCAGCGCGGTGACGTCGACGGACTCCCGCACCAGCGACGCACCGGGCTGACGCATGCGCTGCGCCAGCAGCAGATTCTGGATCAGCTGCTGTTCGCGCTCGACCTCTCGGAGCGCCCGACTGGCGAGCCCCGGCACCTGCTCGGCTGGGACGCGCTGCGACTCGACCACCTGCAGCACCGCCTTGATGCCCGCGAGCGGCGTCTTCATCTCGTGCGTCACCCGCGACAGGAACTCCGACATCTCGTCGCGAAACCGCCGCTCTGCCTGCACCAGCCGGTAGAGCATCGCCACCACGCTGAGCAGCAGACCGGTGAGCAGCACACCTTCACCCAGCAACATCCGCCGACGACCGCCAAAGTGGTCGTCGAGCCGGCGCAGGGTCGCCCGCTGCGGCCGCAGCACCCAGGGGGCGCGGATGACGGCGTCACCGGGGGCCACCTCGGTCACCTGCCGCACCTCGAAGCGCTTGTCCGGCGCGAACACGCCGGGCTCGGGCACGGTGCGAGCGACGCGGAGGCGGAGCGCGTGGACGTGGGCGGCGTCGTCCAGACTCTGCCGCATCATGCGGTTTTCATTGGTGATGGCGCGGTGAAAGAAGACCATCCACCACAGGCTGAGCACGATGAGCACGACGATCGCGGCCGTGAAGATGACGGTCGCGCGGTCCCGGCGTGCCCTGGCCATGGTCAGTCCAACCCGGCGACGGCGCTGAGCACGGCGTCCGCCAGGGCGTCGACCTCGGCGTCGGTGTGCGCAGCGGAGAGGAAGAGCACCTCATAGGCCGAAGGTGGGACGTAGAAGCCAGCGTCGAGGAGCTGCCCGTGGAGGTGGTTGAAGCGCGTCACGTGGGTCTGGCTGATGGTGTCGGCGCGGGTCGGGAGGGCACCCTCGTCGAGGTAGAGCCACACGATGGAACCCACGCGCTGCACCTGCGGCCAGCTCCGAGTCCGTCCGCCCTCGATGCGCGCCTGAAGGCGAGCGCCCAAGGCCTCGAGGCGGGCGTAGACAGCGCCGTCGGCGAGCTGCGAGAGGGTCGCGTGTCCGGCGGCCATGGACACCGGGTTCCCGCTGAGCGTGCCCGCCTGGTAGACCGGCCCGGTCGGCGCCAGGTGCTCCATGGTCGCCCGCGGCCCGACCACGGCGCCCACCGGCATGCCGCCGCCGATGACCTTGCCGAGCGTCACCAGGTCCGGGGTCACCCCGGCGCTGTAGCCACCCCAGCCGGTGCGGAAGCCAGAGATGACCTCGTCAAAGATGAGCAGCGCGCCGTGCTCGGCGGTGAGCGCGCGCAGCCCGGCGAGGAACCCTGGGGTCTGAACGAGCAAGCCGTTGTTGGCGGGCATGGGCTCGAGGATGACCGCGGCGATGTCGTGGCCGACGCGCTCGAAGAGCCGCGTCACAGCGTCCAAGTCTCCAAAGGGGACCTGCAGCGTGGTGGCGGCGACCTCGGCCGGAACACCGGCGCTGGACGGCTCGGAGTCCGGGTCGGCGGCGGTGATGAGCCCGCTGCCCGCCTTCACCAAGAGCGCGTCGCTGTGGCCGTGGTAGCCGCCCTCGAACTTGATCACCTTCGAGCGGCCGGTCGCGCCCCGCGCAAGGCGCAGGGCGGTCATCACCGCCTCGGTGCCCGAGCTCACGAAGCGGCACTGATCGAAGCTGGGGAAGGCGGAGACGATCAGCTCTGCGAGCGCCACCTCGCCGGCGTGGCACGCACCGTAGCTGAGCCCCTTGGGCGCCGCCTCTTGCACCGCGCGGACCACGGCCGGATCTGCATGACCGAGGATCAGCGGGCCCCAGGACATGCACAGGTCGACGTAGGTCCGACCGTCGGCGTCGGTGGCCTGGCTCCCAGACGCGCTGGCGAAGAACACCGGGTCGCCGGGCACGGAACCAAAAGCGCGCACAGGGCTGTGGACCCCGCCGGGGGTCACCTGCTGAGCCTGGGTGAAGAGGCGCGCGGACACGGGGTGAGTGGACATGGGCGGCTCCTGCGTGCGGGTCGGTGAGCGTCTGAGGTCAGGACGTGGTGCCTGGGGGATCCGTCGTGAGCGCGGCCTGCGCTGCGGTCACAGCGGACCCGATCGCGGCAGCGACGGCGTCCAACGAAGGGTCTTGTGCCACAGCGCTGGGCGTCACGCCATGGCGGCTCTCGACGTGCGCGGCCGTGGTCGGTCCGATGGCGACCAGCGTGGCCTCTCGCAGCGCAGGGACCCATGAAAACAGGCGATCCGCAGCAGAGGGCGCGGCGAGATAGACCACGGGGATCCCAGCCACCGCGCGCACCCTCGCGCGCGAGGGCGCCGCCGGCGCGTCGTTGCGATAGAGCACCAGCCTGGCGCACGACAGTCCCCGGTCCCGGAGCGTGTCGCCGAGCTCTGGGCGGGCGTGGGCGCCGCAGGCGTGCAAGACGCGGCCACCGGGGCCGAGGGCGGCCGCCAGCGCGTCGGCCAGGCCTGCGCCCGTGCTCGCGGCTGCGGGCGGGGTCAGCACCGGAGTCGCTCCGGCAGGCGCGCCGAGCTCCGCCAGGATCGCGCGCTGCGTCGCTGCGCCCACCGCCGCGACGCGCCCGCCGGCCACCCACCAGTCGACGAGCGACGACGCGAACGCGCCCGCCCCGCGGACGCCGTGTCGGCTGGTGAACGCCAGCGCGTCGGCCTCGCGCAGGGCCACGTCAAAGACCGTGTGAGCGACCTCGGTCAGCGTGAGAGACGCCGTGGGCAGCTCCGCCACGGTGAGACCGCGCGATTCAAGCCGGCGCCGAAGCGCAGCGTTGTCGTCTGTCGCGCGGGTCAGCAGCACCTGCGCGGTCGCGCCCGAGGTGCTCAGCAGATGCTCTCGAGCGTCATGTCGAGGTCCGCCATGCGCGGCCCCCGGTCATGGCTGGACTTGGGCAGCGCAAAGCCGGGGAGCGCGGCGCCAGCCTGGGCCACGGCGTGCTCACCGAGCGCGAGCGCCGCGACGATCTGTTCGCCGGTGAGCGGAGCGCCTTGCAGCGCGCCAAAGGCCGCGGCGTAGCGAAGGCCGGTCGCGAAGCCCTCGAGCAGCTCGACGTGCCCCCGGATGACGGTGCGGAAGCGGTCCAGCGGCGCCGCGAAGAGGCGGACGCCCAGGTAGCCCTCGATCGCCTCGGTGAGCGAGCGCTCGTCCGGCACGATCCACGTGCGCAGGTCGGCGCGCCAGTCGCCGGCGAGCGCGGCCTCCAAGCCGTCGGCCGTGGTCAGGTCGTCCCGGAAGAGCGGCCACGCCGTCTGCGCAAAAGCCGCGAGCTCGGTGGCCGACGCCGCCGCGACACGGGACTCCAGGAATCCCCGCCACGCCAGGAAGAGCCGGGCGTTGAGCACCGGGAATTCCGTGGGCAGGGCGCGCTCGCTGGCGACCATGGCGGCGACACCGGCGATCTCGGCGAGCCGGGCCAGGAGCGGCTGGCGACGGTCCGCCAAGGCGTCGAGGAGGGTCTCGCGCAGCACCACGTAGTCGGACCACGGCATCTTGGTGCGCGAGGTCACCCGCAGCTGCTGCAGGCCGTCGGCGAAGCGGAAGACGGCGAGCGGCGTGCGCCAACCCCCTTCGGCGTGGGCGAGCGCGGCGGGGTCATCGGTGGCCGCCAGCCGGCGGCGAACGGCAGAAGAGAGCGTGCTGAACGAGAGCTCGACGCCGTCGGGCGTCGCCCAGGCCCACACCGGGAAGCCCGTCAACGGCGCCTTGACGTCGCTCTGCTCGCCGAGCGGGAGCCCCTCGACCGTGGCCGTGAGCAGCGCGCGCTCGGCGGCGGCGGGCGGAAAGGGGACCTCGCCCCGCTTGCCGCGGCGCTTCGAGCCCTCCTGCGCGGCGTCCCACGCCTCCTGCGCGGCGGGGAGCCACGCCCGGCTGGGGCAGTCCACAAGCTCACTCGAGATGCCGTCTAGGGCCGCTGGAAACAGCACCTGCATGGAGACCTCACCCGTGGCACGCCACGTGCGCGGACCGTGCCACGGCGCCCGTTCCCCGCGCAAGGTGCCGCTCACTCACGCGCCGCGACCCACAACGACAGCGGGGCGCCCTCCTCTCGGAAGGCGCCCCGCGGGGTCGGTGCGCTGTGAGCGCGCGTCAGGCTAGCCCTTGACGGACTTCTGCATCCAGATCAGGCGGCCGTTCGGGCCGGGGACGCTGCCCTTGATGAGGACCAGGTTCTTGTCCGTCTCGACGCCGACGATGAGCAGGTTCTGCACAGTCACGCGGCTGTTGCCGTAGTGACCGGCCATCTTCTTGCCCTTGTAGACGCGGCCGGGGGTCGTGTTCTGACCGAGCGAACCACCGTGGCGGAACTTCTCGTGGGTACCGTGCGTCGCCTTCGGGGCGTTGAAGTTGTGGCGCTTGATCACACCGGCGAAGCCGCGGCCGCGCGTGGTGCCGACCACGTCGACGAAGGAGCCGACGGAGAACACGCTGGCGTCGATGCTCTGACCGACCTCCATCAACGCGACGTCCGACGCCTCGACGCGGGCCTCGCGCAGGTGCGCCTTGGCCTCGACGCCCTGCTTGGCGAAGAAGCCAGCCTTCGGCTTGTTGACGTGCTTGGCCTTGATGTCGCCGTAGCCGACCACGATGGCGTTGTAGCCGTCGGCGCCGTCCTCGGTCTTGACCTTGACGACGGTGTTGGCGCCGGCGTCGACGACGGTGACCGGGATGCGGTCGCCCTCAGGGCCGAAGATCTGGGTCATGCCGACTTTGCGGCCGAAGATTCCGATGGTCATGGTGTTGCTCCGTGCGCACGGCAGTGGGTGTGCGCTTGGGGGAGTCCGCGGGAGATTGGCTGCCGCCAGGGTGGTCGGCAGCGTGACCCGGCCCAGCGCTGGCGCGCGGGGCGGCGGGTTGTAGCCGCGCGCGGGGCGCCACGTCAAGGGCAAATCACCGCCGATCCCCCGTCGGAGCTCGCCTCTTGAGGAGCTCCGCCGGGGGCGGGCGCTGCCGCGGGTGGCCTCAGCTTCCGCCGACCCAGCGCTCCAGCCGAGGGCTGCGGATCACCCCGGCTCCGAGCCACTCCCCGATGCCATAGAGGCTCCCGGTCAGCACCACGCCTGCGCTGCGATGGGCCTCGCGCTTCGCCTCGCGCAGGCACGCGGCGGCGCCCCCCACGGCCGTGTTGGCGTGGCTGGCGCACGCGTCGACGACCCGCGCCAGCGCGTGGGCGTCCTGGAGCCGCTCGCTCACCATCCGCGGCAGCCAGAACGACTCGGCCACGGGCCCCAGCTCGCGAACCAGGGCCTCGGCGTCCCGGTTGTCCCGCACCGACAGGAGCACGTGCCAGCGGTCGCTGCGGCTCTTGAGCGTGTTGGCCAGCGCGCGCATGCCGGCCGGGTTGTGCGCTCCGTCGAGCACCACCAGCGGCTCGGTCGAGACGACCTCGAGGCGCGCCGGCCAGGGCAGCTCGGCCAGGACCCAGGCGACCTCGACCGGCTCGGGCAGCGGCGACGGCCAGGCGGCGCGCACCTCCTGGTACGCGAGCACGGCCGCCGCGGCGTTGTCGAGTTGGTGCAGCCCGTGGAGCGCGACCTCAACGTGGAGGGGCACGCCCACCCCGGGCCCGGAGAGCACCCCGCTCGTGAGCAGGCGCTTGCCGCCGACCTTGGCGTCGCTGATCACGGCGTCGGTCCCGACCTTGCGGACCGGGCAGTCGAGCCCGAGCCGACGGGCTGCGCCAATGGTGACGGCGGGCTGCGACACCACCAGCGGACGACCGGGGCGCGCCACGGCGACCTTCTCGCGCGCGATCTCGGCCAAGGTGTCTCCCAGCACGCGCGTGTGGTCCCGCGCGATCTGGGTCACGACCGCGACCAGCGGCTCGGTGACGTTGGTCGCGTCGAGCCGGCCGCCGAGCCCAACCTCCAACACGGTGATGTCGGCCTCGCGAAAGAGCACGAACCCGGCGGCCGAGAGGGCCTCGAAGGGCGTGACCTCGAGGTCGTCACCGGCGGCGTCGCGCACAGCGACCAGCGCGTCGTCCAGCGCCTCGGCGGCGACGCACCGGCCACCGAGACGGAAACGCTCGCGCGTCTCGACCAGGTGCGGCGACGTGAAGTGGCCAACCCGGAGCCCGGCCTGCTCCAGCAAGGCCGCGATCATGGCGGACGTGGAGCCCTTGCCGTTGGTCCCGGCGACGATCACCGACGGCGTGGCGTGCTGCGGGTCACCCAGGCGCCTGAGCAGGGCGTGGGTCCGGTCGAGACCGAGCTTGATCCCCGCGGCAGAGCGCGAGGCGAGCCACTGATGTCCGGGGCCGTCGTGCGACACCAGCTCGGTGTTGAGCGGCGCAGGAGGGGCGGGCGTGCTGGAGTCCATGGTGCTGTCCACAGTGAGGCCGTCTGGCCGTGGGGCGTGCGATGGGCTCGGGCCCGCCGCAAGGATCTCGCGTGCGGCGACGTCCCCGGAGGGCCCGGCAGACGCTACCGGAGCCCGCGCGCAGACATCGCGTCGCACCCGACGGGTTGTTCCCCTGCCCCCCCTCGTTGTCAACCAGAGCGACGTGCTGGCAGGCTCCGCCGGCAACGCGTCGCGAGGCGCCCTGGCCTCCCCCGTCTCTTCGCCCGCACCTGGAGCGTTCATGACCACCGCATCCGCTACTCCACCGACCAAGACGGTCGCCTACATCTCCGCCGAGTTCGGCCTGCGCACGTCCCTCGCGACGTACTCGGGCGGCCTCGGCGTGCTCGCCGGCGACCACGTCAAGTCGGCGGCCGACGCCGGTGTGCCGCTGGTGGGGATCTCGCTCTACTACCACCAGGGCTACGGCCTGCAGCGCATCGACGTGCACGGCGAGCAGCACCTGGACTTCCCGCGGTGCAGCCCGTCGGCCCTGCTCGCGGACTCAGGCGTTCGGCTCAAGCTGGAGCTCGACGGGCAGACCGTGCACGCCCACGCCTGGCGCTTCGACCAGGTCGGCCGTCACGGCCACGTGGTCCCGGTGTACTTCTTGGACACGCTGCTGCCGGAGAACCCGCCGGAGTGGCAGGACGTGTCGCGCATGCTCTACGGCGGCGACCACGCCAACCGGCTGCGGCAAGAGGCCGTGCTTGGCATCGGCGGCTACGAGCTGATGCAGGCGCTGGGCTGGCAGGGCGAGCTCTGTGCCCACCTGAACGAGGGCCACACCGCCTTCTTCGCCTGCGCCATGCTGCGAGATCTCGGCGACCGTGACGCCGTGCGCCGGCGGACCCACTTCACGACCCACACGCCGGTGCCGGCGGGTCATGACGTGTTCGACCTCGAAGACGTGGTCCGCGTGGTGGGTGCGTACGTGCCCGAGGCGGTGGCCAAGCTCGGCGGTGAGAGCCGCGTGAGCATGTCGACCCTCGCCTCGGCGCTGGCGGACTCGTGCAACGGCGTCAGCGAGATCAACGCTCGCGTCGCGCGCGACATCTTCCCGGATCGGGCGGTCGACGGGCTGACCAACGGGGTGCACTTCGACACCTGGGTCCACCCGGCCCTGGCGGCGCTCTACGACCGCTTCGCCCCGGGGTGGCGCGACGACAGTCACCTGCTGGAGCCGCTCGTGGCGCGCGACGACGCCGAGTTCGACGCCGCCTTCGACGCCGCGCGCGCGGTCGCCAAGGCCGAGCTCATCGAGTATGCCAACGGGCTGACCCAGCTCGGCCTGCGCGAAGACGTGCTGACCCTGGGCTTCGCCCGCCGCGCGGCGCCCTACAAGCGCGCGACGCTGCTCTTCACCGATCTGGACCGGCTGCTGAAGTTCGGCACGGGCCGCGTGCAGGTGATCTTCGCCGGCAAGGCGCACCCCAACGACGTGCGCGGGCGCGCCCTGGTGAGCGAGATCGTCAAGCGTTCTCGCGAGCTCCGCGGCCGGCTCAACGTGGCCTTTCTGCCCAACTACAACATGTGGCTCGGCCGCATGCTGACCTCGGGCGTCGACATCTGGCTGAACAACCCGATCAGGCCGCTGGAGGCCTGCGGTACCAGCGGCATGAAGGCGGCGCTCAACGGCGTGCCCAACTTCAGCGTGCTCGACGGCTGGTGGGCTGAGGGCTGCGCCCACGGCGAAAACGGCTGGGCGATCGGCCACGGCGAGGAGCACCGCGACGACCTGCGCGACGCCGACGCGCTCTACCGCGTGCTGGGCGAGCAGATCCTGCCGGCCTGGGAGGCGGATCCGAGCGTCTTTCGCGCGGTGCGGAAGCGCGCGGTGGCCACCGCCCCGGCGTTCTCGGCGGCGCGGATGATCCGGCAGTACGACCAGCGCTACTACGGCACCGGCGCCACGTGACCCGGCCGCGCCCGCGCTGAACCGGCGACGCGGCCCGAGCGTGAGCGCCGCCTCCGCAGCGGTGGGCTACTGATCTTTGCAGGACGCAGAGGGCGGCAGGCTGCAGTCCCCGTCCCACGAGGGCTTGATCTTCGCCGTCGCGGTGGTGCTGCGCCCGTAGAGATCGTCGAGGGTCAGCTTGACCGTCACGGACTTGTTGGCGACCTGGCAGGGGCACCGGACAAAGGCCGTGATCGCGGAGAACTGAAAGGTCTTGGGGTCGTCGGGCAGCGGCGGCACGGTCTGCATGAAGGGCACCGCCCCGGGCTTGACCACCTTGCCGGTGTCGTCGAGCACCATCTCCACCGTCATCCGCAGCTTCTGCTGGACCATGCCGCGCATCTGCACCGACACCCACACGTGCTGTCCCCCCTGGGGTCCACGCAGCATCGGCGGGGTCGCGGTGCCGTCTTCCCACGAGATGAAGCCCTTGCCCTCGTCGTTGGCGCCGCCGACCGCCCCCCAAGGCTCGTACTCGACGCCTGCGTCGGCGTCCGGGGGGGTGTCCGTGTCGCACCCCGACAGTCCGGCCGCGAGCAGGCCTGCGCACAGGGTGAGCGCGCACAGCCGACGGGGCTGCGCGGTGCGCGACGTCCGGCCGCGGCCCGGTCGCCCGTGATTCGGGGCCAAGCGCTGCGGCGATGTCGTGGAAGGAAGCTGCGGTGACAAGCTCAAGGGTGCTCCAAGGCGGGCGACACCCCAACAGCGCGCCCTCTGCCGATCTCCGGGGCACACGCTAACAGACCCCAGCCGCGGCCTGCCACCGCACCTCCGGTGGCCCCCGGTTCCGTGCGCGAGATGGGTCCGCTATGCTCCGCCGACCCTGCTGGAGGAAGCCATGCCCGTCATCGTCGACCGCGTCTCGGACCTCATCGGGCGCACGCCGCTCATTCGCCTCGCGCCTGGGGGCGAGCAGGCGGAGATCCTGGCCAAGTGTGAGCTCCTGAACCCTGGGGGCTCGATCAAGGACCGGCCGATCCGCGAGATGCTCGACGCGGCAGAGTCGCGCGGGGAGCTGACGCCGGGCGCCACGGTGATCGAGGCGTCGAGCGGCAACACCGGCATCTCTCTGGCCATGCTCTCGGCCGAGCGTGGCTACCGGTGCGTGGTGGTCATGCCCGAGGACATGAGCGTGGAGCGCCGGCTGCTCATGAGCGCCTTCGGGGCGCGCATCGTGTTGACACCCAGGGCCCAGGGGATGAGCGGCAGCGTGGCGCGGGCGCGGCAGATCGCGGCCGAGGTGGAGGCCGAGACGGGCCGCGCGCCCTTCATGACGCGCCAGTTCGACAACCTCGACAACCCGACCGCACACGAGAAGACCACCGCCCTGGAGCTGCTGGAGAGCTGCGACGGGCGCCTCGACGTCCTGGTGGCCGGGGTCGGCACCGGCGGCACCCTCACCGGCACAGCGCGGGCGCTCAAGGCGCACCTGCCGCAGCTGCGCGTGGTGGGGGTCGAGCCGGCGCGGGCGCGCGCCTTCGCGGGGGAGGCCTTTCGCCCCCACGCCATCCAGGGCATCGGCGCTGGCTTCGTGCCCAACATTGTCGACCACAGCGTCATCGACGAGGTCGTCCCGGTCACCGACGACGACGCGGTGCGCGTGGCGACGGAGCTCGCGATGCAGCGTGGCTTGCTGGTGGGTCCGTCGAGCGGCGCCAACCTGGTCGCGGCGCGGGCTGAGGCCGCGCGCCTCGGTCCCGACAAGCGCGTCGTGACCTTTCTGTGTGACTCCGGAGAGCGCTACCTGAGCTGAGTGACAGCCGCGCCGGCACGGGCGCGCGCTGGCGACCGGGTCCACGCAGGGGACAGGATGAGCGAAGACACCGCAAGGCAAGACACCGTCAAGCAGGTCGCGCAGGCCCTGGTCGCCGCGTCCGGGATGGGCGACGGGCCTGGCGTGCGGCTGCCCTCCGCGGAAGGCGTGGCAGCGACGCTGAACGCGTACCGCGACGTGCTCTTCCCGGAGATTCGCCTGGGCCACGCCACCCGTGTGCTGCCGCGGGTGCGGGAGCTGCGGGCCGGCCTCGTCGCGCTGATCTGCGCCGAGCTGAGCGCCGGGCCGCTCTCCGACGGCGTGCAGCCAGCCATGGCGCCGGGCGAAGACGCGGTGTGCCCCGAGGAGCTGAGCGACGCGGTGCTGGCGCAGCTGCCCGCGCTGCGGGCGACGCTGGTGCACGACCTGAACGCGGCGCTGCGCGGAGACCCGGCGGCCCGCTCTGCAGCCGAGGTGGTGCGCTGCTACCCCGGTTTTCTCGCCATCGAGGCCTACCGGCTCGCCCACGTGCTGTGGCAGCTCGGCGCTCCCTTGTGCGCCCGCATGACCACAGAGCAGGCGCATCGCAACACGGGCATCGACATCCACCCCGGCGCGCGCATCGCTGAGGGGCTCTTCATCGACCATGGCACCGGCGTCGTGATCGGCGAGACCGCCGTCATTGGGCGGGGCGTCCGCATCTACCAGGGCGTCACGGTGGGCGCACGAAGCGTGGGGCCGAACGCGCGGCCTGGGACGCAGCGGCATCCGACGATTGAAGACGACGTCATCGTCTACGCCAACGCAACGCTGCTCGGCGGCGACACGGTCATCGGGCGCGGCGCGATCATCGGAGGCAACGCCTGGGTGACGACCAGCGTGCCCGCCGGCGCCCGCCTGCGCATCGATGTCGGGGCGCGGGTCGCCGACGCGGTGGTCATGGTTCCGGACGGCGCCCAGCCCTGACCGCTCGCGACGCGGGCGACGTGGCCGAGGCCCCGCCTCCGGGTGAATGGGGCGCGGCGTTGACGCGTCCAAGGGTGCGAGGCAGGTCACCACGAGCGGCCTGAGGGAGAGCGCCATGCTTCGCAACACCACCGAGCCGCATCTGGGCCGCAGCGTCGCCGCGTGTCGTCGACGCGCCCCCCGCCGACGCGCTCGGTGGGCCGCGCTGAGCCTCGCGCTCTTGACCCTCGGCGCCACCACGGCGGCCTCTGCCGGGCTGCCCAAGGGCCCCATGCGGTGGGCGAGCAAGGGCTTCGCCAAGCACAGCGAGGCTGTCGAACACCTCACGCTGCGCGGCGCGACCAGCGCGGGTCAGCGCACGTTCATCCGCTTCAGCGTGGCCAACGCCGGCTATCGCAAGGGCAAGCTGACCATCACCGTGCAGCAGCGCACGGCCAGCGGCACGGTGTACGGCAAGCAGACCTTCAAACGGGGCGCCTACACGGTGTTCAAAGATCGCTTTGGTCTGCGCGCCGGCGACAACCTGCTCGAGGTGCGCGGCGGCAAGCTGCACATGCAGTTCTCGGTTGGGGCAGCCAAGGGCACGGCCGTGCTCACGCCACGCGGGCGCGGGCTACGGCTCAAGGATCGCGGCCCGTCAGGGTGGATTCGACGGGACGTGCTGAGCCCCTGGGCGTCGGTCAAGCTGGACCTCACAGGCGCCAAGGGGGCCCGCGCCGACCTCACCACGACGGTGTTCGCCGTACACGAGGCGTCGACCATCAAGGCCCACCGGGTCTACAACCACGTCGTGCAGCTCCACCGGGTCCGCGGCAACAGCCTGACGGTGGTCGACTACCTGGTGGCGCCGAAGGAGCGCGGGCGTCGGGTGCTCGGCTTCGTCATCCTGCGCGGCCGCGGGCAGCGCTTTGTCGGCGCGATCACAGCCGAGCGGCGACTGGCCCAGCGCAAGGACGCCCGCAACGGCTACCAGGTGCCCTGGCGCATCGAGGTCGACGCGGCTCGGGGGACCAAGCAAGCGCAGGTGGTGCTCCAGACCGCCCGGCAGGTCTCGCGCAAGGACGACCTGGCCAAGCTCGGCTTCTTTACCCGCAAGGCGGTGTCGCTGTTGATCCACCCCTTCACCTACGGGCTCGCGGGCACCTGGGAGGCCTCGGTGCGCTCGGGCCAGCCCAAGCCCGCCGCCGCGGCCGTCGCCCCTGCGGGCCCGCCCGCCGTGGGTCCCGCCGCCACGCAAGCGCCGAGCCCCGCTCCGCCAGCGGTGCGCAAGGGCACGGCCCGCTTCAAGTACGCCCAGGCGCGCTGAGCCTCGCGTTGACAGCCGCTCAGCCGCCGCAGCATCGTCCGTGGCGCCCACGCCGGGCGCAGCGGGAGACGAGCATGACAGACGCAGGAAACGAAGCCCTCCGAGTGGACGGACGGGTGGCCGCGAAGGCTGTGCGCGCGCGCCTCAAGGGCGAGGTCGAGGCGCTGCGGGCGGAGACCGGCGAGTCCCCCGGGCTCGCTGTGGTGCTCGTCGGCGACGACCCGGCCTCAGCGATCTACGTGCGGCACAAGGTGCGCGCGTGCGAAAAGGTGGGCATCCGCTCGCTCTCCCATGTGCTCCCCGCCGCGACGACGCAGGAGGCCCTGCTCACCCTGCTCGACTCGCTCAACGCCGACCCTGCGGTGGACGGCATCCTGGTGCAGCTGCCGCTGCCGGGGCACATCGACGCCGACACGGTCATCGCCCGCGTGGCGCTCGACAAGGACGTCGACGGCTTCGCGCTCGGCAACCTGGGCGCGCTGGCCGCCGGGCGCCCAGGGTTGGTCGCCTGCACGCCCGCCGGTGTCCTGGAGATGCTGACGCGCACGGCCGAGACCCTCGGCGAGCCGCTCTCCGGCAAGCACGCCGTGGTCATCGGCCGCAGCGTCACCGTGGGCAAGCCCATGGCGCTGCTGCTGCTCCAGGCCAACTGCACGGTCACCGTGTGCCACAGCCGGACCGTGGACACCGCCAAGCACACCCGCGCCGCCGACATCGTCGTGGCAGCGGCGGGTCGCCCTGAGCTGGTCCGAGGCGACTGGGTGAAGCCGGGCGCCTGGGTGATCGACGTCGGCATCCATCGCCGGGCGGACGGCGGCCTGTGCGGTGACGTGCACGCCGACGAGGTGCGCCAGGTCGCGGCGGCCCTGTCGCCTGTCCCCGGTGGCGTCGGACCCATGACCATCGCGATGTTGCTCGACAACACCGTGCGAGCGTTTCGCTCGCGGCGTGGGCTGGCTCAGCCTGAGTCGGCCTGAAGCGCGCCAGCCGGGCCCCGACCGTCCCTGGGTCCGCCGCTCGTTGGGATCGGCCGGGCACTTGACTTTCCCCCCGCGCGAACCTAGTGGTGCCCCATGACTGCTCTCCGACGCACGCCTCTGTTCGACCAGCACGTCGCCCTCGGCGGCCAGCTCGTCGACTTTGCCGGCTGGGAGATGCCGGTGCAGTACAAGGGCCGCGGGCTGGTCGCGGAGCACCTCGCGACACGCTCCGGCTGCGGCCTCTTCGACGTCAGCCACATGGGTGAGATCCTGATCGAGGGCCCCGGCGCCGAAGATGAGGTCAACCGGCTGGTCAGCAACGACGTCACGCAGCTCGCCGACGGCGACGCCTGCTACGCGCTGCTCTGCCACCCCAACGGCGGCACCGTCGACGACCTCTACGTCTACCGACTGGGCGCCGAGCGCTACATGCTGGTGGTCAACGCGGCCAACGTCGCCAAAGATCTCGCGCACCTCAAGGCCCACGCGCAGCAGCCGGACCGCGTCGTCGACCGCTCCGACGCCTTCGCGCAGATCGCGCTGCAGGGCCCCAAGGCCAGCGACGTGCTGCGCGCGGTCGCCCCGGGGGACGCCATCGGGCTCCCGCGCAACGCGATCCGCGTGCATGACTTTCGCGGCGCCAACCTGCTCGTCGCGACCACCGGCTACACGGGCGAGCCGGGCTTCGAGATCTACTGCCCGCCCGAGGTGGCAGGCGACCTCTGGCAGGCCTGTCTGGCGGCCGACAGCGACGTCAGCCCCGTGGGGCTGGGGGCGCGCGACACGTTGCGGCTCGAGGTCGGCTACGCGCTCTACGGGCACGAGCTGACCGACGAGATCAACGGCTACGAGGCCCGCGTGGCCTGGGCGATCAAGCTCACGGACACGCCCTTCGTGGGCAGCGCGGCCCTCGCCGAGATCAAAGCCAACAAGCCGACCCGTCGGCTGGTGGGCTTGGAGATGATCGACCGCGGCATCCCACGGGCCGACTACCCTGTGCGTCACGACGGCGAGGTCGTCGGCCACGTCACCAGCGGTACGCAGTCACCGAGCCTCAAGCGTCCGGTCGCCATCGCGCTGGTCCCCCGCGCGCTCTCCAAGCTCGGCACCGAGCTGCAGGTGGAGATGCGCGGCAAAGAGCGCCGGGCCAAGGTCGTGAAGATGCCGTTCTACGTGCGCGGGGCCTGAGCTCACGCCACGACGAAGAAAGAGCCGCCCCGGCGGGGCGTTGCCAGTTGGAGGATCCATGTCCGTGCCATCCGATCTGCTGTACACCGAAGAGCATGAGTGGGTGCGAAAAGACGACGACGGCGTCGTGACCGTGGGCATCACCTCGTTTGCCCAGGATCAGCTCGGTGCCATCGTGTACGTGGAGCTGCCCGACGACGGCGTTGAGGTCGCGCGCGGCGACTCGATCGGCCAGATCGAGTCGACGAAGTCCGTGTCGGACATCTACGCGCCCCTGTCCGGGCAGATCCTCGAGATCAACGGCGC
Source organism: bacterium (assembly GCA_030425545.1). GTDB lineage: Bacteria > Myxococcota_A > UBA9042 > UBA9042 > UBA9042 > UBA9042. The sequence continues at coordinate 51,914 of JAUIAC010000003.1, read as the reverse complement.
GCTCGAGGGTGCGCCTGAGCTGCTCAACAGCAACCCCTACGAAGACGGGTGGATCATCCGGATTCGCATGGAGTCTCCGGAGGAGCTCGACGAGCTGCTGCGGGCAGGTGAATACACGGACCACATCGCTGAGTCGTAGGCTGCCGAGGCGACGCAGCGCCCGGGCCCCCTCTCGCCCGCGCTGACGCCAGGCCCCCTACGACTCGAAGTACTCACGCCCGAAGCGCTTGGCCAGGTCGGGCTTGTCCAGCGACTTGCCGATGGCCTCTTCGTACTCGACCTTGGCGGCGAGCACGAGCTTCTCCAGCTCCTCGTTCAACATCTGATTGCCCTGCTTTTTCGCCGTCATCTGAATGTTGGCGATCTGGTGGTTCTTACCCTCTCGGATCAGGTTCGAGATCGCCGCCGAGCCCACCAGGATCTCCAGCGCGGCGATGCGCCCGCCCCCCTTCTTGCGGCACAGGGTCTGCGAGATCACCCCCTTGAGACAGTCGGCCACCGTCGCGCGGATCTGGGACTGCTGCGCGTGCGGGAAGAGGTCGATGATGCGGTCCACCGTCGAGATGGCCGTAGCCGTGTGCAGCGTGCCAAAGACCAGGTGACCGGTGTTCGCGGTCTCCAGGGCGAGGCCGACGGTGGTGATGTCGCGCATCTCGCCCACCAGCACGATGTCCGGATCCTCGCGCAGGGCGGCCTTGAGCGCGCGCTTGAAGCTGGCCGTGTGTTCCCCCACCTCGCGCTGGTTGACCAGGGACTTGCGGCTCTTGTGGACGAACTCGATGGGGTCTTCGAGCGTGATGATGTGGGTCCGTCGCGTCTTGTTGATGTAGTCCATCATCGCCGCGAGCGTGGTCGACTTGCCCGAGCCCGTGGGGCCGGTGACCAGGATCATCCCCTTGGGGTGGTCACACATCTTGCGCACGGCTTCCGGGAGGCCGAGCTGCTCGAAGGTCAGGATCTTGTCCGGGATCTGGCGGAGCACCGCGCCGATGCCGAGGCGGTCCGCGAAGAGGTTGACGCGGAAGCGGGCGACGTTGGGGATGGCGTAGGCGAAGTCGACGTCGTTGCCCTCGAACTCCTTGATGCTGCGGTCGGCCATGACCGGCTCGAAGAGCTCCATGACCGTGTCTGGCCCCAGGACCTTGGCCTCGGAGATCTCGTGGATCTCGCCGTCGATGCGCCACCGCGGCCGGTGCCCAGCGCTCAGGTGGAGGTCGGACGCGCCCTCGGCCACCATGCGCTTGAGCATGACGTCCAGGCGGGGGTTGTTGTCGACCCGCGGCCCAAAGCGCCGGTTGACCCCGGCGCCAGTCCCAGCGGCGCCGGCGGGGCCGTCCAGGCTTGGCGCGTGGACGCCGGTCATGCTCGGCGGCATGGCCACGCCGCCCGTGGCGCGGCTCGGGATCGGCGCCGACCCGGTCTGGGCAAAGGCCCGGCGCCCTGCCCCGCCGCCCCCGCTCGTGTCGAGGTCGAGGGCGACCCCTCGGGCCGTGGCCAGCTTGCGAAAGTCCTCGGGATCGATGCGCACCGGCGACAGCTCCATGCCGGGCAGCTGCTTCCGGATCGCCTCGAAGGTGCGCCGCGTGAGCGGGTCGACGAAGCCCACCACCAGCTTGTTGCCCTCGCTCTGGACGGGCAGCACCCGCTGCCGCGCGATGAACGCGCCCGGGAGCAGCTCGACCACCTCCTTGCTCGGTGGCGCCCGACGCAGATCGAAGAAGCGGAGGGGCACCTCCGGCTCAGCCTTGCGCACCCGCTGCGCGAGCACGCGGCCGAGCTGCATGCCGAAGGAGGGCACCCGCTCGAAGAGGTGCTGCACAGCGCCGCCGTCGAACGTGAGCGCGAGGGACTGCGACGCCGCGGTGACGGTGGAGCGCCGCGCCTGACCGAGCAGCATGTCGATCTCGCCGAAGGTCTCCATGGCGGCGATGCGGTCGACCTCGACCATGGTGTCGGTGGCGGGCACGGCCATGCTGCGCACCGCGGCGCCGTTCAGCAGGACGCTGAACCCGTCCGCGCGGTCGCCGGCGCGCATCATCACCTCGTCGGGCGCGTAGTGGGCCAGCACCGCCTGCTGCGCGGGCCCGGCCAGCTGTTGCTCCGGGATGCCGCGAAAGAGCGCGCTCTGCGACATGGCCTTGACCACCTTGGGGAGCAGGTCGACGCCAACGGGCTGCAGCTTCATGGAGACTCCTGGGCCGAACCGACCGCCGACAAGGGCGGGGGCAGGGGCGCGCCGCGTGGCGACGCAAGCGGGCGGCGCGACGGGCAACCCGTGGTGGTGCGCGCGCAGGGTGACGGTGCGCGAAGGTCGTGTGGGCGAGCGCGGACGAGCCGCACGCGAGGGACCCCACGAGGCTACGGTCAGGGCGCGAGGTTGTCATCTGCCGCCGGCGCCGGGACGCGACGTCCCCCGGGCGGCGCCGCGCGGCCCGGGGACCTGGCTCAGGCTGGCGAGTGCCGGGGGGCAAAGGGCAGCACCGTGGGCAGGAGCGCCTCGCCCGCGCGGGGACGCACGGGACACCGCGCCGACGCGCCGGAGGGCAGCTTCACCGACCAGTGGGTCGCGCTTCGCTCGAGCCCTGACGCCAGGGTCGCGACGCCGTGGCGGTCGACCCACACCGGGCGGGTCAGCCCCGCTGCGAGCCGTCGGTGCCGGAGTGGATCGACCCGCGCCAGGTCTGCGTACAAGGCCTCGGCGAGGGACAAGGACGCAGCGCAGTCGAAGCGGCACGGCAGGTGCCGCAGAGGCGTGGGCGCATGGGCACCGAAGGCCCCGGGCAGGGAGCCCAGCCACGGGTGGAACGACGCGCTGCGCGCTGCGGCGCGGGCGATGGCGAGGCCGTTGTCGCCGAGCGAGTCGCCCTGCAGGACCGCCTCCGCGTGGGCGTCGCAGAAGGCCTCGACGCAGCACGCAGGGTAGCCGTAGGCGTCCCCGAGGCGACGGTGCGTCGCGTGGGTGTCCCGCAGATCGGCCCACGTGGCGGCGGCCCCCCGCCCGACGTTGCGGAGCTCCTCGGCCAGACACGCCCGGGCGAGCTCGACGTCGGGCGAGAGCACCACCAGGTGCAGGCCGCCCGCGCCCTCCCGCAGCCGGCCGCCGGAGAGGTCCGCGAAGGTGGTGCGCGACGCAGCGAGGTGGATCCCAGCGGTCGCCATGTGGCGACGCCACGGCTTCAGGTCGGCGCGAGCCAGGCGCAGTCGCCACGCGCGCCGGAGCCCAAGCGCGAGCCCACGGGCCTCTGCGCAGGTGCGGTCGGGACGCAGCGAGGTCAACGTCGGCGCTTGCGGGCGGAGCCGGCCTTGCCACCGGTCGCGCGCTTCCAGTGACGCGCGGGGAAGCCACGGGACGCCGGCGGGGGCTGGGTGCTGAGCACGTAGACTGCGCGCCGGTTCTTGGCCTCGTCGGTGTTGTCCGGGGTCTGAACGAAGAGCGCCGTCTCACCGAAGCCCTGGTACATGATCGGCACCCGCAGCCCGCGCCGGGCAAACCACTCCGCGATGGCCTTGGCGCGCTTGCGGGAGAGCACCATGTTGTCGCCGGCCTTGCCGACCGTGTCGGTGTAGCCGCCGACGTACAGGGTCATGGGTAGGACCCCTGCGACCTTCCGCAGCTCGGCCGCGATGCGCCCGAGCGGCTGGGCCAGCTTGGCCTGCTCGGACTTGCGGATCTCCCACTTGCCCGACTCGAAGACCACGTCCTCGTGGGGGATGGAGACGAAGGTGACGGACTCGACGCCGCTCCAGAAGCCCACCGTGTCGTAGGCGCGCAGGGCAAAACGCCCGACCACCTGCTTGGGGCCCTGCTTCCACTTCACCGTGAGCGGCGTGCCGGGCTTGGCGTCGTAGGGCTGCTCCACCTCGTCGATGACGCTGCCGTCGTCGCCGTGCACCTTCAACACAAGCTTGCCCTTGGGCTCGCTGACGCGAACCGTCAGCTGGTGGGCGGCCATGTCGACGTCTTTGGGGTGGACCCTGATCTGCGGCGCGGCGCCGACCTTGAGCGTGAAGGTGAAGGTCAGCGGGCCGAACTTCTCCCGACCCGCCTTGCCCGTGATGTGGCACGTGTAGTCCACCGCGCCCTTGCCCTGGCGCACGGGCAGCTTCTTGGTGCGGCCCGCCTTGACGGTGCCGGCCCGCAGCACCTGCGTCTTGCCGCCCTTGGCGACCACCTTGACCACCACCGACTTGAGCGTGCGCTCGGGGGAGAGGGTGATCGCGGGCAGGCCCTTCTTGTACTGAACCACCGGGATCGTGCCGAAGCCGAGGTCGTCCGGGTCCACCTCGGCGTGGGAGACACCGGGCGCACAGAGCACCGCGCTGACAAGCGCACAGGCGGCCAGCCAGGCCAGCGGCGACGGCCGGTTCAGGGGGTGGGACATGGGATCCTCCAGAGCGACATGGCGCGGACTTCGGACGCGGGCAGGCTAGCAGACTGCGGCGAAGTTGATGGTCGCCCCAGTCTGCTAGGAGTGTGTAGCGCATTGGAGCCTCGAGGGGCTTCGCGCGATGACCAAGCCCTGTGGCTTCCCGAGTGCGCAGGACTGGCCGTAGCCAATTCAAGCACGTGGCGGAGTCGCAGGGCGATGTGTCAGCGCGATGAAGCCGCCGAGGCGGAATGCGCTACAGGCTCCTAGCACGCATGCCCGCGTCAACGAGCCCGCAGCGGACCCGCGGCGGGCGGCTGTTGCTGCAACGCGCCACGTACGCAAAACATGCGACCGCGCGGCGCTCCCGTGGCCCGGACCTCGACAAGCGCGACGTGCGTCGGCACCGTTCGCGGCTCGCGACCGCCCGCCCTCGTGTCTTGGAGCCCCCCATGTCGACCGCTGCGCCTGGCCTGCCCCCCGAGACCTCCGCTGCGCCGCCCGCGCTGGCGGTCCCTTTGACCAGCCTCTCGGCCACGGCCGGCTGTGCGGCCAAGATCGCGCAGGTCGACCTCATCGCCGCCCTCGCACACCTGCCGCGCGCGCAGGACCCCAGGGTGATGGTGGGGCTCGACACCGGGGACGACGCCGCGGTGATTCGGCTGCGCGACGACCTGGCGCTGGTGCAGACGGTCGACATCTTCACCCCCATCGTCGACGACGCGTACGACTACGGTCGCATCGCCGCGGCCAACGCCCTCTCCGACGTCTTCGCCATGGGCGCCACGCCGCTCTCCGCGCTGAGTTTTGTCGCCTGGCCCATGGACACCGCAGGCCCCGCCGCGCTGGGAGAGGTGCTGCGAGGCGCGGGAGACGTGTGTGCTGAGGTGGGCATCGTCATCAGCGGCGGTCACAGCATCGTCGACAAGGAGCCGAAGTTCGGCCTCTTCGTCACCGGGACGGTCCACCCGGACGAGGTGGTGCGCAACGACGGCGCCCAGGACGGCGACCTGCTGGTGCTGACCAAGCCGGTGGGGACAGGCGTGCTCACGACCGCGTTCAAGCGTGGGGTCATCGACGCCGCGGCGCTGCAGCCGGCCGTGGACAACATGACCGCGCTCAACGCAGCGGCCGCCCGCGCGATGACGCAGGTGCGCACCCACGTTCACGCGGCGACGGACGTCACCGGCTTCGGCCTGCTCGGGCACCTGGGCAACGTCTTGCGCGCGTCGAGCGGCGCGACGCCCCTGGGGGCCTCGCTGCGGCTGGGTGACGTGCCGCTCCTGCCCCGCGTGCGGGAGCTGGCGGAGGCCGGCGCCTGCCCGGGGGGCAGCAAGCGCAACCTCGCCTACGCGGCGCCCAACTGTCGCTTCGAGGCCGGACTCTCGGACTTCGAGCAGCTGATCCTCGCCGACGCGCAGACCTCCGGCGGGCTGCTCATCGCGATCGCGCCCGAGGGACACGCGGCGCTGATGCGCGCGCTCGCAGCGGAGGGCGTGACCACCGCAGCGACGGTCGGCCGCGTGCAGGCCGCGGACGCGCCGGCGCTGATCGAGGTCAAAGCCTGAGGGCCGCGCGCGCCGGCGACCGGATCAGTCGTCGACGACCGTGCGAATCGACAGGTCGGTCAGCTGCTTGGCGTCGACCTGGTTGGGCGAGCCGGTGAGCATGTCGGTGGCGCGCTGCGTCTTCGGGAACGCGATGACGTCGCGCAGGCTGTCGGCGCCGCAGAGCAGCATCAGCAGACGGTCCATGCCCAGCGCGATGCCACCGTGCGGCGGCGTGCCGTAGCGCAGCGCCTCGATGAAGAAGCCGAACTTCTCGTCGACCTCCTCGGCGCTCAGGCCGAGGGCGCGAAACACCTGGTGCTGCACGTCGGAGCGGTGGATTCGAATGGAGCCGCCGCCGAGCTCGACGCCGTTGACCACGAGGTCGTAGGCCAGCGCCTTCACGCCGGCCGGGTCGGTCTCCAGCTGGTCGATCTCGTCGTAGCGCGGGCTGGTGAAGGGGTGGTGCATCGCCTGGTAGCGCTGCTCGTCCTCGTCGTACTCGAACATGGGGAAGTCGGTGACCCACACGAAGGACCAGGTGTTCGGCTTGATGAGACCGAGGCGCTCGGCCGCCACGCCGCGGATCCGCGCCAGGGCGGCGTTCACCACCGAGCGCTTGTCCGCTGAGAACAGGATGAGGCCGCCCTCCTCGGCGCCGAGCGCGTCGTTCAGCTCGCCGCGCAGCGCGTCGTCGACGCCCTTGGCCACCGGTCCGGACCAGCTGCCGCCGGGCTGCACGCGGGCCCACGCGATGCCCTTGGCGCCGAAGGGCGCAGCCTCCGCCGGGATGACCTTGTCGAGGTCCTTGCGCGAGAACACCTTGCCCTCGGGCAGGTAGAGGGCCTTCACGATGCCCCCCGCGTCGAGCGCGCCCTTGAAGATGCGGAACTCGATGCGGCCGCGTAGCAGCTCGGTGAGATCCGTCAGCGGCAGCCCGTAGCGGAGGTCCGGCTTGTCGATGCCGTACTTGTCCATGGCCTCGGCGTAGGTGATCGAGGGCACCGGCGTGGGCACCTCGACGCCGAGCACCTCTCGCCACACGCCGCGGACGTAACCGTCGAGCAGCGCGCGGATGTCGTCCACAGACACGAAGCTCATCTCGAGATCGAGCTGGGTGAACTCGGGCTGCCGGTCTGCGCGCAGGTCCTCGTCGCGGAAGCACCGGCAGATCTGCATGTAGCGGTCCATGCCGCTCATCATCAGCAGCTGCTTGAACTGCTGAGGCGACTGCGGGAGCGCGTAGAAGCTGCCGGGATGCACGCGGGAGGGCACCAGGTAGTCGCGCGCGCCTTCGGGCGTGCTGTTGGCCAGGATGGGCGTCTCGATCTCGAGGAAGCCGTGGTCCGCGAAGTAGTTGCGGGTCTGGCGGTAGACCTGCGAGCGCAGTTGAAAGTTGCGCGAGAGCGCGTTGCGACGCAGATCGAGGAAGCGGTACTTCAGGCGGATGGCCTCGGCGGTGTCCAGGTCGTCCTTGATCTCGAAGGGGGGCGTCGGGGACTCGCTGAACACCTCGAGCGTGTCACAGAGCACCTCCACCGCGCCGGTCGGGATCTTGGGGTTGATGTTCTCCCCCCGGCTGATGACCTTGCCGCGCGCGCCGATGGCCCACTCCGGCCGCAGCTTGTCCGCCAGCCCGTGCGCCACGCCCTCGGCCACCCAGGGCTCGAAGCGGAGCTGGACGATGCCGGTGCGGTCGCGCAGGTCGATGAAGATGACGCCGCCGTGGTCGCGGTACGAGTCGACCCAACCGTAGACGGTGACCTCCTCGTCGACGTGGGTGTCACGGAAGTCGCCGCAGCGGTGGTCACGCTTGTGAGTCGCGAGAAACTGGGACATCAGAGGCTCCATGTGCCTGGCACGGTGGTTTGACCAGCCCGGATTTCGGGGGCCGCGGATGCTATGCGGCGCCGGGTGGCCGGGCAAGGCGTGCGGGAGGCTCCGCGGCGCTTTTTTTCCCCGGGTCTGGGCGGGCTGAAGCCCCCTGCCACGCGTCGCGCCGGGGTGGTAGGTTCTGGATCAGTTGTCGCTGCTGCCCTCAACGCTGGAGGTCCTCCCCATGGCCGTGGTCGCCCACGCTCTCGCCGTCTGTCGCACCAAGGGGCGCGCTCGTGTCGCCTGGCTGTGCGGCGTGCTCTGCCTCGTGCTGGTCGGAGCCGGCCCCTCCAGCGCGCGTCCGCCCAGGGCCAAGCAGGCCGCCGCGCCGTGGCCTACGCCAAAGCCCTTGAAGATCGAACGCTTCACCTTGAGCAACGGCATGCGGGTGGTGGTGCAGCCCGACCATCGGGCGCCGGTGGTCGCCGTGGGCATCATGGTCGACGTGGGCGCCCGCGATGAGACCCAGGGGCGCTCGGGGCTGGCGCACTTCTTCGAACACATGATGTTCCAGGGCTCCAAGCGCGTCGGCAAGATGGAGCACTTCACCGCGCTGGAGGCGGTCGGCGCCGATCTGAACGCCAACACGTCGCTCGACCGGACCTACTACTACGAGGTCGTGCCAAAGAACGCGCTCGAGCTCGCCCTGTGGCTCGAGTCCGATCGCTTCGCGCACCTGGAGATCAACGCCAAGAACGTGGAGAACCAGCGCCAGACGGTCATGGAAGAGCGGCGGCAGCGCTACGACAATCGACCCTACGCGGCGTCCCGCCTGGCCCTGCTGCGGCTGGCGTTCACGACCTGGCCACTGGCGCACTCCACCATCGGCTCCATGGACGACCTGAAGCGGGCGCCCCTCGACGCCTTCGTGCAGTTCTGGCGTCACTGGTACACGCCGAACAACTGTGTCCTGGTGCTGGTCGGCGACGTCACCCCAGCGCGCGCCAAGACGCTCGCCGAGGCCACCCTCGGGCGGGTGCCGCGCCGCGCTGAGCCCAAGCACCAGACCTTCGCCGAGCCGGAACCCAAGCAGCACGCCTACGCCACCTACGCCGAGCCGCTCGGCAAGATGCCGGCCGTGCACCTGGCCTGGCGCGTGCCGGCCCGCCCGCACCCCGACGCCTGGGCCATCGACGTGCTGGGCGAGATCCTCGACGGGGGCGACGCGAGCCGGCTCACCCGCAAGCTGGAGAAGGAGACGGGACTCGCCACCCGCCACTGGGCCGGCAACTACGGGCGGCGCGACGTCGACATCTTCCACTTCGCCGCGGAGCTGTCGCAGGCCAGCGCCAAGGCGATGAAGCAGACCAAGCACATCGTGCGGGGCGCGCTCTACGACATCATGATCAAGGGCGTGACCGCCGCCGAGCTGAAGCGCGCGAAGGTGAGCTTCGAGGCGGGCTACGTGTTCGGGACGCTGAGCCTGTCCGCTCGGGCGCACCTGCTGGCGCGCTACGAGACCTACTACGGGGACGCGGGCAAGCTGAACGGCGCGCTGGCGAAGTGGCGGGCCGTGACCGCGAGCGACGTGCAGCGGGTCGCACGGACGTGGTTCCGGTGGCACCGCGAGGCGGAGCTCGACGTGCTGCCCAAGGGCTTCGTCGCGGCCACGGTCGGACCCGACATGCCGCGCGACGTCGCGGGCTGGGAGCGGGCGCTGACCCGGGCCCAGGCCAAAGAGGCCAAGGCGGCGGCCCGCGCGCAGAAGCGAGCGGCCAAGGCGGCGGCGCGCGCGGCGAAGGCCGAGGCCCGGGCGAAGAAGCGAGCCGCCAAGGCAGCGGCGAAGGCAGCCGCCAAGGCAGCGGCCAAGGCGGAGAAGCAGCGCAAGCGTGACGCCGCAGCGGCCGCTCAGCTGGCAGCGGACAAGGCCAAGGGCGCAGCGGCGAAGCCCACCGGCCCCGAAAAGGTCGCGCCCACATCGGCCGGCGCTCGCGGGGCTGAGAAGCCTGCGCCAGACACCCCAGCACCAGACACCCCAACACCAGACACCCCAGCACCAGACACCCCAGCGCCAGACACGCCCGCAGAGACCGAGGGAGGCGACCAATGAGCCAGCACCGTCTCACGTCGCGGCCCACGTCCGCGCGCGCACCACAGCTCGCCGCGCTGGGCGCCGCGCTGGCCCTGCTCGCCAGCGCCTGCGGCGGAGCGCCTCCGAAGCCGGTGACCAAGGCGCAGCCGCCCAAGGCGCCAAAGGATCCCTGGGGCCCGCGGCCGACCGTGGCGGCGACGACCGCGGTGAGCGCCCCGAAGCCGGTTCGCACGGTGGTGACCTCCGACACCGCGCCGGACCCCGACCATCCCGGCGTGGAGCTGCTGCTCGTGGAGCGCCATGACAGCCCGGCGATCTTCTTCCGTTGGGTGATCCCAGGGGGGCGGCGCGTGGAGTACGAGGGCGGCACGCCGACGCGCTGGCCCGAGGGCACGGTCGATCTCACCGCGGCGTTGATGACGGAGGGCACCAAGAAGCACCGGGGCGCGCGCTTCGCCGCTGCGCTCGAGGGGACCGGCGCGCAGATCAGCGTGCGTGTCGCGTCGGACGCGCTGCTCGTCACCGGACGCGTGCTGAGCCACCAGCTCCCGGCGTTCCTGCCCTTGCTCCGCGAGGCCTTGCTCGAGCCCGAGCTCAACGGCCGCACGCTGGAGACCCTCAGGAAGCGGGAGCGAGCGCGGCTGAAGAACCTCAGCACACGGGGCCGAGAGGTCGCGTCGCGCGTGTTCAACCGGGTGGTCTACGGGCCGGCGCACCCCTACGGCTCAGCGGGGCTCACCCTGGCGAGCGTCGACGCCGTACGCCGCGACCACGTCGCGCGGGCCCACGAGGCGCTGGTGCGGCTGGGCGGCAGCTCGCTCGTGGTGGTCGGGGACGCCAAGGCGGGCGACCTGGCGCACGCGCTGCACCAGACCTTTGGTTCCGCCCTGGCGGGGCCTCGGTACCGCCCCGGACCGCTGGCGCCGGCGGAGAGCGTCGAGCCCGGCTGCGTGGTGGTCGACATGCCCGGCGCGGTGCAGTCCGTGATCGTGCACGGCAACCGCGGCCCCGTCCGGACGGCCAAGCGGTGGGCCGAGCTGACGGTCGCCAATCAGGTCTTGGGGGGGTCAGCCAGCTCTCGCCTCTTCACCGAGCTGCGCGAGCGCCGCGGGCTCACCTACGGCGTCTACTCGGCCTTCGACGGGCGACAGCTCGCCGGCGACTGGTCGGTGTCGACCTCGGTGCGGACACCCAAGACGGCCGAGGCCCTCGACGCGTTGCGGAGCGAGCTGCGGAAGCTCCAAGACGCCGCGCCGAGCCCTGCCGAGGTCTCTGCTGCGCAACGCTACCTCGTGGGCCAGTTCGTCATGGGCCAGGCGAGCGCGCAGACCGTGGCGGCGCGCATCGCGCGGCTGCGCGTCTATGGCCTGCCGGACACCACCTGGGACACCTGGGTCAGCGATCTGCGTCGGGCCTCACCGGCCACCGTGCTGGCCAACGCGAAGGGGTGGATGGGGACGGCCGACAGCGTGACGCTGGTGGTCGGCGACCTGAAGTCGCTCCGCCCGGCGCTGGACGTGCGCTGCAAGCGACTCGTGCAGCGCGACGTCGCTGGCCGGGTGACGACGCGGCTCATCGACAGCGACGCGGCGATGACGGACGCCGAGCGCGCGTCGCTCTTCGCCTCGTGGGGCGCCACCAAGGGCGCCCGGCCCGCCATCGACCGCTTCGTCCAAGCCAACGGCCGGAGCGCCAAGGTGCGCGCGCAGGCCATGCACGCGCTGCTCACTGGCGTGCACGACGCCGACGCGCCTGCGCTGGGCGCCGCGGCGCGGGACTGGTCCGACGTCGCCGCAGCCCTGGTCCCCCTCCTGACGGCCGAGCTGTCCGACGCGCGACCCAAGCGGGCTCGGGCTGCGAAGCGGTGGCTGCTGGACCTGGCGTCCCCTGTCGCAGGCGAGAGCCCGCTCGGTGACGTCGTGCGCACGGCGGCGCTCACGGCGGTGAGCGGCTGGGCCTTCGCCGGTGTGCGCCCGGAGGGGGAGACCGCTGCGATGCAGGCGCTGGTGACGCCGCGCATCGAGGTCGCCGACCTGGCTCGGCTGGGCCCCCCTGGGGTGCGTGGGCTGGAGTCCCTCGTCTCGGCGAACGTCTGGCGCACCCCTGCGGCCGAGGCGCTGGTCGCCCAAGGGACCGGCGCCGCGTCGAGCGGCCTCGCGCGGGCCTATCGCCGCGCCCTGGTGGTGCACCGCGCGGTCCCGTCGGCCGGAGATCTGAAGCTCCTCGCGCAGGCGCCGAGCGCGCGGGTCGCGCTGCTGCTCTTCGACGTCTACGCCATCCACCGGCTCGGCCCCTCCGCAGCCGCCGCCAGCGCGACCACCCAGGCGGTGATGACCCGCCTGCGGGCGATGATCGACGCCATGGCGGCCGAGCGGAGCCGCGAGAACCGCGCCGGCGCGCAGCCCCAGACCGTGCTCGCGCGCGACTTCCGGATCCTGCTGGGCCACTTCGAGTCGCTGCTGGCCAGCCCTGATCCCGACGACCGGTGGTGGGCGGCGGACCATCTGCTCCAATACCGAGGCGAGCGCGGGCTGCGCCTGGTGCTGCAGGGGCTGGCCGACGACAACGCGTACGGCGACGCGGCGGTGGCCGACGAGGGCGTGACCGAAGCCTTGGACCGCATCGCGCGCAGCCGCGTGGCCCGCTTGCCGACCTCGAGCGTGCGGCCGATGTTGCTGGCGGCGCTCGCAGGGCGCTCGCGAATCGCCAAGGCCCTGGCGGTGTGGACGTTGCGCGCTGGCGACGACGCGTCGTCGCTGACCGTGCTCCGGACCCATCAAGACAACACCGACGTGGCTCGCCTCCTCGGCGTCGAGGGTCCATTGACCGTGACGGCGCTGGCGCGCGCCGCGGTGTCCGTGCGCCGCTTTGTCGCCGACGTCTCCGCCAGAGAGCGGGCGGGGCGGGTCAGCGGGGTGCTGGCCACGCGGCTGCGAGAGGCCGCCTATGCGACCTTCCGCCTCGAGGGTCGCGCGCTGTCCGCGCACCTGGCCAAGGCCGTGCCACCGGCGTCGGCGCCGGCGCCCAAGAAGGGCAAGCGCGCCGCACCGGCGACGGCAGCCGGGAAGAAGGGCGGGTCGACCCCTCCCGGTGCGAGCGCCGCGCGGACGCCACGGGGCGAGCGGGCCGTGCGCGCGTCCGGCGCGGGCCGCCCGTGACCCGCGAGGCCTGTCGGGTGACGCGACCGACGACCCCCTCGGCGTTCCCACGAGCCTGGCTGTGGGTCGTCGCCGTGGCGCCGCTCTGGGCGACCACCGCCCAGGCGGGGAGCGCAACGGCGCCCCGCACACCGCTCCCCTGCCTGGCGCGCACCGGGGTGGGTGCCCTGCTCAACGCGCCGGACGCCACCACTCGACCGCGCCACCTCGACGCGGCAGCCCTGCGCTGTCTCGACGTCGTCGCGCGGCACGATCGACTCCGCACAGAGCGCGCCGCCAAGGCGGTGTGGCTCTTGGCCCGTCACGGCGTTCGCGGGTCCAGCGCGCTGGCGCGCCGGCTCGTGGCGACCCGCCAGGCTCCAACCGTGGCGCGTCGGGTGGCGCTACGGGCGCTTGGCCTCGCGGCGACGGCGACGTCGGCACGCTCACACGACGTCACAGCGGCGCGGCGCGTGCTGCGTAAGTACCTGCATCACAAGGAAGCCCGCCTCCGTGAGGCGAGCGCGTGGTCGTGGGCAGGGCTCCCCGCGACGCGCGAGGGGCTCGCATTCCTGCGCACTGCGAGGCAAAAGGAGTCCCACGCGGGGGTTCTCCGCGCGCTCGCACACGCCCTACGCGCGGAGCGAGCCCACCCACGCCGCGCCCCCCGCCAAGAGCCGGCCCGACCGCCCCACGCCCAAAGACCCTCGGATGGCTCACCACGCGCCCCTGGGACGTCGAGGCCGAGCCGCCGCAATCGTGAGAGGAGAGGACATGAGCGCCTTTGAAGGAACCTACACCGCGCTGGTGACGCCGATGAAAGGCGACGCCGCGCGCACGCTGGACATCGAGGGGTTGGAGCGCCTGGTGGAGCAGCAGATCGCCGGTGGGGTCGACGGGCTCGTGGCCTGCGGGACCACGGGCGAGGCGGCGACGCTCACGCACGAGGAGTGGCGCACCGTGGTGTCGGAGACCATCCGCGTCGCTCGCGGTCGGGTGCCGGTCATCGCCGGATCCGGGTCCAACAACACGGCGGCCACCATCGCCACGACCCAGGCTGCGAAGGACCTCGGGGTCGACGCCGCGCTCGTGGTGGTCCCCTACTACAACAAGCCGACGCAGGCCGGCCTGCTGGCCCACTTTCGCGCCGTGCTCGACGCGGTCGCCGTGCCGGTGATGCTCTACAACGTGCCCGGGCGCACGGTCGCCAACATGGCCCCGGAGACCACCGCAGCCCTGGCCGCCCACCCCAACACGGTGGGGATCAAGGAGGCGTCGGGGGACCTCGACCAGGTGCAGCGCATCATCGAGCTGACCGAGGGCACCTTCGCGGTGCTGAGCGGCGACGACGGCCTGTGCGTCCCGATGTACGCCGTGGGCGGACGGGGTGTGGTGTCCGTGGTGTCCAACTGCGCGCCAGCCTTGACCAGCGCGCTCTATCGCGACTTTCGCGCCGGCAAGGTGGACGCGGCGGCGCGCGGGCAGGTGAGGCTGCGCAGCCTCATCGAGGCGCTCTTCTGCGAGGCCAACCCGCAGCCGGCCAAGGCGGCGATGCACGCGCTCGGCGTGTGCGAGGCCCATGTCCGGCTGCCGCTGCTGACGGCGAGCGAGCGAGCGACGGCACGCGTCCAGACCGAGATGCGGCGACTCGGGCTGATTTCGTAAGTGACCTGTCTATCTGCGCCGCAGAAGCCGCCGCTTCCTTGACGCCCCCGTGCCCCCCTGTTACTGGAATTTCACTTCTGATCGCGAGTCTTGATGGACACTGAAGCGACATCCACGCACGAGGGCTTTCACATCGTCTCCTATGGGGTGACGGATGTCGGGCTTGAGCGTAAGAACAACGAGGACGCCTTCCGCATCGTGGAAGACGCGGGCCTGTACGTCGTGTGCGACGGCATGGGCGGTCACGCCTCCGGTGAGCTCGCGAGTCGCATCGCTGCCGACGCCATCGTCGAGTTCGCGACCGAGACGATTCACGCGCCCAACTTCCGCTGGCCCTACAACTCGCCCACCGCCACCACGGTGGAGACCCGCGTGCTCGACAGCGCCGTTCGCATGGCGAACCGCAAGGTGCACGAAGCGGCGGTGTCCGACCCCAGGCACAAGGGCATGGGCACCACGGTGGTCGCGCTCTTCGCCGGTCGTGACGGCATCGGCGGCGTCCACGTGGGCGACAGCCGCATCTACCGCCTCCGCGCCGGGGCGCTCGAGCAGCTCACCGACGACCACAGCCTGCTGAATCACTACAAGAAAACCCGGAACATGACGGAGGAGCAGCTCCGCAACTTCAAGGGGAAGAACGTGATCGTGCGCGCCGTCGGGCTGCGCGACTCGGTACAGCCCGACGTGCATGTGTTCGACATGCGCGGCGGCGACATCATGTTGCTGTGCACCGACGGCCTCACCGATCTGGTGCCGGACGATCGCATCCAGACCGAGATGGAGCTGGGGGCCACGGACCTGCAGGCCGGCGTGAACCACCTGCTGCAGGCCGCGCTCGCCAAGGGCGGCAAAGACAACATCACGATCGTCATGCTCCGCATCCTCGACGGTGGCGGCGCCAACGTGCGCGAGACCGAGTCCGAGGAGGTGTTCGAGGACACCAGCCCGGGCTTCGAGATCGGCGTCGACGACGGCAACTGGGACCAGGAGACGCTGCCCGCCTACGAGACAGCCGCCCTCGACCAGCTGCGAGAGGTCCCTCACGACGGCGACACCCCGGACGCGATGCCGGTGGTGCCCCCTGCGATGATCATCGACATGGCGACGGACCCGCACCTGCAGGCCGTGAGCCCTCCAGCGGCCGGCACGGACAGCAAGGGCGCGCCGATTCCGATGCCGCCCGGCGCGGCGGTGGCCGCGAGCCCAGCCGCGCCGTCGAGCCTCGACAGCAAGGGCGCGCCGATCCCGCCGCCGCCCGGGACCGACAGCAAGGGCGCGCCGATTCCGTTGCCGCCCGGCGTGGCCAACACGCTGCCGCCGGGCATCGTCGCGGAGACCGTCCCCGCGTCACCGCTGGCGCTCGGGATGGGCCCGCAGGGCGCGAGCCGCGCGCACGCCGACACCCCCCCAGCGGGGGTGCCCGGTGCGGCCGAGGTAGCGGACGCCGCTCGGGCCGCGCGCCGTCCGCCGAGCGCGCAGCTCAAAGCGACCCGAGTGGACGGCCCCAAGCCGCGGGGCGACGACCCCCGGTCGGCCCAGAAGATCACGGGGCGCTCGTCGCGGCCGCCGAAGGCCGAGTCGCCCTTCGCGCGCACACGGGTCGAGGCCCGTCCGCCGAGCATGGACGTCGGCGCCGCGCCGGTCGCGGCCGAGTCGACCGCCGCGAGCGAAGCGGCGGCAGAAGGGGACGCCCCCCCGCGCAGCGCCGCAAGCTTGCCGGCGGGGGACGTCGGCCAAGGCGCCGTTCAGCCCGTCGGAGCGGCGTTGATGCCGGAGACGCCGCCGAACGAGATGCCCACCGCGCCCTACCTCGCCGTGGTTCGTCCGCCGGTGGCGGCGGCGGTCACCGCTGACGACGCGCTCAACGCCGAGGACATCTTCAACGTCCCGACCTTGGAGATGGACGTCATCCCCGACCCCGCGGACGACTAGCAGATCTCCCAGCGCCCTCACGCTCCGCTCGCCGACGCCCTGCCCTGCGGGCCGGGTCCGACGCTTGTGCGCAACCGCGCCGCGTCCCCCAGCAGGCCGGCCAATGCGCCGGCGGGTGCTCCGCGCTTGAAGCTGGAGCACCTCGCCCCGTGTTCCCGGGCGCCCGTCGCGCGGGCCCGTGGCCGGCCAAGCCGCTCCGGGCGCGTACTTTGACGCAGTTTCAGGCAGAATTACGATGACGTGGCCGGCGCCCGGCGCCGCGACCGCGCAGCCGCCAAGCTGAGGGGACCCATCGATGAGAACTGGCTTCGGAGTCCTGGCGTTGTGTGCGTGTCTGGTGGCCTGCGGCGAGGGGCCCCCCGGTGGCCAGGGCGCGACGGACGTGTCCACCGACGCGAGCGAGGACGTGGGGCAGGTCGACACGACGTCGCCAGACACCACGAGCGACGACGCCGGGGCGCCAGACACCGCGGCGCTGTGCCCGGGAGGCGCCGGCTGCCCCTGTGACGCGTCGGACGACTGCGACAACAACCTGTGCATCCACACGCCGGCCGGCAAGCAGTGCGCCAAGACCTGCGTGGACGCGTGTCCCGACGGCTTCGACTGCCAGACGGTGAGCACCGGTGGGGCGGACGCCGTGCAGCTCTGCGTGCCCAAGTGGGGCTTCCTGTGCGCGCCGTGCAGCGCCGACTCCACGTGCCAGGAGGCCCTGGGCGACCACGGCTCGTACTGCATGCGCTACGGCACGACCGAAGGCAGCTTCTGTGGGTCGACCTGCGCGGTGGACGCGGACTGCCCTGGCGACTTCGTCTGCAACGACGGCAAGACCCACGCGGGCGAGGCGCGGAGAGCCTGTGTTCGCAAGGACCTGGCGTGCCCGTGTTCACCGCGGTCGGCCACGCTGAAGCTGTCGACCGTGTGTCAGGCGGTCGGCGAGCTGGGGACCTGCCCCGGCAGCCGCACCTGCACGAGCGCTGGCGCGCTGGGGGACTGCACCGCACCACCTGCGGTGAGTGAGCTCTGCGACGGGCTCGACAACGACTGCAACGGCGCCACGGACGAGGGGCTGTGCGACGACGACAACGTGTGTACGACCGACGCCTGCATCCAAGGTGGGACGCAGTGCAGTCACACGCCGGTGGCGGGGGCCTGCGACGACGGTGACGCGTGCACGTCGGCCGACGCCTGTGACGCCAAGGGCGGCTGCCTGGGCCAGGTCGTGCCCTGCGACGACGCCAACCCGTGCACGACCGACGCGTGCGACAAGCTCAAGGGCTGCGTCTACACGCCCCACAAGAAGCCCTGTGACGACAGCAACGCCTGCACAGCGAACGACCTGTGCGACGGCAACGGCGCGTGCGTGGGGCTGTCGATCGACGTCAGCGTCACCTGTGACGACAGCGAGCCCTGCACCACCGACGGGTGCGACCCGAAGGCGCCGGGCAGCGACACCACGGCGGGGTGCACCAACACGCCCAAGGCGGGCCCCTGTGAAGACGGCAACCCGTGCACCAACGGCGACGCGTGCGACAAGGGCGGCTGCAAGCCGGGTGGCAACGTGTGCGCGTGCACGACCGACGCCCAGTGCGCCGCGAAGGAAGACGGTGACCTCTGCAACGGGACGCTCTACTGCGACAAGGCCAAGGCCCCCTTCGTGTGCAAGATCGACCCGAAGTCGGTGGTGACCTGCGACACCAGCAAGGACACCACATGCGCCAAGACGGCCTGCGACGCGAAGACGGGCAAGTGCGGCTCGGTGCCGGCCCAGGACAACAAGGCCTGCGACGCCGACGGGTCCGTCTGCACGGTCGGCGACGTCTGCAAGGCTGGGGTGTGCGCGCCCGGCGCCAAGGTGGACTGTGACGACAAGAACCCCTGCACCAACGACAGCTGCGACCCGAGCAAGGGCTGCCAGAGCGCCAACAACATCGCGCCGTGTGACAAAGACGGAGACGCCTGCACCGTGGGAGACAGCTGCAAGAACGGGCTGTGCACGGCGGGCGCCAGCAAGTCCTGCGACGACGGCGAGGTGTGTACGGTGGACGCGTGCGACCCCAAGACCGGGGCGTGCAGCCATGTCAGCGGCCCGCAGGACGGCAAGCCCTGCGACGCGGACCAGAGCAAGTGCACGGCCGGCGACGCCTGCCAGGCGGGCAAGTGCGTGGCCGGCAAGGCGCTCGACTGCGACGACGGCAAGGTGTGCACGAAGGACAGCTGCAACGCCGCGAGTGGCTGCGAGCAGGTGCCCGAGGTGGGCAAGTCGTGCGACGACGGTGACCCGTGTACGGGACAGGACGGCTGCAAGGGCGGCAGCTGCGTCGGGACGAAGCTGGTGTGCGACGACGGCAACCCGTGCACCGACGACAGCTGCGGGAGCAAGGGGTGCGTGTTCGAGGGCGTGAAGGACGGCGCGAGCTGCGGCGGGGGCAAGCACTGCGTGGCGAAGAAGTGCGTGGTGCCCTCCTGCGGCGACGGCTACGTGGGCAAGGGCGAGGCTTGTGACGACGGCAACGGCGCGGTGTGCGACGGGTGCGAGGCGTGCCAGCCGCGGGGCAACCTGAGCTTGGACGGGGCCGCCTACGCTCAGGTGGCGGCGCCAACGCCCGGAAAAGACGGGCTCGCCGGCCCCTTTGGCCTGGTGGGCGACCTGACGGTGGAGGCCTGGGTGCGGCCGACCACGGTCTTCGCCGAGCTGACCATCGTGTCCAAGGCGAGCAAGGCGCTGGGGGCGAGCACCTTCACGCTCTCGCTGAGCGGCGGGCAGCTGCTCTTCAGCCACGTGTCGCCGCTGGGGCCCGAGTTCATCGCGGCCAAGGTGGGGGGAAAGGCCAAGGTCGTGCCTGCGAATCAGTGGGCGCACGTCGCGGCGGTGGTCGTGGGCGACACGGTGCGGCTCTACGTCGGGGGCCTGCCCGCCGGCGGTGGCAAGCTCTTCAAGCCGCGCTTCGACGTGCCCGGGGCCGGTGTGACCGTGGGGCGCACCTACTGGGACGCCAAGGGCGGCGAGTTCAAGGGCCAGATCGACGAGGTACACGTGGCCCGCGCCGCGCTGCACGGGGGCGCCTTCGTCCCGGCGCGCACCACCTCGCCGGACCCCACCACGGTGGCGCTGTGGCGCTTCGACGGCGACGCCAAGGACGCTGGACCGCAGGGCCTGGACCTGACCCTGAAGGGCGCGCTGCTCGGGAAGGACAGCTGCCTCGGGCGCAGCGCAGCGGCGGCGGTGTGCGGCGACGGGCAGGTCGACACCGCGCTCGAGACCTGCGACGACAAGAACGGCGCCGCGTGTGACGGGTGCGAGGGGTGCCGGCTGCAGCGGAGCTTCCACGTCAACGGCCAGGGCGCGATGCAGACGGCGGGCTTCCCCGAGTGGGCCGCCGACACGGTGTGCCCCACGTGCACGATGACGCTCGAGGCCTGGGTGCGGGTGGACGACACCACGGGGACCTTCGAGCTCCTCGGCGCGTCGTGTGGGATCTTCTCGCTGATGGTGTCGCAGACGACGAACGGCACACGCTTCGGGCTGGTGCGCTTCCCGCTGCCGCCGCTCTTCGCGAAGACCACCGTCAAGGCGGGCGTCTGGTACCACGTGGCCGCGGTCGCTGGCTTCGCGCAGGGTGCGCCGCTGCGGGTCTACGTCGACGGCAAGCTGGAGGCCTCGGCGTCGGCGCAGCTGCCCGCGGCCCTGCCCGGCTGGCAGATCGACAAGGAGGTGCTCTTCCTCGGCGGCGGCGCCAAGGGCACCGGCCAGGGCTGCGTGTTCAAGAAGGAGACGCCCATCGCCGCGAACCGGCTGCCGGGGCGGCTCGACGAGGTGCGCGTCAGCGCCGGCGCGCGCTACGGCGCGTCGTTCACGCCGCGGCGGCGCCTGCTGCCCGACGCAGCGACCCGGGGTCTGTGGCGCTTCGACAGCCCGCTCGGGCTGACCAGCGACGACAGCGGCCACAGCGTGGCGACCAAGCTGCTGGCGGGCGACTTCATCGCGGACCAGTGCTACGGCGACCTGGCCAGCTCGGCGACCTGTGGCGACGGCCAGGCGGCCCGGTGGGAGGCCTGTGACAACGGCATGGCCAACGGCGCCTGGCCCAAGAAGTGCAACGTGCTCTGCGCGCCCAACGTCGCGCCGGACTGCACCAGCGTGGCCTGGACCAAGCCCGCGGGCCTCCTCGGCAAGAACACCGCGCACTACGACACCGGCGCCTGGACCCTGGAGGGGTGGGCGCGGGTCAAGGCGCTGCCGACGTCCGGCTTTGGCGCCCTGGTCGCGGTGGACGAGCCCGGCACGGGCGCTGGCTGTGCCTCGATGAAGCCCTCGCTGGCGTGGCGCGTGGGTGTGGGGGCGGCCGGGTTGGACCAGTCGAAGCTCGGCGGCGCTGGGGAGAAGGCGAGCCCGAGCAAGGTGGTGTGGCGCGCCGGTGTGTGGCAGCACTTCGCCCTGCAGGCCCATGGCGACGGCACAGGCTCGCTCTTTGTCGACGGCGCGCTGGCGCGCTCCTTTTCGGGCGTCGGTAGCGGCTGGTCGGCCAGCTGTCCGCTGCGTTTCGGCGACCAGTATGACGGGAAGACCCATCCCCTCGACGCGGAGCTGGCGGCCCTGCGCTGGTCACCCGAGATGCGCTACGGCGCCGCGTTCGTGCCGCCCACGACCCTGGAGCCGGTCGGGACGTGGCAGTTCGAGCTGAGCGAGGGCAGCGGCGCTGTGGCGACCGACCAGATCAAGGGCTTCAAGCTGACCCTGCCAGGCGTCACGTGGAGCAAGACGGCTGGCCCAGGCTGCGTCGGTCCCTGAGACAGCTGGTCCGTGCGCTCAGGCGGCGGGTCCAAAAGGGAGAGCGGCCCCGAGGTGACTCGGGGCCGCTGCCCTTTGGAAGCAAGAGTTGGTCGAGGTAGGCGCCGGCAGAGCGTTACGGTGTCATCCAGTGATGTCCGGCTGCGCACTTCCCAACGATGCGCAGCGGGCAGGTCACCGTGACTCTAGCCGACGAAGTGGACAGGCCACCGCGGGAGCGGTGGAGGGGTGTGAGGATATCAGTGCGGGATTGAAGGAACTCATGGGAATGATGCTTGCTCCGTTGTTGCCTGGTTGTAATTGCAACACCCGGGCCATTGTTCCCCAGATTTGTCCACTTTCTCTTAACCATATGCTATTATTGGTTATTATTTTTGAACTCAGACCACCCCCTGCGGCTCTGCCCCCTTGTTCCATGACAGTGGTGTCTCGCCCTGCGACACCAAGGCCCGACACCGCGGCCCAATCGGGCGCTGGGGGCCGGGTGTCACAGTGCGACACACGGTTGCCGCGCCTTCGCGCGCTGGCCCCGCGGGCCTCTCTTGCCTCGAACAGCTTGATTTTCCGCCGATCGCCTCCGTAGGGACGGGCGCCGCTGCGGCAGTGTCACGCTATGACACAGCGCGTCAATGCCCGCGCGCGGCGCGTCATGCGGTGCGCGTCGCAGGGCGGCTGGCCAGGCCGGTCAACACACGCTCACGCGCCCAGCGCTGGGTCCAGCTGCCCAGCGACGCGATGATGACGTCGATGTCGTGCGCGGCCGCGGCGGCCTCGAGCGCGGCGGCGAGCGAGGCGCCGGCGACCAGCGGCCGCAACACCGCAGCCTCGGTCGCGGGGAGGGCGCGGAGCTTGACCTGCCAGCCGTCGCGATAGACGAGGGCTGTCACAGCGTTCCCCACGTCTCCGTGGGTGGCGGTGGACGGCGCCGGTGACCCCGACGCCGCCGGCGTGTCCGCGGCCGCGTGGCCCCACGCTCGGGCGACGGCGTCGAAGGCCGGCGTGGACACGTCCCAGAGCTCGGTGGTCGCAGCCGCCTGCAGGCGAATCTGGCCCTGGGACTCCGGTGGCACGGCGGCGAGCGCCGCGGTGTCGAAGACCGGCTGTTCGGGCGGCCAGCCTGCACGAACGAGCGCCCACTCCAGCGTCGCCGCGTCGGCGATCCACGCCGGGTCGACACCCTCGTCCGCCTGGGACCGCAGCCAGCCGGGGAAGGCCGCGCCCAGCTGTTCCAGCGCCCAGTGCTGCGACGGGTGCTGACGCAGGTAGCGGGCCACGAGCGCGGCGAAGCGCTCCTCCCCGAGCGCGCGCTGGACGGCGACAAAATCAAGCTCCATGGCCTCCAGGAAGCGGACGCGGATCATGTCGCGATAGATGTCGACCCGCTCCGCGGCCGTGAGCCGGCGGGTGGGCGTGACCTCGCTGGCGATGCGGCGCGTGTCGGCGTTGGGCTGCCCCGAGACCAGGTCAAAAAGCCAGGTCTGCGCCTGCGCGAGCTCAGCCTGCGTTTGGTCGGCGCCCTGCCTGTCCCGGCCACGCGACAGCGGCGGGCCCTTGGAGCCAATGTCTCGCTGTGAGACATGGTCCATTGTCGACCGGCCCGACCAAGAATCAACAGCGTCCAGAGCGGCTTGAGCGCGCTGCGCCTCCTGCCACACCTCGGCGAACGCGGGGATCTCGTCGTCCCACTCGAGCATCACCGGCCGCGGCCCCCCCGCCTGCAGCGCCCGGCCAAGCAGCTGCCACACCGCGTCGCAGACCGGGCCGATGTGCGTGTCGAGCAGGTGGGTCCCCAGGTCGGAGTGTCCGGCGACATGCAGGTGCGCGACGCGGTCCCACGGCACCGCGGCCAGCCACGCGCCCGGGTCGAAGCCATGGTTCACGCTGCTGACAAAGACGTTGTTGACGTCGAGCAGGAGACCGCAGTCCGCCTCCCTCGCCAGCCGCGCGTGAAAGTCCCACTCGGTCAGGGTCGAGCCGGTGAAGCCAAGGTAGCTCGACGGGTTCTCGAGCATGATCGGCCGCTCCAGGATCTCCTGGACCTGGCGGACGCGGTCGACGATCCACCGCAGGCTGCGCTCGTCGTAGGGCACGGGGAGCAGGTCGTGGCTGTTGCGGCCACCGACGCCGGTCCAGCAGACGTGATCGCTCACCCAGGCCACCTCGAGCTCGTCGGCCAGCGTCTTCACCGCGCGCAGGTAGGCCAGCGGGAGGGGGTCGCTCGAACCGATGGACAGCGACACGCCGTGGAGCACCACGGGATAGCGCTCGCGGACCGCGTCGACGGCAGACCTGAACCAGCCCTCGTGGTGCAGCACGTTCTCCGTGATGACCTCGAACCAACCCACGTCGGGTTGGGTGTCGAGGATGTCGTGGACGTGCTCCGGCCGCAGCCCCAGCCCGAGGCCGAGGTTGGGGAGCTGCCACCGAGACCGCGGCGTCGGCGCGTGGGCTGATCCGGAGGCAGGCTGGGGGCGACCCGCGTCGGGGGCGCGGCTGTCGGGGCGACCGCGCGAGCTCACTGGCAGCGCTCCAACGCCCACGTCGCCCAGGAACGCACGCCCTCGTCTGGGTCGGCGAGCGCGCCGGTCAACAGCGGCGACGCGGCGGGCTCGCGGCGCTCTCCGAGGGTTCGCACGGCGCGTACGCGCACCGACACGTCGGGGTCGCGCAACGCCTGCTGATATCGCCCGGCGGCGGCGTCGAGGGGGACCAGCTGCAGCGCCGACGCGGCGGCGGCGCGGACCGCGGGGGTCTCGGCGGCCTGACACGCGGCGATGAACGCGAGGTCGGCGGCACCTGGGAAGAGCCGCATCCACATCAACACAGCCGCACGCTGCTCGGCGGTGTGGGCCAGCGCGACGACATCGGACGCGGCCGCGGGCAGGCCGGAGCGCATCGCCTCGTCGAGGGTGTCGGCGCGGACGTCGGGATCGCGGGCCGCCGCAGCCCGCTGCAGGAGGAGGAGGAGGTCGGTGGCGGTGGCGGTGGGCATGGGTCGGTCCGGTGGCGCGCTCAGGGGCCGGTCAGGGCGTCGTGGGGAGGGTACAACATAGCGCCGGTGCGCCGACGCGCCCTGCTTCCGCGGCCTCACGCCGTGTGATAGACCCCGACGACCCGCAGCCTGGAGGCCCCGATGAGCGATCTGTTCAACCCCACCGAAGAGCATCAGGCCCTGCGCGCGATGGTGCGTGAGTTCGCCGAGAAAGAGGTCGATCCGCAGGCGGAGGCCCACGATCACGCCGAGCGATTCAACATCCCGCTCTTCCGCAAGCTCGGCGACCTCGGGCTGCTGGGCATCACGGTCCCCGAGCGCTTCGGCGGCTCCGGGATGGACGCCGCTGCGGCGGTGATCGTGCACGAGGAGCTGTCGGCGGCGGACCCCGGCTTCTGCCTGGCCTACCTCGCCCACAGCATGCTCTTCGTGAACAACCTGGCGCTCAACGGCAACGACGAGCAGCGAGCCCGCCTGCTGCCGGACGCCTGCAGCGGGAAGAAGATCGGCGGCATGTGCATGAGCGAGCCCGGCGCCGGGACCGACGTGCTGGGCATGAGCACCACAGCGGTGCGGGACGGGGACGACTGGGTGCTGAACGGCGCCAAGATGTGGATCACCAACGGCGCCGTCACGGACACGGACCTCGGCGACGTGTTCCTGGTCTACGCGCGGACCGGGGGCAAGGGCGCCAAGGCGCTGAGCCTCTTCCTGGTGGAGAAGGGCATGCCTGGCTTCAAGCTCGGGCAGAAGATCAAAGGCAAGCTGGGCATGCGGGCGTCGACGACGGCCGAGCTGGTGTTCGAGGACGTGCGGGTGCCCGCGGCCAACCTCGTGGGCAGCGAGGGCAACGCGGTGCGGTCGATGATGCGCAACCTGGAGCTGGAGCGCCTGACCCTGGCCGCCATGAGCCTGGGCATCGCGCGGCGCAGCGTGGAGATCATGAACCGCTACGCCAACGAGCGGCAGGCCTTCGGGCAGCCGATCAACCGCTTTGGCCAGATTCAGCGGCACATCGCGGAGTCGTACGCGGAGTACATGGCCGGGCGGAGCTACGTGTACGCCACGGCGGCGAACATGGCGCTGGACAGCTTCGGCAACCGCATCGACAGCGACGGGGTGAAGCTCTACTGCTCGACCATGGCGAAGAACGTGGCCGACCGCGCGATTCAGGTGCTGGGCGGCTTCGGCTACGTGGCCGAATACAAGGTCGAGCGCCTGTGGCGTGACGCGAAGCTGCTGGAGATTGGTGGTGGGACGAACGAGGCGCATCAGAAGAACATGACGCGCGACCTGGTGAGCCGGGTCGTTCTGCGCTAACCGAGGGCCACGGCGGGATCCCGGGGCTGCGGCTCGTGGGTCGCCTCGCCGTCAGGCGTCTCGTTCGGCCTGTGGATGCGGCGAGGCGTCTTGCGGCGCGTTCTTCGGCGCTTTGCACCGCCTCTGGCACGCCGTAGGCTGGCCGGCATGGGTCCGAAGACTGCCAGCCCTCCGCCGCAAGGCCATCGCCCGCGCGCCCTGGCGGTCGGACTCGCCGCGGCCGCGGCCCTGCTCTACACGGCGTCCGCGACCCCGATCCGCGCGGCGCCGCCCTTTCACGCCAGCGCCGGCCCCTGCAACCAGGACGGCGACTGCCTCGGCACCCGCCTGTGCCGCGCCCACCGCTGCGTCGTCGTCCAATGCGAGGCGAGCGCCGACTGCGCCGCCGGCCGGCTGTGCCGGGGCCACCGCTGCGTCCGGCGGGCCTGCACCGAAGACCTGCACTGCCCCATTGAGCGCAGCTGTCAGGACGGGCTCTGCGTGCTCCCGGCCCCGCCCTCGCTCCGCAACGGCAACGCGGACACCGACGTCACCTCAGCGGCGTCGCGCACCGGCGAGGTCCCCCTCGATGTCACCGCAGGGGTCGCCTTCCCGGTCGGGCTGCTGGTCTGCGTCGACGCCCTGCTCGGTGGCGAGCGCAGCGTCTCGGTCGGCGTCGGCACCGCTGTCGACAGCGGCGGCTTCAGCTGGCGGATCGGTGTGCACGGCGCGCCGCATCGCCTCGGCCCCGTCACGCTCGACCTGTGGACCGCCGCGCTGGGCAACGCCGGCGGCCCGAGCGACGCGCGGCTCTCGCCGACGTCTGTGGCCCTCGGCTCGGGCCGGGGCCTCTTCGCCGCCGACCGCGCCGTCCGGGCGGTGTGGTGGGGCGCCGGCGGCGGCGCAACGTGGCGCCACGGTCCAGGCCGGGACCGTCTGCTGCGGCTCGAGGTCGGCGCGCTGCTCCTGCTCGGCGACGCTTATCCCGCCACCGCTGACTACGCCTTGCTGCCCGCGTTCTCGCTGCGCTACGGCGTCAGCTGGTAGCGCGCGCGCCGGCCGACAGGAGCGCGCATGAGAGCTCAGATGGGCTTCGCGCGCCGGCCGAGCCCCGTGGCTTGTCAGGTGCGCGGGACGGGCCCTGGCCCAGCGCGGAGGCGCGGGACGACGTGCCAGCGCGACGAAGCCACCGACGCCCATGGCACACACCTAGCGTTCGAGCAGCAGCTTGCGCAGCCGATAGCCAGCCCCCGTGCTGCCCTCCAGCTGCATCACGAAGTCGCGCACGCCCTCGCACAGCACCACCACATCGACCACGCGGCGACCCTCGGCGACGCGGCGCACCGGCAGCACCCGCCACGTGTGACAGCGCCGACTGGCCTTGCGCATGGCCAGCCGGTAGGCGCGCTCCTGCGCCCGCGGCACCCACTCGTAGGGGCTGCCGTGCATGGCGAAGAGCCGGCCGACATAGGTGGGCGCGTCGGCGTGGACGGCGGCCGGGCCGAGCTCTCGCAGGTAGCGCGCCCAGAGCGACCCGGGTTGTCGGAGCGCGGCACACGCCAGCGCCCGTGACGTGGCGAGCGTGCCCTGCACCGCTGGGTTCGCTGAGGTCACGTCGAGGCGCACCTGCGGGGCGAACGCGGCGCAGAGCGCCGCCGTGTCCTCCTGGGCAAAGGCCGCGGCGATGCGCAGGTAGGCGCGCGCAACGGCGGCCGCGGCGCGCTGCTCCGCCCCGGCCAGCGGCCCTTCCCAGCCGCGCGCCTGACGCCGCGCGATGTGCGTCAGGTGCCCCGCGCTCGTCCGTCGCGCCGCCTGGACGCGGCGCCGTCGGCGCCACCGGCGGCCCAGGTCCGCCCAGAACCCGCGCGGCGGAGCGTGGGTCCACGCCACGCCCACGTCCGCGCCGGCGTGGTTGCCCGTCGTCCGGTCCAGCCGCAAGGCGGCGTCTCCCCACAGGCCCCGCGCCGGCAGACGGACAAAGGCGACCGCGCGGGTGTCGCGCAGGCCGCCGCCCACCGCGTCGACGAGCCCCCACCGCAGCTGCACCCCGACGACGCTGCCAGACGGACGTCGCCACGACGCCTGCAGCGACGCCATGTCCACGTCGCCGGCGTTGGGCCAGCGAAGGTCGACCGCCAGCTGCACCTGGCGGTCGAAGAGGTGCAGCGCCGCGCCGACCTGCACCAGCGGCCCCGCGATCACGGCGGCGCTCGGCGGATAGCGAAAGAGCGTGCCACCGAGCAGGTCGCGGACGTGCACGCCGACCGAGAGCCAGCGCCACGGCGCGGCGCGGACCCCGAGATCCAGGGTCGTGAGCGCGCCGAGGTCGCTCGTGAGGTCCTGTTGAACGTGCAGCGCGGCCCCCAGGTCAAACCAGCCGTCCAGGCGACCGGCGAGCCCCAGGACCCACTGCGAGGGCGCCAGGGCGGGCGTCGGCTCGGCCAGCGGCGCCGGGTCGACCCCGTGGACCATGGCGACCCCCAGCTGAATCGGCCCGAGCGGCAGCGCCCCCGTCAACGCCCAGCCGGCGCCGCGCTCGTCGTCACGCGACGCCCCGCCCAACGCGCCCCGGAGCCCGAGCGACGCGCCTCGGGTCGCCAGCGTCGTGGCCGGAGACCCGAGCCACCCACCGACGTCGCGGCTCAGCGCCACGCTCGCCCCTGGCACCCACACAGGCCGATGGAGCCGCTCCGTCGCGGTCGACAGCTGCGACACCGCGGTCACCACGCACACCAACACGCCCGCCCATCGCCACCGCCGGTCCACCATGGGCGCAAGCATACACGCCTGCGCACGTCCGCCTTGAAGGCCCTGCCGCGCACCTCTACCCTGACGCGCCCGCGCTGGGCACCTCATGGAGATCACATGTTCAAGGAGCGCGCGCGCACCCTGCGCGGGTCTCACACGCTGCTCGACCTCCTGTGCGCTGGGACCGCGTTCGGCCTCGCGTTTGTGCTGCGTCGCGCCCACGACGCGCTGCCGCTGCTGAGCGACATCCCGGCGACCCCGTGGCGCTGGCGCGACGTCTACGGCACCGACTACGCCCTCTTGCTGGGCGTGAGCGCGGCTGCATGGACCTGGGGGCTGCGCAACGCGCGCGGCTATCTCGTGCCCCACCGCGGGACGCTGCTGCGGCTGCTCTTGCTCCACGTGCGCGGGCTGGCCTGGGCCGTGCTCGCCACGTCGGCCGCCGTGTTCACGGTCAAGCTCGCCACCGTCAGTCGCCTCTTCTTCGGCTACTACTTCGTGGTCGGAGCCCTGCTGCTGCTGGCCAAAGACCTGTTCATGCGCGGCTTCGTCCGACGGCTGAGCGCCAGCTCGCAGTTTCGCCGACACGCGCTCCTGGTGGCCGCGGGTCAGCCGGCCTCCTGGTTCGGGCAGGCGCTGCACGACGCGGCCGACGCGGGCTACGAGGCCGTAGGTGTGGTCTGGAGCGGCGACGGTGACCGTCCCGACCGGGTCGGCAGCCTGCCGGTGCTGGGCGACCTGGCGGCGCTCGACGAGGTGCTGATCGCCCACCCGGTGGACGAGGTGTTCGTGGTCGGTGGCGCCCATGAGCTGGCGACCCTCGCGCCTGTCGTGCAGACGCTCACGGAGCGCGGGCGCGTCGTGTCCATGGTGTCCACGCTCGAGGGCGGGCCCCATGGCGTCCGGGGGCGCGTCACGGAGTTCGAGGGCATCCCCATGCTCTCGTGGGGACCGATGCCGAAGGACGAGGTGGGCGCGACGGCGAAGCGCATCGCCGACGTGGCCATCGCCACCGGCGCGCTGCTGGTCTTCGCGCCGGTCATGGCCGTGGTCGCCGCGCTGCTGAAGGTGGTCGACCCCGGGCCCGTGCTCTTCGCGCAGCAGCGTCTGGGCGTCGGAGGGGAGACCTTTCGCCTTTTCAAGTTCCGCAGCATGCGGGTGGACGCCGAAGAGGCGCTGCGGCGCGACCCTGCCCTCTACAAGCGCTACGTCGACAACGACTTCAAGCTGCCGGAGGACGAAGACCCGCGCATCTCGCCCTTGGGTCGCTTCCTGCGCAAGTCGAGCCTCGACGAGCTCCCGCAGCTGGTCAACGTGCTCCGCGGCGAGATGTCGATGGTCGGGCCGCGCCCCATCGTGCCGGCAGAGATCGAGCACTACCGCCCGTACACCGCGCTCTTTCTCTCCGTGCGGCCTGGAATCACGGGCCTCTGGCAGGTGTCGGGTCGGTCCGACGTGCGCTACCCCGAGCGCGCGTTCATGGACCTCGACTACATCGGCAACAACTCGGTGTTGACCGACATGAGCATCCTGGTGCGCACCGTGCCAGCGGTCCTCGCGCGCAAGGGAGCCCACTGATGCGACTGTCTGACGTCCCCATGGGCCCGCTGCCCATGACCCGCGCTCCCCTGGGCGACGACCACCACATCGGCTACCACGCCGCAGGGACGTCGGGGACGCCCGTGCTCCTGATCATGGGCTACTGCGTACCCGGGCGTGCTTGGCGCTTTCAGTGGCCGGCCCTGTCCGCCCACCATCGGGTCGCGGTCTTCGACAACCGGGGGCTGGGGGCCAGCGGCGCGCCCGCAGGCACCTGGACCATGGCGGACTTCGCCGCCGACACCCTCGCGCTCATGGACCACCTCAGCTGGGAGCGAGCCCACATCGTCGGCGTCTCCATGGGCGGCATGATCGCGCAGCACATCGCGCTGCACGCCCCCGACCGGGTGCGCAGCCTGAGCCTCATCGCGACGCAGGCCGGCGGGCTCCGCGCCATGGTGCCCGCCGTCGAGGGTCTCAAGCGCTTCGCCTTGGCCAACGCGGGCCGCCCTGACGACCGCGGCAAGCACGTCGCTCGGCTGCTCTTTCCCGAGCCCTTCATCGAGCAGATCGGCCGCCCGTGGCTCGAGAAGGTGCTCATGGACGACTTTGGCGAGCCGATCCCCAAGCGCACCCGCCGCCTGCAGCTCGGCGCCATCGCCCGGCACCGTGCGGGCCCCCTGCTCAAGCGCTCACGCCGGGTCCGAGACATCCCCACGCTCATCGTCCGGCCCGGCGTCGACCTGTTGATTCGCCCGAAAGAGAGCGACCGACTCGCCGCGCTCCTGCCGCACGCACGGGTGGTGCGCTTCGACGACGCGGGTCACGGGGTCATTCGGCAGCAGGCCACCGCGCTCAACGAGGCCCTCCTGAGCCAGTTCGCTGCCGCCGATGGTGCCTGAGTCCGCCAGGCCAAGGTCTCATCGCACAGCGGCCGGGCGGGCGCCGCCACCCACGACGGCAGGTCGACGCGGCGACCGACGCAGCGACCGACGCAGCGTCGCGGCACCCGCGCGAACCTGGCTCGCCGTCACCGTCCTGGGGCTCGCCGTCGGCGCCGGCTGCGCCGCCCCAGTGCACGTCAGCCGCCTGCAGCTCGGCCGCGCCGGCGTCACCCGCGCGGCCGACGTGCGCTGGGCGAGCCAACACCGCGTCGTGGTCACCCGCGCCGACGACGACACCACCGTGGTCGCCATCGACCCCCGTGGCTTCGTCGCCTGGCGGCAGCGGTGGCCCGACGCCATGGCCCACGCGGTGACGCCGCGACGGGTGTGGGTCGCGCCCACCAGGGCCACGTCCGCTGCCAGGGCGTCAGCCCGCATCCCCGGTCGCGTGGCGACGGCGGGCGCGAAGGCGAGCGAGAAGGCGGGCGCGACGGCGAACGAGAAGGCGAGCGCTCCGAGCGCGCCGGAATCGACCGCCACGCTACGGGCGCTCGGCGTGCGCACGGGCACGACGGAGCGGAGCGTGCCCCTGCCGTCGCGCGCGCTGGCGCTCCGCCACGTGGCCCCCTATGTGGTGGTCCACTGCCCAGGGCGCGTGCTGCTGGTCCACGAGCGGACCGGCACGGTCGACAGCTCGTGGGTGCCACCTCGCGGCAGCCTGGTGGACGTGGATCGCGGGCCTGGCGGGCTGTGGCTCTGGTTTCACAGCGCCGACGAGGGCCACCTGAGCGCGGTGGCGGTGGCCGACGTCCGCTGCAGCGGCGGCGCCTGCCGGCCCAAGCCGCGGTGGCGGCGTGCCTTCCTGGCGAAGCCCGCGAGCGCCGGACGTCTGCTGTGCGGCCAGGCGCTGCCCCGCGTCACCGGCTGCGTCTCCGCCACCACGGGCGAGACCGCGTGGCTGGACTACGGCGCGTTGACCCCCTGGCGGATCGCGACGACCGGCGGCCTGCTCACGTGGGGGCGCGACGAGCGCGCGGCCCCCTACCTCGCCAGCGTCGACCCTGGCACGCGCTCGCTCCGCTGGCGTCGACCGCTGGCCGGCGTGCGGCGCGTCGTTCACCGCGGCGACACCGCCGCCGTCTGGACCGCCGAGGGCGTGCACCTGCTCGCGCTCGCGACCGGCGCCTCGCTCGGGCAGATCCCGGCGCCGCCGGCGCACGTGTCGGCGGTGGCCACGGCTGGACGGGAGGTGATCTGGCTGCTCGGCCGCACGCCCCCGTGGACCCTCGCATCGCAGCCCCTGACGCCCGCGGCGGCCGACCCGACGGCCGACCCGACAGCCGCGCAGCGCCCCAAGGGCCGTCGGCGGCCCGGGTTGTCCCAGGCGCCCCCCTGGCTGCGGCCGGGGCTGACCCTGCACTACCTCGAGGTCCACTTTGCGTCGCGCGATCCGCGCACGGGGGGGCTGGTCGGGGCGCGACCGGCGACGCGGTGGCGCGTGACGGTGCGCGCCCTGGATCCGCGCAGCGACGTCGACGTGACCCCCCACGGCGGTCGTGGGGTGCGGCGCAAGTGCCCGGCAGGGGGGCCACGCGCGCTGGTCTCGTTCCAGGCGTGGGCCAGCAAGCGCCAGGTCGCGCGGCCCGAGACGAGCGGGTCAGCGGAGGCTGCAGCCGCGCCCGAGGGCGGCACGCAGCCAGCGCCCGCTCCGGCAGCCGCTCCCTCGGGGACGGGTCGTCGCTTCGTCCGCTCCGGCAGCGCGTTTCAGATCGGCGCCGCCGACCTCCACGCCTTGGGCGCCGGCGGGCACGCCGCGTTGGAGCCAGGAGGCTCCGCGCTCGGCGTCCGGCTGGACGGCGCGGCCCTGCATCGCTTCGGCTTTGTCGCGCCGGGCAAGACGCAGCCCGCGCCGCGTGACGTGGCGGCGTGGGTGCTGCGCGACGAGGGCAGCCAGCGCCGCTACCTGGTCGCGCCGTGGGCGAAGCTGCCTGTGGTGGTGCGGGTCGACAGCCCAACGCGGCTGCTCTTGCTCACCGCGGTGGTGGCGCCGCGCTGAGCTCGCCGGCGAGGTGCGGCCCCGACGGACCGTGGCCGACAGGCCGGCGCGCGCGCGCCCTCAGCCGTTGACGAAGTGCTTGCCGCCACCCTTGGCGCCGCCGGGGTGCTGCTTCTCGTGGCTCGCGTCCATGGCCTTGGCGATCTGCTGGCCGCTCTGCTGCGTCATCATCCCGCGCACGAGCTCCATGGACGTGCACATGGTGATCGACGTCCCCGTGCCCATGACGGTCGCCTGCTCCTTGGTGACATCGCGGCGAATGGAGCTGGTGTAGTTCGAGGTGCTGCAGCCGTCGAACATCCAGACCTTGTAGTTGTCCGTCGCGGTCTCGTTGTAGTCCGCCGTGAAGCGCTCGCGGCTGTTGCTGCCGTCGGCCCCGTTCTCCACCGCGAGATACATGAGCGCCGAGCCAAACGAGCCCTGCACGTCCTGGTCGTTCATGACCATGTTGCCCGCGTTGTGGCCGGTGACCTCGATGATCCCGGCGGCGTGGAGCTCTCGCAGCTTCTTGCGCAGCGCGGCGTTGCTGGCGCCGGGGTTGCCCAGCTGGTCCTTCACGAAGTGCTTGCAGTGCTCGTAGCTGCTCACCTGCCCGTTGACCTTGATGGTGTAGTTCTTGTCGAAGTCCGGGCCGCTGCCGTAGCGGCCGTGCCCGGAGTACATGGTCACCTCGCCGTGGCGCAGGCTGTCGGCGTAGGCGTCGGCCACGTCGGGCCCCATGTCGCTGTGGGTCAGGCGGAACACGCCCTTGATGCTCTTGCCCAGGTAGTTGGCGTAGCTGTTGTGGACCCAGTACTCACCGGGCGCCCCCGGGTAGGGCCGCCCCGACTCGGCGTAGGCCGCCTCGGCGCCAGCGTTGTCCTGCTCGAAGCCCATGCCCTGCAGCTCGCGCCGGGCGTAGGACACGTCTGCGGTCCAGTGCCCGCCGTGCCCCTCGTCGTAGCCGACGAAGAGGCCGAACTCCACGAGCTTGTCCGAGTAGAGCTTGTCGTAGTTGATCTGGGTGTTGCGCAGCACCTGCGGGTGCATCGGCGCGTTGAGGTCCAGGTAGGCCAGCGTGCGCGCGTAGAGGTGCCCCGCCTGCTGCCCGGGCTCGAGCAGGTTCTCCTCGCGCTGCAGCTCCTCGAGCGCGCCCTTGAGGCCGTCGCCATATTGCCCGTCGATGCCGTTGGGATCGTGGCCGAGCGCGCTCACGGCGCGCTGCACACCGAAGACCTCGCTGCGCTTCTGCGTCCCGGGCAGCATCGCGCCGCCGCCCAGGATCGGGTTCAGCTTGGACCCGTGCTCCCGCAGGTTGAGGTTCGAGACCGCCGCCGGAATCTCGAAGTCTGCGAAGGATCCCTCGTCGCCACCGCCGTTGGCGTCGGCGTCCGCGTCGGCGTCGGCGTCTTGCTCGGCGTCCTGGACCGGGGCGACCACTGGGGCGGTCGGGGCCGGCGGCGCGGTGGGCGTGGTCGGCGTCGCTGGACCGGCCGGCGTGGTGGCGGTGGGTGCAGGGCTCGGCGTGGGTTCAGCGTTCGGCGATGGCCCGGCCGCGGCTCCGTCCATGGCGCTCAGGGTGTTGGGCCCGATGACGCCGTCCGCGGAGAGCCCGTTCTCGCTTTGCCACGCTTTGACGGCCTGGGTGGTCTGCTTGCCCCACGCGCCGTCGGCTCCCCAGCGACCCAGGTCGTGGCCCTCGTTGATGAGGAACTGCTGCACCGCGCGCACAGCCGGCCCGCGCGCGCCGGGCCGCAGCAGCGCGCCGCCCTTGGCGATGGTCTCGAGGACGTGATCACCAGAGAACACGGGGTTGGAGAGCGCGCCACCGCCTGCGGGCGAGGGCGGCTGTGGCGCCTGCGGGCCCGCTGCGCTCTGGTCGCCAGCTGTGGCCGCCGCGGGCCGGTCCTGCTGCTGTCCGGGTCGATTGCCCCACACCATGGCGTCCTCTCGTCTGTCTGCGCCCGAGATCAGCCCATGGCTCGACCGGGTCGCGTGTCTCTCCGCCGGCGCGTCGCGAGCGCAGCGCGCCGCGTGCGCGCCGCGCACACCCTCATGCGTAGCGAACGAGCCGGCGAAGGGGAAGCGTCCACGCCGCGACAGCCCCGCGAGCGGGGACTCCAGGACCCGCCCAAGGGCGCCGCCTCTGCGGCCGGTGGAGCACCCTTGCTCCGCAGTAACCCCCTCGATGTGCCTTTGTCGGAGAATGTCCTAACGTGGGTGAACAGGTCGCGCGCCGCCAGCGTTGTCGCGCACCTGACCCGACGCCCGGCGCCGACACGCGCGCCGACACCTGCGCCGACACCTGCGCCGTGCGCGCCCCCGCAAGGAGACCCCCCATGACCCGAAGCACCCCACCCCTGCCGCCGCGGCGCCGCCTCGCGCTGACCCGCGCCCTCCTGCTCTGCACCCTCGCGGTCGCGGCGCTGCTCACGTCCGGCTGCGTGTCCAAGATCACCGGCAACGAGGGCAACCTGACCTTCCAATACGCCGCCGACGATGACCTGCTCGACTTCAACAAGGCCATCGCCATCGGCGCGAAGCTCGACCTGACGGTGCGCACCGCAGGCGCGGAGGAGGCGGTCGACCTGACCGACGCCACGACGCAGAAGCCCGCGGTGCTCAAGGTCGCCGCGTTTTCGGGCCACACCCTCACCGTCGAGGGCGTGGGCGAGGGCAACACCCTGGTGGAGGTCACCGCCAAGAAGGCCGACGGCACCACGGTCACGGACTCGGTGAACATGCGCGCGGCCAAGGCCGAGGTGCTGAAGATGCGGCACTACTGTACGAGCGAGACCACCGGCCACTACCTGGTCAACAGCCAGGCGCTGCTGCCCTTCGAGCTCGAGCGCAAGAACGGCGAGTCGGTCATCGGCTACGGCTACTACCCGGTGAGCATCAGCCCGGCCACCGGCGCCACGCACAACACGACGAACAAGGCCCAGGTGCACCTGTGGCTCGACACCGGCAAGACGCCGACCGTGGTCACGCTGCAGTCCGACATCGACGCCACGACGCTGAAGATGCAGCTCCACGAGGAGAGCGAGATCGACGGCGCGCTGCTCGACGGCGGCAAGGCGGCGGCGCAGGCCTTTGTCGGCTTGAACCACTATGCGCTCGTCCGCCCGACCATCGCGGGCGCGCCCGTGTGCCAGGCCAACGCGGACTTCGAGGCCGAGGCGACCACCGAGGAGACCTGCACGGTCAAGGCGCTGAAGGCCAAGCGCACCGGCGCCGACGTCGAGACCGGCTGGGGCTGGGTCGAGATCCAGGGCAAGAAGGCCGGCAAGTGCAACTTCAACGTGAGCTACCCCAAGGCCGACGGCGGCAAGGGGCTGGTGGTGCCGCTCGAGGTCGCGATCCTCGAGGTCGTCGGCGGCTGACCCACCGCGGGGCGTTGAGTTGAAGCCTGGCGCGACCTGCCGCGTTGGGGGGACAGCGCAGCCGAGAGTCGCATGCGCCCGCCGCGCCACCTGCCGAGGCGCAGAACCCCCGTCGTGACCCGCGCGCGTCCCTTGCGCGCACCGCGCAGCTCCGGAGCCTCCCATGCCCCTCGCCGCCCACCGCCCCCGACGCCACGCTCCCCAGCACGTCTCGCTCTGGGTCGCAACCGCCGTGCTCGCGACCCTCGCCGGTTGCGGCGCCACGCAGACCAGCCCGCACCATGCGCCGGGCGGCAGCGCGACCGTCGCGCCGCCGGTGGCGACCCCCCTGCCCTCCCCGCGACCCGCGCCGATGTGGCGGCACAGCCGGTCGCGCCCCGTGCCCGACGGGCGGATGGCAACGACGCCGGCCCGCCCCACGCCGGTGCCGCGCCCCACCGCGGTCTCCCGGCCGGAGCGGGCGCACCGGGCCATCGTGGTCTACGGCAGCGGACGCTGCGGCATCTGCAAGGGGTTTCGGGCGCGCATGGCCCGCGCTGGCATCCGCTACACCTGGGTCGACATCAACCACGACCCGCAGGGCCGTCGGGCCATGTGGCGGCTCGTGCAGCAGGCCAAGCCTGGCGCCCGCAGCGTGCGCTTTCCAGTGATCACCCTGGGACGCCGCACGCTCGTGTCCCCCCGCTACGCCGACTTCGAGCGGGCCATGGCCCAGCGCTGACGGGGGTTGAGCGCGGGGCGCGCCGTCACCCCACACTCAGCCGCGTCGTCGCTGCGATGCGTCGCTCTGACCGACGCTTGATGAGCGCCGAGGACACCTACGGCCGGGCCTGCGCCAGGGCCCAAGCCAGCGCCTGGTCGGTGAACGCCGGCCGGAACTCCGGGTAGTGGTCGCTGCCGGAGATCTTCCACAGCCGCACGTCCACCCCCGAGTTGCAGCCCTTGGCAAAGCGATAGACCGTGGTCTCCTTGGCCTGCTTGTCGTCGACCAGCTCGAGCTTGTCGTCGGCGGGCTGCCAGCTGGACTGGCCGCAGCCGCCGCGGGCGCCCCAGCGGGTCATCATGGTCAGCGCGCCCGGCGCGTCGGCGTCCCCCGCGAAGGGCATCACGTCGTCGTCCACGCCGTGGACTTGCAGCACGCTCACGGCCGCCTTGGCATTGCACTTGGACGCGTCGGCGAAGCCGCTGCCGGCGATGCTGACCACGGCGCTGAAGCGCTCCGGCGCGTCGCACGCCAGCCGATAGCCCATGAACCCGCCGTTGGAGTGGCCGAAGAGCACGACGCGCTTGGGGTCGACGCGCACCTTCGCCTGGAGCTCGTCGAGCAGGCCGAGCAGGTAGCCGACGTCGTCCACGCCAGTGCCGTACCAGTCGCAGCACGTGTCCGTGGCGTTCCAGAAGGGTGATCCGTCCTGATCGACCAGCCCGTCCGGGAGCACCAGCACGAAGTCGCCGCTGTCGACCCGACCGGAGAGATCGACCCAGTCGTCGAGGTCCTTGGCGAAGTAGTCGTACCCGCCGAGCAAGACGACCACCGGCCGCGCTTTCTCGGCCTTGTAGCCCTTGGGGACCAGCACCTTGGCCGGCCGCTTGCCGCCGATGGTGGCTGGCGCGGTGAGGGGCCACGAGCCCCCGTCTGCAGAGCCACCGTCTGCAGAGCCACCGTCTCCGGAGCTGCCGTCACCTGCGTCGCCACCTCGGAGCCCGCCCTCGCCAGCGCTGACCTCAACGTCCGCCGTCGCGGCCGCCTCGCCCTTGGCTGCGCCACATGCGCCCAGCGCGGCGCACAGCCACAGCGTCAGACACCACACCAAGGACAGACGAGCGTTCATGCCGCAAACATAGCGCAGTTGGCCGCGAGATCGGGCCACGCGTCGACAGGCGAGCCGTCCGCGGGCACGCTGCGGGCCATGAGCGCGACCCACCACCGCAGCTGCAACCTGTGCGAGGCCATGTGTGGCCTGGTCATCACCCACGACGACACGCGCGTGCTCGACATCCGCGGGGACAAAGACGACCCGCTGAGCCAGGGCCACATCTGCCCCAAGGCCTTCGCCCTGCGCGACCTGCATGAGGACGGCGACCGCCTGCGCACGCCGCTGCGGCGCACCGACTCGGGGTGGCAGGACATCGGTTGGGACGAGGCCTTCGACCTGGTGACCAGCGAGCTGCGGGCGGTCCAGGCGCGCCACGGGCAGGACGCGGTCGCGGTCTATCAAGGCAACCCCAGCGTGCACAACCTGGGCACGATGCTCATGAGCCCGCACATGGTGCGCAGCCTGCGCACGCGCAACCGCTACTCCGCGACCTCGGTGGACCAGCTGCCCCACCACTTCGTCGGCTACTACCTCTTCGGTCACCAGTTCATGCTGCCGGTGCCCGACGTGGACCGCACGCAGCACATGCTGGTGCTCGGCGCCAACCCCATCGTCAGCAACGGCTCGATCATGAGCGCGCCCGGCATGCGCCGTCGGCTCAACCAGCTGCGGGAGCGGGGTGGGCAGCTGGTGGTGGTCGACCCCCGCCGGAGCGAGACGGCGGCGCGGGCCGACGCGCATCACTTCATCCGCCCCGGCACCGACGCGATGCTGCTGGCGGCCCTGATCCATCGCGTCTTCGCCACCTGTGGGCCGCGGCTCAGGCACCTCGCCGAGCACGTGGCCGGGCTGGACGCGCTGGCCGAGGCGGTGGCGCGCTTCCCCGCGGCGCGGGTCGCACAGGCCGTCGGCATCGACGCGCCGGCCATCGAGGCCATGGCCGACGCGGTGACAGCGGCCGACTCGGCGGTGGTCTACGGTCGCATGGGGGTGTGCACCGCTGAGTTCGGCGCCCTTGGCATGTGGCTCGTGACCGCGCTCAACCTGGTCACCGGCAACCTCGACCGACCCGGCGGCATGATGTTCGCCTCGCCCGCGGTGGACGTGCTCGCGCGGACCAGCCGCGGAGGCCACGACCGCTGGCGCAGCCGAGTCCGCGACCTGCCGGAGTTCGGCGGTGAGCTGCCTGTGGCCGCGCTGGCCGAGGAGATCGACACGCCGGGCCCGGGGCAGGTCCGCGGCCTGGTGACCTCGGCCGGCAACCCGGTGCTGAGCACCCCCAACGGCAAGCGTCTGGGCGCCGCCCTGGGCCAGCTCGAGTTCATGGTCTCCGTGGACCCCTACCTCAACGAGACCACGCGCCACGCGCACGTGATCCTGCCTCCGAAGATCGGCCTCGAGGTGCCCCACTACGACCTCATCTTCCACGGGCTGGCCGTGCGCAACACGGCGCGCTTCGCCGACGCCCTCTTCCCCGGACATGACAACGCGCGCACCGACGCGGAGATCTTCGCCGCCCTCGCCCGTCGACTGGGCCCCGGCGGCAAGGTCTCGACCCTGGGCAAGCTCGAGCGGCGCGCCACCCTGGCGATGTCGCCGACGCAGCAGCTCGACATGGCGCTGCGGCGCGGCCCCTACGGCAAGTGGTCCGGGCGGCTCCTGCGCGGCGACGGGCTGAGCGTGGCGCTGCTGCGGGGCGAGCCCCACGGCGTCGATCTGGGCCCGCTGCGGCCGCAGCTGCCGGAGGGCATTCGCGCCAAGGGCGGCGTGCTGCAGCTGGCTCCGGCGCTGATCTTGCGGGACTTCGACCGGCTGGACACGGCGCTGCGGCGGGAAGACGGCCGCGCGCGCTCCCGGCGCGACCCCGACCCGCCCGTCGGCGATCCAGGGCGAGCGCACCCGCTGCGGCTGATCGGTCGCCGCTCCCTGCAGGACCACAACAGCTGGCTCCACAACGCCGCGACGCTGATGAAGGGGCGCCCGCGCTGCGTGCTGCACATGCACCCGGACGACGCCGAGCGACGCGGGCTCAGCGCAGGGCAGCGCGTGCGGCTGAGCTCCCGGGTCGGCGCCGTGGAGGTCCCGGTCCACCTGACCGATCAGATGATGCCCGGCGTCGTGTCGCTGCCGCACGGCTGGGGCCACACCGCGGACGACACCCGCCAGACCCTCGCGTCGGCCAGCCCAGGGGTCAGCATCAACGACGTGACCGACGCAGCCCTGCTCGACCAGCTCTCGGGCAACGCAGCGCTCTCGGGCGTGCCAGTGCAGGTCGCCGGGGTCTGAACGCCCCCGTGCGCGGCGCGGCAGACGAGGCTGGGACCCTGGCCGCCGCGATCGGGTCGAGGCCGGACCGGCGGGGCGCCGCCTTCGCTACAGACACAGACGCCGCCTTCGATCACACTGGCCCCTCAACAGGAGCACAGCATGGACCCCAGCCACCCCGGCCTGCACGAGATGACCGGTCTCGACGCCGCCTTCCTCTACCTCGAGACGCCCAACTCGCCGATGCACGTGGGCGGCCTGAGCATCATGGAGGGCACGCTCACCTTCGACGCCTTCCGTGACCTGCTGCTCGAGCGCATGCACCTGGTCAAGGTGCTGACGCGCCGGCTGGTTCACGTGCCCATGGGGCTCGACAAGCCGCTGTGGATCGACGATCCCGACTTCAACATCGACTGGCATCTCCACCACACCGCCCTGCCCCGCCCCGGCGACTGGCAGCAGCTGCGCAAG
Source organism: bacterium (assembly GCA_030425545.1). GTDB lineage: Bacteria > Myxococcota_A > UBA9042 > UBA9042 > UBA9042 > UBA9042. Next base: position 11,137 of record JAUIAC010000003.1, on the reverse strand, counting down.
CTCTGTTCGCGCATCTTCTCGCAGCCGCTGGACCGCTCGCGACCGCTCTGGGAGATGGTCTTCGTGGAGGGGCTGGACCACATCCCGCAGATCCCGCCCGGATCGGTGGCGGTCATCAACAAGATCCACCACGCCTGCATCGACGGCATGAGCGGCTCCGACATCGTCGGCATGCTCTTCGACATGACCCCGGAGCCGCGCCAGATCGAACCGCCGCCGCCGCGCCAGATCGCCCCCATCCCCACGGACATCGAGCTGCTGAGCCGGACCGCGTTGAGCTTCGCGCGGCGCCCCAAGAAGCTGCCGCGGCTGCTGGCCGACGCCGCCGCCGCGGTCGGGCGCGCCACGGCGCTGGCCAAGGCCTCGCCCGAGACGCCCCCGACCCTGCCCTTTCAGGCGCCGCCGACGCCGCTGAACCGGCCGATCTCGTCGCGCCGGTCGTGGAACGTGGCCCTGCTGGAGCTGCACCGGGTCAAGCGGCTGAAGAAGCTCATGGGCTGCACGGTCAACGACGTGGTGCTCGCCATCTGCGCCGGTGCGCTGCGCCGCTACCTCGACGACAAGGGGGCGCTGCCCCGCGAGCCGCTGGTGACCATGGTGCCCGTGTCGACGCGGTCGAAGGCCGAGAAGAACACCATGGGCAACCAGGTGTCGGCCATGTTCCTGCAGCTCGCCACCGACATCGACGACCCGGTGGAGCGCCTGCGGCAGATCCACAGCAACGCCTCGGTGGGCAAGACCTACCAGGGCGCGGTCAAGGCCAAGCGCCTCATCGAGGCGACCGATTTTGTGCCCTTCGGGCTCGCGGGTCAGGCGGCGCGTGCCTACTCGCGCTCGCAGCTCGCGGACCACCACCGCCCGATGTTCAACTGCGTCATCACCAACGTGCCGGGCCCCCAGATCCCGCTCTACCTGGCCGGGTCGCAGCTGCTGGCGCAGATGGGCTCAGCGCCGATCCTCGACGGCATGGGGCTCATGCTCGTGGTCACCAGCTACAACGGTGTGCTCGCGATCAGCCCGACCTCGTCGCCAGCGGTGATGCCGGACATCGACGACTTCACGCGGATGATCTGGGAGTCGGCCAACGAGCTCGAGGCCGCGGTCAACGCCCTCGGGCTCAGCGAAGAGGGGCCGGTCCTGCCGGAGGGCGCGGTGCAGGCGGTGTTCGACGCCGCGGCGGCGCGCTTGGCGGCCGATCCTGAGATGAAGCTGCCGGCGAAGGGGGTCTACCGCTTCGAGGTCACCGGCAAGCAGGCCCAGGTGTGGACCTTTCGGCTCCCCGACGCCAAGGCCGAGCGCAGCATCACGCAGCAAGACAGCGACGACGCGGTGTGCAGCATGCGCATGGCCGACGCCGACTTCCTGCACATGGCCAGCGGCAAGCTCGACGGGCCCGCGGCCTTCATGAGCGGCAAGCTCAAGGTCAAGGGCGACATTCGCGCCGCCATCGGCTTCGGCAAGGTGCTGGAGGTGCTGGCCGCTGCCGAGGCCTAGATTGACAGCGCCGCGCCGCCGGCTCCAACCGCAGCCTTGCAGGACCCCTCGCGATGCCCACGCTGCCCAAGCTCCCGAAGCCCCCGAAGCTCCCTGCGAACGCGGTGTCGGCGGTGACCCGCCAGGTCGCCGGGTGGATGTTCACCTCCGTCTACATCCCGACCATCGTGGTGCGCGCCCTCTTGGCCGACAAGGAGGAGCGCTCGGTGCTCGGCCCCCACTTCGTCCGCACCTGGGGCTCGACCATGTCGCGCATCGCGGGGGTCGACGTGGTGTTCACGCCCCGAGCCCAGGCCGCGCTCGGCCAGCGGACCCCGCGCGTGCTCACGTTCAACCACGGCTCGACGCTGGACGTGCTCACCGGCGCGGCGCTGCTCCCGGAGGGGGGCGTGCTGGTGGTCAAGCAGGAGATGAACGACGTGCCGCTGCTCGGGGCGGGCTGCCGGGCGATTGGCTCGGTGTTCCTCGAACGCGGCAACCGCGAGAAGGCGTACGCGTCGCTGCAGGCCGCAGCGGCGCGCATGCACGCCGAGCGCCTGCAGCTGCTGATCGCGCCGGAGGGGACCCGCAGTGAGGACGGCAACCTGGGCCCCTTCAAGCTCGGCGCCTTTCACCTGGCGGCCGTGTCGGGCGCGCCGATTCTGCCGATCGTGCTGCACGATCACGTCAAGATCTGGCCCATGGGGCAGTTCGCGCCGAACCGCGGCAGCGTGACCATCGACACGCTCGCGCCAGTGACCCTGGACCCGGACGAAGACCTGCGCGACGCGGCGGATCGGCTGCGCCTGCGCTACGTCGAGGCCCTCGCAGCCGGCCCCAACGCGAGCGACTGACGCCGCAAATCAGGGCCCCCCGAAGCAGGGACGCCCGAAGCAGGGACGCCCGAGGCAGAGACGCCCGAGGCAGGGACGTCCAAGCTGGGAGCGCCGGCCTACTTGCCCTTGGCGCAGAGCACGACTGCCTTCGACATGCCGCTCTTGGTGCCGTTGCTCTGCGTGCTCCACTGCACGCTCGTCGCCTGCGGCCGGATGTCGCACCAGCTGGCCTGGGTCTCGTTGGAGCCCGAGTGGTGGAGGTGGTTCAGCACGGTCACGGTCTGGCCGTTGGTGGCTCCCGTGAGCTCCTTGATGTCGTTGGCCCACGAGGTGGAGAAGATCTTCCACGTCCCGGTGTGGGTCTGCTGCTGGTTGCTGGTGGCTGAGTTCACCTTGTAGCAGATGTCATGGCCGCCGAGGTTGTGGTTGTTGTTGTAGTCGTAGGCCCAGTTGACGTCGGTCTTGCTGCCCGGCTCGTCGCGCCACAGGCGCAGGCCGACGCTCTTGCACAGCGCCACGGCCTTGCTCTCGCTGTAGGTCGCGTGGGGATAGGGCACCGGGTACCACTGGTACTCGTTGCTCTCCAGCCAGAGCTTGCCGTACTTGATGAGCTTGCAGGTGCTCGAGCACTTGCCGACCGTCTTGGGGTCCTTGGGGTCGCACTCCTCGCCCTTGTCCACCTGGCCGTTGCCGCACTCGACCTGGCAGGCGCTGTCGCAGCCGTCGCCAGAGACCACGTTGCCGTCGTCGCAGGTCTCGCCGGACTCGACCTTCTTGTTGCCGCACTCGTAGATGACCACGGTGCCCCAGAGCCCGGTCTTGCGGCAGATCAGCAGCTGGTCGGTGGCGTCGTCGACGTACATGAGCCCCCGGGTCTGTGGCGTACACGCCGCCGGCGCCTTGGCCTGAACGCCGAGCTGCAGCCCCTTCTGCACCACCAGCCCGCCGGTGGCCTGGACCTTGCTGTTGGCCAGGGTCTTGACCGTGACCGACCACGACTTGAGCTGTCCGTCGAGGGTCTTCTGGGCGTCGCACAGCGAGTTGTTGCCCGGCTTCTGCGGCACGCAGAACTCCACGTCCTTGATCTTGAGCGTCCAGATGCCCTTGGGGTCGGCGCCGATCCACTTCTTGATGTCGCCGCTCTTGGGCGGGTTCTTCACCGTCCAGGTCTGGTTGAGCTGCTTGGCGTCCTTGAGCCCGCAGGGGTCGCAGAGCACCCAGCCGACCTTCTTGTCGTCGGGCGGCAGCAGCGCGATGGAGACCGTGAAGAGATCGGTGTTCTCCAGCTGCACGTTGACGCCGAGCTCGAGCGCTGTGCCCAGGCTCGGCACGCTCACCACCGACACCGCCTCGACGCCCGTGTTGTCGGGGATGGGCTGGTTCTTCGTGGTCGAGGTGAACACGTCGGTGAACTCGTTGCTCAGCGCGCCGTTGCTCACCGTGTTGAGGCCGTCCTTGGGCAGCGAGCCGGCCGTCGACTGACACTTGAGCGTGCCGTCCGCCGCGATGCCGACCACCACCTCGCCGGCCTTGCAGTCGCCCTTGGGCTGCGCGATGCCGGTGAGCTTGCTGCCGTCGCCGACGAAGCTGTTGGCGGTGACGCTGGCCGCGGAGAGCGCGCCCGCCGTGAGGTTGCCGGTGAAGGTGCCGTTCTTGGCCTTGAGGCTCTGGCCGCCCAGGTCCACGTCGCCGTCGAACTTCAGCTGCGACACGCCGACACAGCCGGTGCAGGCGAGGCCGCCGGCCCGCAGGGCGTAGAGGGTGCCGTGCAGGGGCTGGCGGGGGAGCGCCGGATCACCGCCCACCTGAACGCTGATGTGCGCCGCCTTGGCCCCGACCACCGCGTCCGCCGCCACCGGCTTGCTGCTGCCCAGGGCGTGCTGAAAGCGGCCCCCCGTGACCTTCACCGTGACCGGCCCCTCTTCCCACAGCGGCTGCTGCGCGGTGGCGTCGGCGTAGACGCGGAAGGTGAGCTTGTAGTCGCCGTCTGCGGCCGGCGTGCCGGCGCCGCTGGTGAGCACGCCCTCGAAGAGGGTCGTCGCCGGCGCCGCGGTGGCCAGCGTCGCCACGCTCGACAGCGCGGTCAGCACGGCGAGGGAGGCGAGGCCGCGCGGGAGAAGGGGCACGAGGCGGCGGGCGATGCTTCGCATGGGGCGCTCCAGTTGAGGTGCGGGCAGCGTGCCAATGGGCCTGTCGCGGAGCAAGCGACCGTGCCCCGCAGCGCTCACTAAAAGCCGTTGGCCTTCGCTGCGAGGCCGTACTTGCGGCCCATGTCGGTGAGCGTGCGCGGCTTGGCCGGGTTGTCCGTGTCGACGGCGTAGAGGCCGAAGCGCAGGTCCATGCCGTGGTTCCACTCGTAGTTGTCGAGCAGGCTCCACGCGAAGTAGCCGAGCACCGTGACCTCGGGGTCCTGCATGGCCTTGTGAAGCTCGGTGAGGTGCGGCGCCAGGAAGGTGTCCCACGCGGTCGCCTTGTCTTTGAAGGTGCCGTTCTCGGTGATGATCACCGGCAGCTTGTAGGTCTTGGCCGCCCAGGTGGTCATCTCGCCGATGCCCTCGGGATAGTCCTGCCACACGCCGGCGTTGAGATCCGGGGTCGCGTCGAGGTAGGGGAACTTGTCGACGACGCCCGGGAAGGGGGTCGGCTGGGCCTGGATGCGCGTGTAGTAGTTGATGCCGATGTAGTCCATGCGGCCCTTCATGTCGTCGCGCGTCTCCTCGTAGGTGCCGTCGAGGTTGCGGTCGAGCCTGCCGTTGACGGTCGCCTCGAGGAACACGCGGTTGTAGATGTGGTGCAGGTGCTCGGCCGCCACCACCGCCTTCGGGTCCGAGGGGTCGTTCGGCTGCACCACGGTCAGGTTCGGCACCAGCCCGACCCTGGCGGCCTCGCCGTCGCCCGTAGCGTCCGTGGTGTCGTGCTTGTGCACCGCGTCGTACATGCGGGCGTGGGCCTCCATCATGGTGAAGGCCACGTCGATGCCGGTCTCCACCTGAAAGTAGACGGCCGGCGGGTTGGTGCGGTCCTTGCTCGGCAGGATGTAGCCCGCCAGCACCACGGCGAAGGGCTCGTTGAGCGTGGCCCACCAGTCGACCTGGTCGCCGAAGGTCTTGGCGCACCAGCCGGCGTAGAGCGCGATGAGCCCGACCATGCGCTTGTTGTCGACCCAGCCGCGCGCGGTGCACTTGTCGAGGCCGGCGTTGCAGCCTTTGCCGTCGTGGACCCACAGCGGCAGCGTGTAGTGGTTCAAGGTCACCAGCAGGGTCAGGCCGTGCTTCTTGGCGCTGGCGAACATGGCCCGGTAGTGGTCGCGCGCCGCGGCGTTGGCGAAGGCGTCGAGCTCCGCGACCGTCTTGGCGTCCTCGATGTTGGCGCCGCCGACCGTGGCCTTGGGGAAGAGGCGGCTCCACTCCAGGCTCAGCCGAATCGCGTTGTTGTGCAGCTCGCCGCCAGCCCGCGCGAAGTCGGCGTCGTAGGTCTCCCAGAAGCCGGGGCCCACGCTGACCGGGTCGCCCTTGATGAAGTTGCTGCCGTCCTTGACCAGCTTGGGATCGGTGACGAACTGGTACCAGTCGCTGGCGGTGTCGTCGCACTGCGCCGCGGGCAGCGTGGGGCAGCCCATGTCGACCTGAAAGCCGGCCACGGCCGTGCCCCAGAAGAAGCCCTTGGGGAAGGCGTGCTCCGGCGGGGTGACCCTGGGCTCAGCCGTCTCGCTGCCACAGCCGACCGCCGCGCTCAGACAGAGACAGACCAGGGCGAGGGCGACGAGGGTGCTGCGGGGCATGGCGGGCTCCGGGGCGCGGCGAACTTGGGGCGAACGAGGGGACGAGACGCCCACCATGCTGGCATGGGGCGCCGTCGCTCTGCCAGCGACATCGCGGACGAGGGCGGGCTCTGGCGAGCGCCGCCGCGGGTCAGCTGTAGCGGTCGTTGCGCCAGGGGTAGGCCGTCATGGAGTAGCCCCGCGCTTCCCAGAACCCGGGCCGGTCGGCGGTGAGCACCTCGACCCGGGCGATCCACTTGCTGCCCTTCCAGGCGTAGAGCTGCGGCGTGATCATGCGCACCGGTCCGCCGTGCTCCTTGGGCAGGGGCGCGTCTTCCCAGGTGTGGACCAGCAGCACGTCGTCTTTGACCGCCTCGTCGAGGGCGACGTTGGTGGTGTAGCCGTCGTAGCCGTGCACCATGAGGTGGCTCGCGGACCCGTGGAGGCCCGCCTCGGCGAGCACGGTCGACAGCCGCACGCCGCGCCAGCGCATGTCGAGCTTCGACCACGTGGTGACGCAGTGGAAGTCGCTCACGTCGTCCACCTGTGGCAGCGCCAGGAGGCCGGCAAAGTCGAGCTGCAGCGGGTTGTCGACCGCGCCGTTCACGGTCAGCCGCCAGTCGTCGCGGGTCACGTCGGGGGTGACGCCCAGGTCGAGCACGGGCCACTTGCGCACGACGCGCTGGCCAACGGGCACCGCCGGCATGCCGTGACGGTTGATCGGCCCCGTGCCCAGGGGGCTGCTGTCGGTCACCGAGGGCGTCTCCGCCGCGCGCGCCTTGTGCCGCGCGATGCGCCGCATGCGCGCCGCGACGATGTCCGGGTTGGCTTGTTCGGGCGTCTCGGTGTCGGCCATGCGAGGGCTCCGGGTGGGTCGTGGACCGGCGGGCGCAGGCTACCCCTCGCCTCGGAGGTCCGCCAAGCGAGCCGGCGATGAGACGGACGATTTGTCTGTGAGCTCGCCGGGTCAGCGGCCGGACGGCCGGTCCGTAGCGCGCACAGACCAGGGCCTCGGGGGAGACCTCAGCCCAGCAACTCCGCCCAGTCGGCCTCCTTGAAGCCGACGAGCACGCCCCGGTCCGACACCAGCAGCGGCCGCTTGACGAGCTTGCCGTCGGCGGCCAGCGCCGCGAGCTGGGCGTCGTCGTCCATGGTCGGGAGCCGGTCCTTGAACCCGCCGCCCCGGTAGGACAGGCCGCTCGTGTTGAAGAAGCGCTTCAGCGGCAGGCCCGAGCGCTGCCAGGCCGCCTGCAGCTCCGCCTGGCTCGGCGGCGACTGGACGATGTCGACCCGCTCGAAGGAGACGCCCTGGGCGTCGAGCCACTTCAGCGCCTTCCGGCACGTGCTGCAGTTGGGGTAGTGGTAGACCGTGACGCTCATGGAGACCTCCGTGTGTCGGCGGGGTGCGGCCCCTACCAGCCGCCGTCGCGCTCGAGATCGTCGAGGGCGTCGAGCACCCGGTTGCGCTCCTCGCGCGACGCCGACTCGCTCGCTGGGTTCGCCCCGGGAGCCTCGGGGTTCGGGCCGCCAGGTCCCGGCGCGGCGGGCGTCCCGTTGCCGGTCTGCGCGCCCCGCGCGGCGCGCGAGCGTCGGACCACGCGGGAGAGCAGCCCCCCGAGCACGAAGATCGCGCCGCCGATGAGCAGCGCCGGCACAAGCCAGCCCCGCCGGCGCTCGCGCTTGGGCAGCAGCCACGCGCGGGTGATCTGCTCGCGGGCGGCGTGGGTCGCGTTGTGCTCCGCCAGGTAGTAGTCGATGAGCTGATCGGTGCTGAACCCGAGCGCCAACCACACCCGGGCGCGGCGCTTGTAGACGATGGCCGGGGTGCAGGTGAGCTGGCAGTTGGAGAAGTACACGGTGGCCTTGCAGCCCGAGCACGTGCAGCGGACGTTCTGCAGAAACCAGGTGTAGCGCTCGTTGTCGTAGCGCAGCATGCGCTCGTACTCGGGCGAGGCGGTGAGCCAGTGCTTCTCCACGGCCAGCGCGATCTGGACGCGGTCGCCCCGCTGCGCCTTGGGGACCGTGGCCACCGCAGCCGCGAGGTCGCGTCGGACGTCGTCGGCGTAGGGGCAGTCGCACTCGGCGACGCTGCGGGACTTGTCGATCTTGAGCTCGGAGCCCTCGAAGCAGGCGCACGCCACGGCCTTGGTCAGCGAGGGGGCCAGCGCCGGCGCGGCGCCCTGGGCGGGGGCGAGCCGAGGCCAGGCGGTGGCCGCGACGAGGGCGACGGGCAGGGCGACGCGGGCGAGCCGCGCGCAACGGGCGAGCCGAGCGGCGCGGGCGATCCGGGTGAGGGGGGCGAGCTGGGCGGCGGGCATGAGACTCCAGGTGGCGCGCGTGGGCACGCGGCGCGGCGCGGAGGGTTCCACCGCCGCGGTCGCCCCGCAAGCGAGGGGCGGCTCACGGCTCGCGGACCCTGGCGACAGAGCGCTCCCGCAGGCTACTCTCCGCCGCCATGGGCTTTCTGCTCGCCACCCTTGTCCTCGCTCCCGCCCTGGCCTGCCCGGCCGGCGCGACCGCCACCGACGCGCCGGCCCTCGAGTTCGGCGTGAAGGCGCAGGTGTGCGTGCGCGACGGCGAGCGCAACGGCCTGCTCATCGTGCGGCACCCCACGGCCCCGCGGCTGCTGCGCAAGGAGCGCTGGCGCGACGGCCAGAGACATGGGGTGTCGAAGACCTGGCATCAGAACGGCCAGCTCGCCGAGCGCGCGACCTGGGAAGAAGGGCAGCTGCACGGGGTGTGGCAGCACTGGGACGAGCGCGGGCGCATCGACGGACGCGGGCTCTTCGACCGGGGCCGTGGGCTCCAGGTGCGGTGGCATCCCAACGGGCTGCGCAAGGCCTGGGGGCACCTCGAGGCCAGCGTGCAGCACGGGCTGTGGACCTTCTGGCACGACACCGGCAAGCGCTCGCAGCAGGTCACCTACGACCACGGTCGCTACCACGGCGTGCTCAACGGCTGGCACCGCAAGGGCAAGCTCGCGGTCCGCATGCGCTACAACCACGGCGCCGAGCACGGCATCGAGGAGCGCTGGTCGGACACGGGGGTCAAGCTGGTGGAGCGGCGGTGGCAGCTCGGCAAGGCCCACGGGCTGACGCTCTATTGGCGGCCGAGCGGCAAGTTCAAGGAGGCGCGGTGCTTCGTGTGGCAGCGCCTGCGGGGCATCTGGCGCGAGCGCGACCTGCGCCGCTTCGACGAAGAGGGGTCCATCGCCAGTCACGTGCTGGAGCAGCGCGCGCGCAAGGTGAAGTGTCTCGCCAAGTGAGGCAGGCCCACGGCCCAAGCGGCCGACGTTTCGCCAGCCAGGGCGAGGGGAGCGACAGGTGACAGGCACGCCATCTCACGACGACCCGCGGCCGCAGGGCGACGGAGCCGAGGCGACGGGCGCAGGGCTGGAGACCCTCGACGCGCTCGAGGTCCTGGCCGAGCGCCTGCTGGCCGCCGACGGGCCCGAGGCCGTCTTCGGTGCGCCGGCGCTGGGCGAGGCGCCCGATCGGAGCGCGGTGGACCGGACCTGGCGGCGGCTCTCGCGCCGCTGCCACCCGGACCGCTTTCGCCACGATCCCGACCGCGAGGAGCTGGCGGAGCGCGCCTGGGCGCGGCTGCAGGCGCTCCACGACGACGCCAAGGTGCGCATCGACGCCGGGACCTACGGCAGCGAGCGGACCACGCGGGCCATCGCCGCCGGGTCGCAGGTGCCCGCCAACGTGCAGGTCCAGACCTCGCTGCGCACGTACAACGTCGACCGGGTAGTGGCCAAGGGCGACCTGTGCACCGTGCTGGGAGCCCACTTCGTCGACGCCCACGGCCAGCGACACGAGGTCGCGATGAAGGTCGCCGACGAGCCGCGCAACAACGACCTGGTCACCGCCGAGGCGCGCGTGCTGCGCCGCCTGGCCATCGGCGCCGGCAACCACGGCAAGCACCTGCCCGTGGTGCTCGACGAGCTGCGCACCACCCAGGGCCAGCAGGGCACGGTGTTCGCGTGGATCCGCGGGCTCGACGGGCCGACGCTGACCCAGCGCTTCCCCACCGGGCTCCCGCAGCGTCACGCCCTGTGGATCATGCGACGGGCGTTGAGCGCGCTGGGGTACGCCCACAGCCGCGGCGTGCTGCACGGCAACCTCGAGCCCGCCCACCTCATCGTCGAGCCGCAGGCGCACAACGTGCACGTGGTCGACTGGTGCTGGTCCGTGGTCGAGCCCGCGCGCACGGGGCAGAGCTTTCGCGTCGACAACCCGCGCTTCAGCCCGCCGGAGGTGGCCGCCGGCCTGCCGCCGCTGCCCTCGTCGGACCTCTTCAGCCTGGCGCGGTGTGTCATCGCGCTGCTGGGCGGCGACCCGGTGAGCCACGCGATCCCGGACCGGGTCCACCCCCGCTTCGCCAAGATGCTGCGCTTCTTCTTGAAAGACAGCGCGCGCCAGCGTCCGCAGGACGCGTGGGAGATGTACTGGCAGCTCGACGGGCTGCGGGAGGAGATCTGGGGCGCTCATCGCTTTGTGCCCTTCGAGATCCCCAACGACGCGGCCGCTGCAGGCCCAGGAGGAGCGTAGACATGGGTGGTGGACGCTATGATTTCGACGTCGCACGGGAGGCGCGGTCGAGCAACGCTGGGGCCTTCGACTTTGGCGCTCACGGGCCCTCGGCGGCCCAGGCGGCGGCGCGCGGCGCGGTCCACCCGGCGCTCGACCCCAAGGGGCAGGAGCGCGAGTGCGTCAACCCGACGCCGCTGGTCGTGGCCATGGACGTGACCCGCTCGCGCGGCGACGACACCAAGATCATCTACGACAAGCTGCCCGTGCTGCTCGGGCAGCTCGAGGCGCGCGGGCACATCGAGGGCCTCGCGATCAGCTTCTGCGCCATCGGCGACGCCACGGCCGGCGACAAGGCCCCACTGCAGGTGGGGCAGTTCGAGGCCGACAACCGGCTCGACGAGGTGCTCGGCCGGGTGTGGATCGAGGAGGGCGGTGGCGGCTCCGGCCAGGAGAGCTACGAGCTGGCGGCCTGGTACTACGCTCACCGGACCCGCCTGCATTGCCTAGAGCAGGGGCGCAAGGGCTACCTCTTC
>JAUIAC010000232.1 GCA_030425545.1 bacterium | reverse complement strand
CGCCGCCGCCGACTGGCCGGTCGGCACCGACGTCGTCGCCTTCACCGCGGTCCGACACGACGCGGGCACGGGCGTGATCTCGGGCTTCGAGCTCTGGGTCAACGGCGCCACCCAGTCCTTCTGCTCCGACGCGGCGTCTTGCGCCGGGGCGCAGTTCCACCTGCCGAGCACGCTGCTGCACGAGTGGGGCCACGTCTGGGGCCTGGGCCACAGCGCCCGCGCGGACGCGGCCATGGCCGGGATGCGCTACCCTGGCGAAGTGCGAGACCTGCCTACCCAAGACGATCGTGACGGCCTCTGCGCGCTCTACCCGGCGCCGGCGGGGGTCCCCGACGCGGGCTGCGCCGCGGCGTCGGAGGCGCCTCGGTCTGGCGCCCCCTGGCCGGTCTTCCTCCTGCTCGTCGCCGCTGGCGCGCTCGTCGCGCGCCGCCGCGCCGCGCCGCTGCTCGTGACCCTGGCGCTGATCGCGCCGTCGCTGGCCGTGGCGCCGGCGTGGGCCTACGTGCAGGCGACCGTGAAGTCGGGCGCCCACCAGCGCTGGATCGCGTCGGAGATCCCCTACCGCATCGAGGCGAAGGGCCTGGTGCAGCAGGGCATCAGCGACGCGGAGGTCCAGGCGGCCATGGCGCGCGCCTTCGCCACCTGGTCCGCCGTGCAGTGCGCCGTGTGCCACGACGCCCGCGGCGTCGCCTGTGCGCCGGTGCCCTGCGACAGCCACCCGCTCGGCGTCACCTTTCGCTTCGAGGGCACGGGCCCCGAGCGCGCCCCGGTGGGCTGCGCCGACGGCTCCACGCCCGGGCCCGACAACGACACGTGTGTACCCGTGCCCAACGGCAGCCAGCTCGCCTTCGTGGCCCAGGACTGGCCCCACGGCAGCACCGTCATCGCGACCACCGTGGTCGCCGCCAACACGCTCACCGGCGAGATCGCCGACGCCGACATCCAGCTCAACACCGCCGGCAAGACCTTCTGCGTCCAAGACAGCAGCTGCCAGCTCATGGACTACGACCTCGACAACACCTTGACCCACGAGGTGGGCCACCTGCTCGGCCTGGACCACAGCCTCGACGGCGACGCGACCATGTTCGGCGGCGCCCCGCCCGGCGAGACCCTCAAGCGCGACCTGCACCCCGACGACGTGCTCGGCGTGTGCATGAGCTATCGGCAGGCCTGGGCGGCCGGTGGCTGCCCGGTCGCCGACGACGGGGGCTGCTGCGCGGTCGCCGCGGGCCCACCCTCGGGACCCGGGGGCGCCGCGATCGCCGGGATGCTCGCGCTCCTGGCCCTGGCGCTGCGCCGCGCCCGCCCCCGGAGCGCGTGAGACCGAGGGTGGCGCGACACAGCGCACGCCCGACTGCCAAGCCACGGCGCCCTGTGCTAGAACGCCGCCCATGCAGATCGTCGTCCTCCAAGGCCCCAATCTGAATCTCCTCGGTCGCCGCGAGCCCGAGATCTACGGCCGTGAGACCCTGGACGACATCCACCGCGCGCTCGCGACCCTGGCCAGCGAGCTCAGCACCCCGGACGAGCCGGTGACGCTGCGCTGCCACCAGAGCAACCACGAGGGCGCCCTGGTGGACCTGGTGCAGGCGGCCGCGAGCGACGGAACCGACGCTTTCATCTTGAATCCCGGCGGATATACTCACACCAGCGTGGCCCTCAGGGACGCGCTGATCGCGGTCGGGCTCCCCTTCGTCGAGGTCCACCTCAGCAACGTCTACGCGCGCGAGGCCTTTCGCCACCGCTCGCTGGTCGCCGACATCGCCGCCGGCCGCATCGTCGGTCTGGGCGCCCAAGGCTACCTCTTGGCGTTGCGCGCCCTCGTCAACCGCGCGGCAGAGGCTGAACCCGGCTGATCTGCACCTGGCGTCGCCGGAGGGTGGCGCCACCTCACGCCGTCCCGCGAGCGCTTCGCCGGGACGCTCTCCAAGCCCTGCCTCACGCGGACCCGCCGCGTCACCGGCTCGGGCCTCCTGCCCCCTCGGAGCACCATGTACGACACAACGCAGTTCAAAAAGAGCCTGAAGATCGAGATCGACGGCAACCTCTGGCAGATCGTCGAGTTCCAGCACGTCAAGCCCGGCAAGGGCGGCGCCTTCGTCCGCACGCGGATCAAGAACCTGCTGACGAACCAGGTCATCGACCGCACCTTCCGCTCCGGCGACAAGGTCGGCGCGCCCGACTGCGAGGAGATCGACACCACGTTCCTGTACTACGACGGCGACTACAACTTCATGAACTCCAAGTCCTACGAGACCTTCGCGGTGCCGGAGGAGGTCGTGGGCGACGCCAAGAACTTCCTGGTCGAGCAGACCGAGGTCCAGGTGCTGATGTACAACCAGCGCCCTGTGGCGCTCGAGCTGCCGAACTTCATCGAGGCCGAGCTCACCGAGTGCTTGCCGGCGGTGGCGGGCAACACCGCGACGGGCGCGACCAAGCCGGTGACCATCGTCACGGGCTACGAGCTGCAGGTGCCGCTCTACATCAAAGAGACCGACAAGCTGAAGATCGACACGCGCGACGGCTCCTTTGTCGAGCGCGTCAAAGAGTAGCGGCGTGCTCGGGCGCACCGGCTTGATCCCGGGCGCCGCGTGTCTGAATGTTGGGCATGCGTGAAACCCTCACACGGGTCGTCGATCCGCACTCGCAACAGGTGTAGGATGGGCGCCCTGGAGTCGCGGGTGCGGCTCAGGTGCGGTAGTTCGACGAGGTATCGGTGGCGAACCCCCCTTCCCACAGCGGTCAAGCGCCCCGCCCCAAGCGGGGTCGAGCTGAGCGCAAGCGCCAGTTCTCGAACACCATGGCGGTCATCCGCCAGGATCCGCACGACGTCGGCGCGCGGCTCGCCATGGTGGAGCTGCTGCAGGAAGACGAGCGGGTCGAAGACTCCGTCGACGAGCTGATGCGTGTCGCGTCGGTCTATATGAAGCGCAACGTGCCGATCAAGGCCGTCGCGGTGCTTCGTCAGGCCGTCAAGCTGCAGCCCGACCGGCCCGAAGTGCGCATGGCCTACGGCGAGGTCTTCGCCCGCCTGCGCATGGTCGAAGACGCCGCGCGCGAGTACCGCGAGGCCTACCGCATCTACAAGGAGCTCGGGAACCTGAGCGCCATGCTCGACGCCCTCAGCGGCGTGACGCGGCTCGACCCGGGCAACCTGCACGCGAACCTGCAGCTGGGCGAGGCGCTCAGCCGGGCGGGGCGGAGCGAGCAGGCGGCGAAGGTCTTTCGCGAGCTGGCCGACCACCTGCTCGACGTGGGCGCGACCGAAGACTGGGAGAAGGTGGCCGAGCGGGCCGTGTTCCACGATCCGCAGGACGTCACGCTGGCGCACGACCTGGCGCTGCACTACGTGCGGGCCGCGCGCTACGGGGCGGCGCTGTCGAAGCTGATCGTGTGCTACGAGCACGAGCCCAACGACGCCGAGCTGCTCGAGCTGATCGTGGAGACCCTGGAGTACCTGGGGCAGCGTGACCGCGCGGCGTCGCTGACGCGGCGGCTGGTGCGGCGCTACCGGCGGGCCGGGCTGGCCGACGAGGCGCAGCGCGCGCTGGAGCGACTCTACGGCCTGGATCCGGACGACGACGAGGCGCAGGCGGCCATCGGCGCGCTGCAGCCGGCGGTGGCGCCCGAGACGGTGATCGAGCTGGAGCACGACACGGGCCTGTCGTTGGCCTCGGTGGCCCCGCAGGACGAAGACGACGAGATCGGCTTTGGCGGGGACTTCATCGACGAGCTGCTCGACGACGAGGCGCCGGAGCTGCCTGCGGACGCCTTCGACGAGATGCCGGGCTTGCCGGACGAAGAGCCGGAGACCGAGGAGCTGCCCGCCGCGGACGACGACCTGCTCGAGCTGCCGGACTTCGACGACGACGCGACGCAGATGCTCGACGTGGTCGCTGCCCAGGCCCCGGCTCCCGCGCCGACGCCGGCCCCTGCGCGCCTGTCCCGGAACCGCCTCAAGGCCACCTCGCCGCAGCGCCCCTCGCGCCGGCCGATCCGCAACAACGCGCGGCTCACCGGGACCCGCAAGCGCTTCTCGACCACGGGCGGTCAGGACCAGCCCGACGCCACGGAGCTGCTGGTGCCGGTCCCGGAGCGCCCAGCGCCGCGGCGGGCGGGTCGGGGCGGGCTCCCGGGGGCCAGCCGCAGCTCGCGGGCCGCGCACCCGCAGGAGTCGGCGGGCTTTCATGTCGACTCCGCTCCGCAGCCGGTGGTCGCCGCGCGCCCGACCCCCGCGCGTGCCGCGCCGGCCCGGGCGACCGGCGCGCGCCCGGCCCCTGCCCCGCGGCCCGCGCTGCGGCGCACCTCGACCTCTGGCCCCGCTCGTCCCGTGCGCCCGGCGCAGCCGGCCCCGAAGCCGGCGCCGCAGCCGGCGCCGCAGCCGGCCCCGAGGCCGGCGCCGCAGCCCGCTGGTGTGCGCTCACCCTCCAGCACGTCCAACCCCTCGCTGACCGAGCTCGCCTCGCGCGCCTCGGACTTCGACAGCGAGATCGACTTCGGCGGCGGCGAGGCCACGGTGGTCGACCCCGGGCTGCTCGACGAGCTCCGCGCGCTCGACGCACAGGCGCAGGCTCCGGCGCCAGCCCGCAGCTCGGCGCTGCCGCGGACGGGATCTCCGTCGCCCGCGCGGACCACGCTCACCGCCAAGCGCCGCAGCAACAGCCTGCCGCGCCCACGGTTGACGCGGGCGCGTTACACCTCGCACGACCTGCCCAACCAGGCGCGCAGCGTGACCAACGACCTGAAGACCCTCGACTTCTTCATCGAGCGCGGCTTCTACGAGTCGGCCGTGGCCCTGGTGGCCGAGCTCGACAAGCGGCACCCCGGGAGCGAAGAGCTGCGCGCCCGGCGGCAGCGCATCGCCGAGATGAAGCGCTGAGCGGCCTGGCTGCGTGGGGTCTGCCCCGAACTGAGGAGCGCGCGTGAACGACGGCAACCCAGATCCTCTGGAGCTGCAGGGGCGTGAAGAGCGCCTCGCCGACCGTGAGATCGAGATGGCCCTGAGCGAGGCCCAGCTGCGTGGCCAGGAGGCTCACGTGGGCGCTCTGGGGCGCGCGCTGGAGACCCGAGGCGGCTGGATCGACGCGCAGGTGGCGCGGCTGTCGCGCTGGGCGATGGCGGCCGGGGTCGACGCCGACGCCGTGTTGCGGGGGCTCGGTGGCGGCGCGGCGATGGAAGAGGCGGACCTGGACCGCTACGTGCGTCGCTCGGAGACCCTGTTGTTGGGGCGCGCCGCGGTGATCGCGACACGCGCCGAGGTCTTGAGTCGACGGCAGGAGCAGCTCGCCGAGCGGGCCCGCGAGCTGGAGGCCTTCGAGCAGGCCTTCGTGCGGGCCGAGGTGCGGCTGACCGCGCGCGAGCGGCTGCTGCGGGACGCCATCGCTCAGCTGCAACGCTCCGCCACCGGCGACGCGGAGACGATGCCCGACCTGGAGCCGGCCCCGCGCCGCGCCTCCCCCGCGACGCCGCCCGGCCGCGCTCGGCACCGGCACGCGCCCACCGTGACCATGACGGTGGGCGAGGGGGCCGCGCTCGACGCGTCGCTGACCCAGAGCCCGGGCGAGGCCCCGCCGGTGCTCGACTTCGACGCGGCGTGGCAGGCGCCAGCGCCCCGCGGCACGCTGACCCTGGCCGGCCACGCGCTGCGCCGGAGCGCCGTGGAGATCGACCGCAGCAGCCGCGTGGTGCTGGCCTCGCTGGACGAGTCGGTGCAGCTCAGCGGGCGAATCGACCTGGTCGGGCGCGACGCCCAGGGCGAGGCGCGCTGCTTTCCGGTGCGGGTCCAGCTTGTGATGCCTGGCAGCGAGGGCCGCGGCAGCGCGGTCGTGCTCTCGGCGGCGCAGTGGTCCGACACCGACTTCGACGGCTTCGCGCAGGTCCTGGCCGCGCTGGCCTGAGGCGTTGGCGTGCTGGCGTGCTGGCGTGCTGGCGCGCTGGCCTACAGCCCGGCCTCGTCGGCGATCAAGGGCGCGACGTCGGGGAAGAGCGCGCGGGTCAACGCGGCCATGTCCGGCGGCAGCGGCGCGGTGAAGCGCAGCGTCTCGCCGGTGACCGGGTGCACAAAACCGAGCACCGCGGCGTGCAGGGCCTGGCGCCGCAGCCGGGACAGCGCCGCGATCTCGGGCAGGGTCTTGGGCGTCTTGGGGTGGTTGCGCGTGCCGCCGTAGAGCGCGTCCCCCGCGATGGGGTTGCCCCGCTCGGCCAGGTGCATGCGAATCTGGTGGGTCCGCCCGGTCTCGAGCCGGCAGCGCACCAGGCTGGCCAGGTGCGACGTCGCCACCACCTCCACGTGGGTCACCGCGCGGCGCGCGTCCTGGGCCTTGGCCTCGGGGACGCGACCCGTGAAGCGCTTGCGATCGCGCGGGTGGCGGGCGTGGGGCGTGTCGAGGGTCACCCGGTCTTGCCGTAGCCGCCCCAAGCACACCGCCAGGTAGGCCCGCTCGATGTCGTGCACGGCGAAGCGGCGCTGCAGGGCGAGCAGCACCGTCGCCGATTTGCTCACCACCAGCAGCCCCGAGGTGTCCTTGTCGATGCGGTGCACCAGCCCGGGCCGCGTGTCGTCCCCGCCCACCCCGGCGATGGCCGGCACGTGGTGCAAGAGCCCGTTGATCAGGGTGCCGCTGGGGTGTCCCGGCGCCGGGTGGACCACCATGCCAGCGGCCTTGTTCACCACCAGCAGGTGCGCGTCTTCGTAGACGATGTCCAAGGGCAGGTCTTCCGGCTCCGACGAGGGCTCGGGCGGCGCCTGCAGGGTGATGTCGACGGCCATGCCCGGCCGCACCCGCAGGGACGCCTTGAGCTTGCTGCGCTGGCCTCGCAACGCCACATGGCCGTGGCTCAGGTGCCAGGCGGCGCGGGCGCGCGACAGGCTGGGGAAGGCCTTCGACAGGAAGGCGTCCAGCCGCATGCCCGCGTCCTCGTCCGTCACGGTCACCGTGCGCTCGTTCGGCGGGGCCGCCTGCGTCGCTGGGTCGGTGGTGGCGCTCAGAGCAGCCTCACCTTCGCGATCAGGTCGTCGAGCTGCTTGGCCGCGTTCTTGTCCACGAGCTTCCGCAGCTCCTTCAGGCCGATGACCAGGCGCTCGCGCTGCTGCCAGTCGATGCGCACCGCCACCTTGGCCTCGTGGAGGGCCTTGCCCCACTGCCCGTTCTGCGCCAGCGCCACGGCGTAGGCCCGCTTGACGTCGCCCCGCCGCTCCTTGCCGCGCCCCGCCGCCTTCTCCAGCCAGGTCAGCGCCTCAGGGAACTTCCCCGCCGCCTTCAGCTTGGTGTACTTGGCGATGAACTCGGCGATCTTCTTGTCGTCGTCCAGGGCCTGGCGGGCCTTGCGATGCTTCACCGCGTCGCCCGCGCGCTTCTCCACCGCCCGCATGATGCCGTCGATGGCGGCGCGGTCGGCGTCGGTCTTCATCGCCGCGCGAGCACCCTCGAGCCCGGTCAGCAGCGCGTCGGCCTCGCTCTTGGCCACGTCGAGCGTGACACCCACCTCGTGCTTGGACGCCTTGAACTTGCGCGCGTAGGCCAACGACACCGCGTACTTGCGCTTGAGATCCGAGCGGCCGAAGCCCGCCAGCGCCGCCGCCTCGGCGAAGGCCGGCACCGCCTTGGCCCACATGCCCGCCTTGACCCAGGCGTCGCCCACCTTGGCCCAGCCCTCGAGCCGACCCTGCTTGACCCGCCGGGCGTCCGCCGCGCGCAGGCGCTTGTAGTTCGGCTGGCCGGGACGCAGCCGCCGCGCCTTGATGTTGCCCACCTGCCAGGTGTTGATGCGCGCGACCGTGGCCCAGTCTCCCAGCAGCGTGAACGCGCGCTGCGCGTTGGCGAGGTAGCTGTTGTTGTGCTTGTGCCGGTCGATGAAGGGCTTGAGCAGCGCCGCCGCCTCCTTGTTCTTGCGCTGCTTCATCAGGTGGCGCGCCTTGACGTTGAGGGCGTAGGCCTCGTCGGGCTTCAACGTCAGCGCCATGGTCAGCGCGTCCTCCATCACCTGGGTCTGGCCCGCCTTGCGCGCGAACATGGCCAGGTTCACCCAGGCGTTGAGCAGGTTCGGGTAGAGCTTCAGGCTGCGCTGGATGGCCTCGACCGACTTCGGCGCGTCGCGCAGGCTGTTGTGGCACAGCGCCTCGATGAAGTGGTTCTGAAAGTCGTCGGGGTTGATCTCGATGGCCTTCTTGATCTCGAGCAGGGCCGCCGAGGGCCGCCCGCGCTTCTGCATCGCGCGGGCGTCGGTGAACCCGGTCTCGGCGCGCAGCAGGCGCGGGTTCTCGCGGTAGACGAAGCCCACGCAGAGCACGGCGGTGGCCACCAAGCCCCACTTGACCGCGTCCTTGGGCAGGGTCGGCTCGCTGAAGGGGCGCGGCAGGGGCTCCCCTCCTGCGGCCACGTGCGCGGCGTTGTCGAGCCGCCACCGCTGCTCGCGGGCGTAGACCCAGGCGGCGCCGATGACGCCGAGGTGGACGAAGAAGGCGAAGGTCGGCGCGGGCAGCTGAAAGGGGAAGCTCAGCAGCGCGTCGCCGCAGATGGCGACGATGCCGGCGATCGAGGTCACCGCCGCCAGGCTCATCCACGCGACGTCCTCCCGTTCTCGCATGCGCGCCTCGGTCTGCAGGGCCACCGTGCGCACCGCCATCCACGCCAGCACCACCAACAGCGCCATGAAGCTGAGGAAGCCCTGGGCGCCGAACTCGCTCCACATCTGCAAAAAGTCGTTGTGGGCGCGGGTCGGCTGCTTGGAGATGGAGAAGTGGTCGTTGTCTTCGCGTTGGGTCACGTGCTGGGGGAAGAGCACCCGCCAGTTGCCCGCGCCACCGCCGAAGGGCCGCGCCTTGATCGCCTCCCAGGTGCTCGCCCACATCATGAAGCGCATCGACCAGTGGGGCTTGTCGAAGTCGCCCACGGTCGCCACCAGCTCGGGGATGCTCATGCGCCGCTTCTCGTCGCCGACGCCCTTGTCCAGCCGCGCCTTGAAGCCCTTGTCGACCAGGGCGCCGCTGGCGAGGGTGATCGCGAGCACGCCGGTGACCAGCAGGCCCGCCGCCATGGGCAGCACCGAGCGCCGCTTGCCCTGGGGGGCGTCTGCGTCCGGGGTCGCCAGCGCCTCGGCCTTGGCCGCCTCGCGCTTGCCGAGCAGCCGCCCCAGGCCGAAGACGCCGACCGCGACCA
>JAUIAC010000231.1 GCA_030425545.1 bacterium | reverse complement strand
AATCTGCTAGCTTTTCTGTCTCTTGGGGGGGCTACGAGCGCCCCCAGCCACGGCAAGCCGTGGCTTCCCCTTCCCAGCAGACTGACCGGCGTGGCCGCAAGAACGGAGAAAAGGCGCAGTCTGCTAGAAGCGCAGCGCGGCGCTGAACCCTGCACCATCGCCGGGACCCACCGGCGCCAGGCTCAGGCCTGTCGCCGGGCCGGGGGTGCCGCGCAGCGCCGCCCAGGTGGCCACGCCGGCGCCAACCGCGCCGAGCCCCACCAGCGTCCAACCCAACGCGCGGTTCAGGGTGATCGTGCTGCGGTCGGCGCTGAGCTTGCTGCTCCCACCGGGGTAGCTGTAGTCGTCGCGAGCCTCGGCGGCGTCGACCCGGGCCGCGGCCTTCGACGTGAGGACGAGGGCCGACACGCCGCCCGCGAGCGCACCCACACCGGCCGCGCCGAGCGGCAAGGCCCAGCGCGGACGCGCCGAGGGGGCTGCGGCGGCGATCTGCGCCGACGGCTGGCCTCCGGGGACGGGCGTCGCTGCTGCGGCAGGCTGCGGCGACACGGGGGCTGGCTTCGACCGGCTTTGCTCAGCGGGCGCCTTGGGCTGCACCGCCGCTCCGCCGCCACCCGAGACCGCGGCCTGCAGCCTCGTGATGCGCTCCCGTGCGTCGGCCAGCAGCCTCTCGCTCTTCTCCAGCGCGACGTAGCGCTTGAAGCAGTGCAGCGCCAGCTTCGGTGCCCCGGCCTCCTCGTAGGCCCGGCCGGCGTTGCGCAGGCGGATCACCTTGGCGCCGTCCAGCGCGTAGGCCTTCTCGAAGAGCTCTGCGGCCGCACGAAAGCGCTTCTCAGCGAAGAGCTTCGCCGCCCTGTCACTCATGGTCTTGGCGGTGCGCTTGATGCTCGTGGACGCGTGCGCGGACGGCGCGACAGCCAACGCTGTGACGACGACGACCACCCCAGAGAGCGCCCACCTGGCCCAGCGCGCAGAGGCGGCGCTGTGCCGACGGGCGCGACGCGGCGGCTCGGCTCCGCGTGTGGCCAGTGCGGTCAAGCGGGGTCGAGCAGCAGCCATGGTGTCTCCTCTGTGTGTCGGTCCAGGAGCAGCGTGCCCACCTCGGTCGCGCCAGGGCGGACCTGCGGTCAGCGCTGGCTCAGAGCGCCTCGTCGCCGTTGTAGGTCGGCCGCTTGGGCTTTGCGCCGCCGACGGGGCGCGAGCGCCGCCGACGCTTCTTCACGGTGGGCCTGTTGCCCTTGGTGGGCTGAAACGAGACCCATCCGTCAAAGCTCTGCTTGGCGGGCAAGGTGCTCCGAAAACGCACCTTCTGGGCGACGCCGCTGATGCACTCTCCGAGCTTGCCCTCCGCGAGGTCGCCCTTCACCTCGACCTGCTGCACGCGGCCGCCCTGGTTCACCTCGATGTCGAGCCCGATGCGCTTGTAGGCCGTGTCAGGCGAGCCGTGCCGGCGCACGCAAGCGATCATGTTCCGGCGCGTCTTCGCCAGGGTCGCGTCGATCTCCTTGGTGCTCAGCGGCTTGCCCCGCTCGCCGACGCCCTCGAAGCGCTTCTCGTGGAACTCGTCGACCTCTTTCTTGAGCTTGGAGCCCTTGGCCAGCCGAGGCTTCACCCGCTCGCGCGTGCCCGTTCGCGCCTGCAGGGGCTCGCGCACGGCGGAGCCGACCTTGGCCTTCACCTCCACGGCCTTGGCGGCGAGGGTGTCCACGGGTGACTCGCCGCTGTTGCGGGTCAGCGCGTAGCCGCCGCCGAGGAGCGCGAGCACGACGACCACGGCGACCGCGAGCTTGCCGCCGCCGCCCTCACGATCCCGCGTCTTCTCCGACCGGTTGCGTCCGGGACGGGTTGGCGAGCCCGCCGTCACGCTGGGCTGAGCAGCGGCCTGAACCAGGCGTGTGTGGACTCCCGGGCCGGTGGCAGCAGCGCCGACCGAGGGCGCGTCCGTCTTGGCGACCTGTTTGGTGGCCGGCTCTGGGGTCTCCTTCAAGGTCGTGGCGTCCAGGGCGCCCGCCGCGGTCCGCTCGGTCGCGGTCGCGTCTGCGGCGCTCTCCACCGTCGCGCCCGCGGCCCCGGCGACAGCGCCGAGGGTCGTTGCGTCCGCGGCCACCGCACCAGCGGTCCCCGGCTTTGACGAGGCGGGGCTCGTCGACGCCAGACTGGCGGTCGTGGCCTCGTCGGCAGCGGGCTCCCCCTCGCTCGGCGCAGCTGCGGCCGCTGTACCGTCGCCGTTCAGGTCCAGCGCCGGCGCCGGCGCGGCGGCCTGAGGTCCGGTCGGGACGCGCAGCGTGGGCGCCGAGTGGTCGGTGCCGCCACCGCCGATGGTCCCCACCTCCAGCGTGGGCGCTTCCGCCGGGGGCGGTTCGCTCACCGTCGTCGCGGCGCTGTCGGCCGCGCTGGAGCTGCGCGCGTGGCCCGTGGGGACGCCACCCGGCACCGTGTCGCCCGTGACCCCGCCGGCAACGGAGGGGATGGCCCGCATCTTGGCGGACACGGCGCGCCCGCGGGACGAGACCGGCCGCCCGCTGCGCTCCAGCATCTCCTCGAGCTCCGCCCGCATGTCGTCGGCGTCCGAGAAGCGGTCCCAGGGATCCTTGGCCAGCGAGCGCATGACCACGTCGCGCAGCCCCTCGGGCAGATCGGAGGGCACCCGCTCGGCGATGTCCGGCGGCGGCTCCTGCATGTGCTTGACGATCATGCTCATGGCGCTCGACGCCTTGAACGGCACCGCACCGGTGAGGGCCTCGTACAGGATGACGCCCAAGGAGTAGAGATCCGAGCGACCGTCCAAGGGCTCTGCGCGCCCCTGCTCCGGGCTCATGTACTTGGGCGTGCCGACCGCAAACCCGGTCTTGGTCAGGTCGTGCTCGGGATCGTCGCCGTCGTAGCTCTTGGCGATGCCGAAGTCGATGAGCTTCACAAAGTCGGGCTCACCGTGGATGTCACACAGGAAGATGTTGCCGGGCTTGAGGTCCCGGTGGACGAGCCCCGCCGCGTGCGCCTCGGCCAGGCTCTTCAGCACGCCGATGGCGATGTGGACCGCGCGGAAGGGCTCGAGCGGCGCGTCCTCCCTCAGCACGTCGCTCAGCTCGCGCCCGTTGAGCCGCTCCATGGCCATGTAGAGCAGCTTGTCGTCGGTCTGACCGAAGTCGAACACGCGGACCGTGTGCGGGTGGCTCAGCTGACATGCGGCCTTGGCCTCGTTGAGGAAGCGGCGGACCTGGACGGGGTCGTGCGCTAGGTTCGCGCGCAGCACCTTGACCACGAGCTCCTGCCCCGTGTGGACGTGCCGCGTCGCGTAGACCGCGCCAAAACCGCCCTTGCCCAGTAGATCGTAGAGCTCGTAGCGACCGCCCAGGGTCTTGCCGACGAGCTCCTTGTCCGGATCGGCGCCGAAATCGATGATGGCTAGCTCCTGCGTTGCGTGGTCGCATCCTAGCGCGCAGCACGGCAGCCCGACAACCGACAGAGACGAGGTCGCGCAGCCTCTGCCACGACCCTGGGCGGCGTGACCGCAGCCGCGCGAGCGTGATAGGTCTCGGGCTTCCGGCAGCGGACCGGGCGGAGGCTCACCACATGGGCGATCTCAACACGCACTACGACGCCGTGGTCATCGGCAGCGGCATCGCCGGTCTCACGTTTGCCCTGGAGCTGGGCGACCACGCGCGCGTCGCGCTCCTGACCAAGCGGACCCTGGTGGACACCAACACCCGCTGGGCCCAGGGCGGCTTCTCGGCGGTGCTGGCTGAGGGCGACACCTTCGATCTCCACGTGCGAGACACCCTGGTGGCCGGCGCCGGTCTGTGTCGCGAAGACGTGGTCCGCATGGTGGTCGAGTCGGGCCCGGAGGCCGTCGCGCAGCTGATCGCCCGAGGGGTCACGCTGGACCGGCACGACGACGGTCGCCTGGAGCTGACGCGGGAAGGCGGTCACAGCCGCCGCCGGGTGACCCACGCCCGCGACGCGACGGGTCACGCGATTCAGAGCGCGCTCACGGCCCGAATCCGAGAGCACGAGCGGGTCGACATCTTCGAGCACCACCACGCCGTGGACCTGATCACGCGGGCGCGGCTGGCCAAAGGCCGCGGCAAGGGCTTGGCAGGCGGGGCGGACGACCGCGTGCTGGGCGTCTATGCGCTCGACACGGCCACGGGCCAGGTCCGCGCGCTGGCGGCGCCGATCGTGTGCCTGGCCACGGGCGGCGCGGGTCGCGCGTACATGTACACCTCGAACCCGGAGGTCGCCACGGGGGACGGCGTGGCCATGGCCTACCGTGCGGGCGCGCGGGTGGCGAACATGGAGTTCTTCCAGTTCCATCCGACCCTGCTGCACAGCCGCGGCGAGAAGAACTTTCTGATCTCGGAGGCCCTGCGCGGCGAGGGCGGCGTCCTGCGCAACGCCGGCGGCGAGGCCTTCATGCCGCGCTATCACACGCTGAAGGACCTCGCGCCCCGCGACATCGTCGCGCGGGCCATCGACCGGGAGCTCAAGGTCCGCGGAGACTCGTCGGTGTTCCTGGACATGACGCACATGTCGGCCGACTTCCTCGAGAGCCACTTCCCGAACATCCACGCCACGTGCCTCCGCGTCGGGGTCGACATGCGAACGACGCCGATCCCCGTGGTGCCGGGAGCCCACTACATGTGCGGTGGGGTGCAGGTGGACACCGAGGGGCGCAGCCACCTCCACGGGCTGCTGGCCATCGGCGAGGTCTCGTGCACCGGACTCCACGGCGCCAACCGCCTGGCCTCGAACTCGCTGCTCGAAGGTGCCGTGTACGCGGTCCGAGCGGCGCGGGCAGCCCGGACGCTGCTCGACGAGCTGCCCTCGGTTCCGCCTCTCGACGTGCCGATCTGGGACGCGGGCGACGCTCGCAGCCCTGACGAGCTCGTGCTCATGAACCAGAGCTGGGACGAGATTCGCCGGCTGATGTGGAGCTACGTGGGCATCGTTCGGAGCAATCGTCGGCTCAAGCGCGCCGAGCGGCGGCTCGAGCTCCTCTACAGCGAGGTGCGCGAAGAGTACTGGCGCTTCCTGCTCTCGGCCGACCTGATCGAGCTCCGCAACCTCTGCACCGTGGCCCAGCTGACCGTGAAGAGCGCGCTGACACGGCAAGAGTCCCGTGGGCTCCACTACAGCATCGACTACCCCGACGCGGACGACGCCAACTGGGCCCATGAGACCGTGATGCGGCGGCCGGTTTTTGGCTGAGTCGCCAGCGCCCGCGGAGCCCCGCAGCGCAGACCTGAGCGGCGCGGCGGCGCGCCGAAAGGCGACGTCGCTCGGCGCTTATCATCGGGCGTCAGCGCGGGGCACGGATCACTGGGCGTCAGCGCGGGACGTCGAACCCTGAACGCCGCTCAGCGGACACGTCGTTGGCATGGGATGCGACCGGGTGTGGGACACGAGGGTGGTTTGAGCTCGCACAACTCGCGACCCCAAAACCTCAAAACCTCAATACCTCAAAACCCCAGTGCTCCGCGGGCGACCCGTCTGGGTCTGCCATCTGCGGAACACCCCGCCCACTCGTCTCGACCAATGCAGACACTCTAGGAGAGTGTTTCCGAGGCGACAAGCCAAAACTTCACATTTGTTTGCGTAACACCGAAACGCCTTTACACCCAAGCGCTTTTTAGCGCTCGCAGCGCCGCTGGCCGCTGCCTGGAGCGACGCTCGCCGCGATCAGCGTGCGCGCACAGCAACCGCGGGATCCGCCGGAGCGGCTCCGGTCTGCGCCCGTGCCCACGCCAGATAGGGGGCGCCGACGTGACCCGCGGGCAGACAGACCAGCTCCGGGGTGTCGTAGGGGTGCAGGTCAGGGAGGGCCGCCATCAGCGCCGGCAGGTCCGGCTGGGCCACCTTGATCAGGAGCAGGTGTTCTTGCTCGCGCGTGACGCTGCCCTGCCAGCGGTAGGTGCTGACGATCCCTGGGATCACGGACACGCACGCCGCTAACCTGCCGCGCACGAGCGCGTCGGCGAGCGGCTCTGCGTCGGCCGCGCCGCAGGTGGTGAGCACGACGTGGAGCGCCGCGCTCACGACTTGGCCCGGAGCCGCTCGACGAGGGCCCCCATGACGCTGCGACACTCGTCGGAGAACCACGTGTCGAGCAGCGCCGGCAGGTGGCTCACTCGGTCCGCCTCCATGGACGCGGCAGCCGCGCCACGGAGCGCCAGCTTGGTCTTGCGGCGGGCCTGCTGCGGCATGGCGAGGCGCAGCTCCAGCTCAGCCAGCGCGGCGGCGCGCACCTCGTCCTGGGGCACCACCGCGTCCACCAGACCGCAGCGGCCCGCCTCCTCAGGCCCCACCATGCGTCCAAGCTGCAGATTTCGCTCGGCGAGCCGCGGGCCCACCAGCCCGGCATAGACATCCGCCAGCCACCCGGGGACCGCGAGCCCGACGGCGACCTCGTTGAGGCCGATCTTGTAGCGCCCCCGCGCCATCACGCGGTAGTCGCAGGCGATGGCCAGCACACACCCACCGGCAGGCGCGTGCCCCTCGAGCGCGGCCACCGTGGCGAGGGGGGTCCGGTAGAGGCGTACAAAAAAGGTTCCGAAGCGCTCCCAGAAGGTCGCCATGGCGTCGCGGTCACAGGGCTGCAGCGCGACGACGTCGAGGCCCGCCGAGAACATGCCGGGGCTCCCGGTGAGCAGGACGCCGTCCACCGACGACTCGGCCTCGTCCAGCGCCGCGTGCAGCGCGTCCATGGTGGCGAGGTCGAGCGCGTTGGCGGGCGGGCGCGTCAGCTGGATCTCGGCCCAGTTGCCGTGCCGGGTGTAGGCGACCTGTGGCGCGTCAGCCAAAGACGCGCGATCGGCGTCAGACGAGGGGGCGGGGGCGAGTGGCGACATGGTGGACCTCCGTGGCGTGGCACGTTGTAGCGTCGACGTCTCGTGGGCACAAACGGCGGTCGGGTGCGCTCCACCGAGCGCGCACGAGATGTGTCGGCGGCCGCTGCGTCGACGGCAGCGTGGACGTCTGCGTTGGCGCGATTTTCCGGACCTCGGCGCGCGGTGGCCCTACCCTCGCCGCATGACCGACTACGCGCACATCCTCTCCCGCTTTCCGCCCCTGGCTGACGTTGCACACACGGTGACCGTCGCGCCGCTGAGCGGCGGCCTGATCAACGACACGCTCGCAGTGGGGGACCGCTGGATCCTGCAGCGGCTGCACCCGATCTTCTCCGCGCCGGTCAACGATGACATCGCCGCGCTGACCCCGCACCTCAACGCAGCCGGCGTGCCCACGCCGACCCTGGTGCGCGCAGACGACGGCGAGCCCTGCGTGACGATGGACGCACCACGCAGCGCGGGTGGGGGGGTGTGGCGTGTGATGGCCCGGCTTCCCGGGCTCACGCTGCACCAGCTGGCCAACCCGGACCAGGCGCGATCCGCAGGCGCGCTGGTGGGGCGCTTCCACAGCGCGCTGTTGCCTGTGACGCACACCTTCGCGTTCACCCGCCCGGGCGCGCACGACACCGACGCCCACATGGCGACCCTCGAGCGCGCGCTGACCGACTATCCCGAGCACCGGCTGCGCGCCGACGTGGGCGCGCTGGCGAAGGAGATCTTCGCGCTCTGGACCGCCCACGAGGGCGCTCCGAACCTGCCGCTGCGCATCGGGCACGGCGACCTGAAGGTGAGCAACCTGCTCTTTCGCCGCGACGCTACGGGCGTGCTGCGCGCGGACAGCGTGCTCGACCTGGACACCATGGCCTGGATGCCGATGGACGTGGAGCTCGGGGACGCGCTGCGCTCCTGGTGCAACCGCGGCCGCGAAGACGGCGCTAGCGCG
Source organism: bacterium (assembly GCA_030425545.1). Classification (GTDB taxonomy): domain Bacteria; phylum Myxococcota_A; class UBA9042; order UBA9042; family UBA9042; genus UBA9042. The sequence goes on along the minus strand of JAUIAC010000231.1, from coordinate 1,390 downwards.
TCCTTGGACCAGGACATCTTCGCCGGCGCGTTGGCGGGCTACGCGGAGCACGCAGGGACCTGGATGACGGCCGAGGAGCGACGCGGCATCACCAGCGGGCTGCTGCGCATCTGCGTCGAGCTGAGCGCGCGCTTCGCCGCCGACGCCCTGCGCGAACGCTACTTCGGCTGGGACGCCGCCGTGGCCCCAACGCGCGGCGAGCACAACCTGATCCGCGCTCGCAATCAGCTCGACCTCGCGCGACAGGTGGCGCGTGCACGCCCCGCCCTGGACCAGCGCGTCGCGACGATCTTCGGCCGATGAGCGCACCGAGGGTGTGTCTCCCGGTGCACCTGAGCGCTTGCAAGCCCTCCGCAGAACCCGCATGGCGACCCGCCGGACGGACAGCGGCCGCTGGGGACGCGTAGCGCGTAGCGCGTCTACGCGCCGGTCGCGGCGTCCGCGACAGGGTCCGCAGGGGGGGGCGACTCGACGGCTGACGCGGGCGTGGCGTCGTTCGGCAACGGCACGTCGGCAGACGGGGTGGCCAACTCGCTCCGCGCCCGCTCCTGCGATGACGCAGCGGCGCTGATGACCTCGTCCAGGTCGCCTTCGACCTCGTCCGGGTCGATGCGAATGATGATCGGACCAGGACGCACCTTCTCACGGGCCACGAGCTCGTCGACGGTGGCGACGAGACCGCCGCGATGCAGCCCCCGGGCGACCTCGGCGAAGTCGGGCGCGTGTGTGCGCAGCGCACGGGCCGCCACGGCGGAGGGCAGGAGTGGCAGCAAGGCCAAGAGCATCCACGGCTTGCACGCAGGGTTGAGGGCGATGGCCTCCAGCACGCGGGGGCTGCTCAGCCAGCGCGGGCAGAGCAGCATCGCCCACAGCGCGTAGGGGTGCTGGGGCCTGAGCGCGGTGAGCCGGACCGCGTCGGGCTCCCGCAGACGTGGGTTGCGCGCCAGCAGCGTCACCACCGAGGGGTGCGTCTCGACCAGCAAGGACGTCAAGAGCGCTCGCTTGGGCCCTCGGGCCCGCTCCCGTCGCACACCGAGCGGCAGGTGCTCGATGGTGATGTGCGGCGCCAAGACCCGCTCGTCGGCCCGGTCCGGGAGCCGCCACATCTCGCGCAGCAAGGTCGGGACGAAGGTGGCCTGCAGGCGCGCGGCGACGCCGATGATCTGCGCCACGCGGACCGCTCCCGGCCACTCCTTTCGTGGCTCCAGCACGAAGGGCCCAGCCTCGAGCGACGGGCGCGGGCGCGCCTCCATGAGCAGCTGAGTCAGCGAGGTCCACAGGATGCGATCCGGGAGCTCGTGCGTGTGGTGCGCAGCGCGCTCCAAGGCGACCACGACCTCGGCCGGTGGCGCGGTGGTGACGAAACGATTGAGCCGGCGCATGCGCATCT
>JAUIAC010000230.1 GCA_030425545.1 bacterium | reverse complement strand
GATCCTACAGAACTTGCGTGATCTCCAATAATGACGACAACTCCCGCCCGTCACAGCCTCCGCGGTGCCGGGAGCCTCTGATGCTGCACGACACCACCTCGCAATAAACCAACAACCTCTACACGCGGCTCGAGTATGCCGCGGCGCCGGGCGATAAACGCCTCACGCGCCGAGCGCAGGCGCTTGGCTTGCCGTTGTCCCGGAAGCCGGAGTCGTCGTTGCCGAAGCTGCTGACCGACGAGGCGGAGCTTGAGGCGGCCTACCGCTTGATCCGTAACGACCGGTGTCACTGGCGTGAACTACTGGCGCCGCACATCGCCAGGACAGTCGAGCGCGCTGCAGACTGCGACACGGTGCTCGTTGCTCACGACACGACGACGCTGGCCTTCCGCCGCTGAGAGGGGATCAGGGGAGGACTTCGGGGGAGCTTGGTGGTCAAGCCACGCGCTTCAACGGGCTGCCGCGGGTTTGGAGCGACGGTGACAGTCCTGCATGGTCAGCCAGAAGTTGCTCAGCTGGATGTTGTCCATGTGCCCGACGAAGTAGCGGCTCGTGTCCGCGCTGCCGTCGTGCCCCAGCCAGGCGGTGCTGTTGAGCTCGCCGAAGTCGGCCACCACCGCCAGCTCGGCGAGCGCGACATGACGCCCACCGGCAAGGTCCGCAGAAAGCAGGTCACCCGCCGCTACCGTCGGCTGCTCGACGCCTTCTACGTCGACTCGTTCTAGCCCCAGTCCATGCAGCTCACGGCGTCACCAGCCCCATCTCCTCGCAGCTCTTCTGGCAGGCCACACCGCCGCCCGGCTGCTTCACGCACTGAGCGCCGTACTTCTCGTACGTGTCATGCGGCTGGTCGCACCCTGGCGGCGGCGGCTTCTGGGCGCACTTGCCCAGATCGTCCTTGTGCAGCTTGCAGGTGTAGTCAGGGCAATAGGCCGTACGAAACCAGTAGCGACAGCCAGAGCATAGCTTGTTGCAGGTGTGGAACATGTACTGCGTGGCGTCGGCGATGTCGGCAAACTCGTCTTGTCGGCCGCAGCGGTAGGTGGTGTGACCCAGGTCGAAGCCACATCGGGTGTGGCCCTTTTCTTCCGGTTGGCAGGGCGTCGCAAGGTAGCTGTTACCATAGTGCGGGTGACCGACCGGCGGTTGACGCATCTGTTTGTCGTGAAAGCAAGCCACGGGGCAGCAGCGCACCGACAATTCGTCCTCGACACACTGCATGGGAAAGTTGGCGATGGAGCACCCATCTGCCCCGTCGGGCTTGGGGCAGGCGTGTGCGGCCCACCGAAGCTGACCGTCGACCAACTCACAGCGGACGAGGTTGGGCCGGATGCAGAAGCCGGTCTTCGGGCCGTCGAGCTTGGAGAACTCCATCCATGGCTTGCTCGAGAACATGGCAAGGTCCGTGCACCGCCGCGCACCGAGCACCTTGCAGGGCTGCCCCGGCTTGGGCAGGCCCGGATCGGTCATGGTGGCGCAGTGAGGCATGGGTGACGCGGAGGGCGCCGCCGGAGGCGGCAGCTTCTCCCAGCCGTCGCCGCCGTCTATCGCCGCGTCCGAATCGACGTCGCCGTCGGCGTCCGCCTGGGCGCCGACCCCGGTGTCCTGAGCGACCACCGCGCCATCGGGCTGCTGTGAGGCCGCGTCCTCGGCCGCAGAGTCGGCGTCCTCCGTCGCCGTGTCCTCGATCGGGTCGGCCGGCTCGGGAGGCGCCGCAGGCTTGCCGCAGGCGACAGCGCTCAGAAAGAGCAGCCAAGCCGCTGTAGTGCCGAGCTTCATCGTCTCTTTCGTCGTGTTTCTCATCGCCCACCTCATGGCTGCACCGCACAGGGAGTCGGGAGCACGTAGTCCTGCATGGTCAGCCAGAAGTTGCTCAGCTGGATGTTGTCCATGCGCCCGACGAAGTAGCGGCTCGTGTCCGCGCTGCCGTCGTGCCCCAGCCAGGCCGTGCTGTTGAGCGTCACCGGCTGGTTGAAGTTGTTGCGGCGCACACAGGTCCCGACGCCGTAGCCGCCGATGAGCACGTCCCATGGCTGCAGCACCAGCCCGAGGACAGTGTCGCCCTCATGGGCCATGAAGTGGGCGCGGTACCAGAGCCCAGGGAGCAGAGGGCTGGCGGCCGGTGTGATCACCGACTGAGCTCCCATCACAGCCTCCAGCTGCGGACCGCCAGCGCTGTTGACGACCCGCAGCTCTGCATGGCCGTTGGAGAAGATGACGCGCCTGGCCTCGGAGCCAGTGAAGCCGTCGAAGCGGAACTCCACCGAGAAACCGAAGCTGCCGCGCTGGTCGATCCCGTTGAAAGGGTGTGTCGCGCCCGAATAGGCCAGCTCGATGCGCTGCGAGCTGCCGTTGAAGGTGGCGGACTCCTCCGGTGGCGCTCCCGGGCCAGGCGGGTCGTTGGCTGTGCCTGACGTGCCGAATCCGGCACAGAGCCCCGTGCCAGTACAACCGCCTCCACCCGCGCCAGTGCACATGCCAAGGAAGCAGGGGCAGGTGCCCCAGCCGGTGGCGCAGCGGCCGTTCGCCAGGCAGGCCCCGGAACGGCAATGGCTATCCGACGTGCAGCCGCAGCGGTTGTCCGTGCTGCACCCCAAGCCCGGGACGACGCATTCGCTCGCAGACGTGCAGGTGTCGAAGGCACAGCCCGCCCCACCGCAGTCCGCGTCGACGTAGCAGCCGCTCCGTGGATAGTTGACGTCGGCGTTGATCGGCGTGCCCACCGTCGGATTCAGGTCCCAGCCAGCGTGGTTGCCGCTCACCCCGCCGTTGAAGGTCTCCCCGTAGATGCGGAACATCGTCTGCGCCATGTCGATGCGGCGCCGCACCTTCCCCCAGGCGAAAGCGGTACCCCATTCGTCACGGTCGAGCAGCACGTCGTTGCTGCAAGCCATGTTGTTCGCCCCATCACGGTCCAGGTCGAAGCCGTAGGTCGCCGGGGCCGGGTCGGGCGTCGTTGCGTTGTTGGAGTCCCAGTTCACGTAGCAGCCGTTGGCGTCGCAGTAGGGCCCACCGTAAGAGGTGGTGGTGCAGATGGTGGTGCCGAGTCGGTAGCCGTAGGGCGACACCTGCAGCCCGTCGTTCCAGCCGTCGTAGCAAAACAGGTCCTGGGCGCGTTTGCGGTTGTACCAGATCGTCGAGAGCGTCTCGTTGAGCGCGCTCTCATCGAGCGGCCGGTTGAGCCCCTTGGAGAAGCGGCTGTAGCGCCGTTCGCAGCCCGCCCAGTCGGTATCGGTGCTGGCTGGCGGGACCGCCGACTTGGGCCGCATGCCCGCCGAGACCTGGTAGCTATAGCTCATCAGCGAAGGATGGTTGGGGTTGTGTGAGCCCACAGCCGCGCACGGGATCGGCGGGGGGGGCGGCGCGGTTGGGGGAGCGTCGCAGGCCTGGAGATCTGTGCGCACCGTGCCGCACCCGCTGGCGCAGGTGCCGTTTGTGTGCGAGTGCTCGAGGTTGAGTTGGTGTCCCACTTCATGGAAGAGCGGGTCCACAAGGCGGTTCTGGTCCTCGACCGCGTTGCCCGACACGAAGCTGGCCGACACGGTGACCCGGCTGTTGCCACGGGTCTGACCGCCACCACTGGAGTGTGTGCCGAAGACGTAGTGTGCCAGGCCGCCATAGCGCATCACCCCGCCGAAGAAGCGGTTGAAGAAGGTGTTGGCCTGGTTGACCCCGGGCTCAATCTCGTCCCCGGAGGCGTCGTCGGCGATGCGGAATGTGTGCTGCGGCAGCACGTGAGCCGCGATGCGGTAGCGACGGTCGTTCGTGTGGGGGCACACGCCCGTGCTGCCGTCCCAGCAGGTCGAGGGCGAGGTCGTCCAGAACTGGGTGAACCAGTCCAGTTGGTCGCTGGTCAGCAGATGGGCCCGGGTCGGATCGCCTGAGTGCGCCGCCGCACAGCTCGCGCTGGTGGCGTCGCAGCCAAGCGTGTCGATCTGGATGTAGATGTCGTGCACCCGCGGGTCGGGCTTGGTCATGGTCGCGGTGGCCTCAGCGACGCACCAAGCGCCCGGGCAGCTCGCAGTGGCCAGCAGATCGATGGGCGTGCAGGTGCCCGCGTCGTTGGTCGGCAGGCTGGGCACCTGCGTACAGGACAGCGGCGTCGCCCAGAGCTCCCAGGCGTCTTCGAGGCCATCGTTGTCGGAGTCCCGTGGCGTCCAGCACTCGGGGTCGTCAGCGCTGTTGCCGTTGCAAGTCCTGTTGTAGTCCGAGCTTGTCGCCACACCGTTGACCAGCGATCGTACGGCGGCGCAGGTGCCACCGGTCCAGCCGAGACCAATGCCCGTCTCCAACGTGTAAGAATCGCAGGTGCCCAGGTCGCTCTCCAGCTCCCGAGTCAAGCCATCGCCGTCTTCATCCCGCTGGTCGTCTCCAGTCCACAAGCCTCCGCCGGAGGTGTGCGCGCGGTGGTGGAAGAGGCGCGCGTTGATTACATGCCCGGGTACTGCGCCCCCATTGTAGGTGCCCACAAGGATCCTGTTCACGCAGCCATCCAGGTCGGGTGACTGGAGCAGCGCCATAGGAGCCACACCTCCCCCGGACGTATCCTCGTTCTGTGATTCACTGGAGGCCTTGCACTCTGCGTAGGCGGCGGCCTCGGTAGGTTTGACTTTCTTCTCCCCATTCTTGCCACCCACGAGTTTGGGTGGCTCACACACGTCATCGCGTGCCGCCGCAGCATCGCGCGCGGACTCCGGCGAGAGACTTGGTTCAATGCCTTGATTCGGCACCACAGTGTGACGTTTGCGGGTGCGTTCAGGTGTCTCGCTAAGGCCCGCGACCGGCGTCGAGACCAGCTTGGCCTTGGGCTTCGGCGTGCGAAGGCTCGCGGAGGCGGCTTGAGCCCTACCAGAGGTGAGGATCAGGCAGACCACGCCTAGCGAGACGAGACGAGACGAGACGAGACGAGACGAGACTCATTGGGAGCTCCCTGATTGTCGCATGTTGCCAGCACGATAGGCGCGGATCAGGCCTGATGCAAGCTCAACTTCAGGCCTGCCTGTCAGCAGACCGGACCGCGACTCGCCAGCTGAACACCGGCGCCAGGTGCTCGGCAGTGCCGACGATGTCGCGCTCTTTGGCCTCGTGCTCGACCAGATAGACCTCGAGGATAAGGTCGAGCCCTCGTTGCATCGCCGGATTATTACGCAGGGAGTCGAAGAGCTTGCGACGTCCGTGGGCCAGGCACCCGCCGCGCTCACGCTGGTCGGGGGTGCAGACCTCGTTGTAGCCGGTGTATGCGTCGACCATAAGCGTGCCCGAGGCGGAGCCGAGCACCCGCGACGGCGTCTTGCCGCTGCGGCTCGCCGAGAAGACGTAGGCGACGAAGGTGTGTGTGAGGAACACCCACATCCATGCGCGGCGGGTCTTCTTCTTCGCCTGCACCTGGATGCGGGTCTCGTCGCCGTGCACGACGGGCTCAGCGGCGATGCGCTCGAGGATCCGTCTGTGCAGGGGCTCGAGCAGGTGCGCAAAGCGGTGAAACAGGTCCCCGAGCGTCTTGGGCGAGATGGGGATGCCCTCCCGCTTGAGGCGACCGGCGTGGCGGTACAGCGGCATCGCGTCGCAGCACTTGGCGACGATGGCGTGCGCGATGAAGCGAGGGCCGTACTGGCCTCCCTCGAAGACGCGAGGAGGCGGCGGGGCGCTGACGATGCACGAGCCGCAGCTGCAGCGCGCGCTGTGCTGCACGTGGCGCCGGCGCGTGAGACCTGCAGACGGGATGGCGACAACTACAAGACCTCGCGCTGGGGGTTCGGCAGGTGAGCGAAGATGCGATCAATCCTTTGGGGGCGAGCCGGGCTGAAGCGGCCGGCTACTCCGGCGTCCAGCGACGGTTCTTCTTGATCGCGCCCCGCTGCTTCTTGGCCGTGATGCGCCGCTCGCGCGCGCCCCGCGAGGGCCGGGTCGGCCGGCGCTTCTTGGGCGGCGACCAACACGCGCGCACCAGCTCGGCCAGCCGCTCGCGCGCCTCCTCGAGGTTGCGCCGCTGACTGCGGGTCTGCTGCGAGGCCAAGATCAGGTTGCCCTCACCGTCGAACCAGCGCGGCGCCTCAGCCCGCATGCGCCGCAGCACCCCCTCGGGCAGCCGGGCCAGGGTGACGTCGCAGCGCAGCTCGACCCGGGTCGAGGTCTTGTTGACGTGCTGGCCGCCCGGCCCCTCGGCGCGGCTGGCCGACCAGGACAGCGCCTCAGCGGGGATGGTGTGTTGCGGGCCGATGCGTAGCGGGTCCATGACGATGCGCCTCCGCCGCGCACCCTGCCGACCGCGCGGGGGGGTGGCAAGGCGCGGGGGCACGCGTGAAGTGAGGCCGAGACCCGTCACGCACCCGCGCAGCCGGGCTCGGGCGCACCGGCAGACGGTTCACCCCGTCGACCAGGTCGCCCCGCTCGCGGGGAAAACGCTTGACGTCGCCTGCCCTGCGGCGCTCTGCTGGTCAGGTCAGACCTCACAGGAGCCGTGTCAGGGTCGAGCGAGCGGGCCATGGGTCCGCGGCCGAGCCCAAAGCGGCCTGCACGTGGAGAGCGCCATGGGTGAAGACCGAGTGACGACACGCAGGTGGCTCCCGCGGCTGGCGAGCGCGGTGGCGCTGGTGGTCGGCGCCGCGGCCTGTGGCCCCGCGTCGCCGGCGGTGGCTCCAGATGCGGGTGTGGACGCGGCAGACGTCGCGGACGTGGCGGGCGGGGCGGACGGGGTCGACAAGGAGATCGCTACGACGGCGGACGCCGGTGACGCTTCGGGAGCCTGCCCGCTCGTCCGGCACTGCGGCACCGAGCCGGTCCAGCCGCCGGCCGGGTGTACGGCGGCCGTGCCTGCGCTGACCCAGATAGGCCACGTTGTCGTCGCACACCCCTGCCCGACTCCAGTGTTTTGGCGGGGCAACCACGGTAGTGGGCTAGTGAACTCCATGCCGTCCCCCTTTCGGCTGGATACTATGCACGGGATGAGCTGGTTGTGGTCAGCAATGCGCCCTGCCCATCCGGGTGAGAAGGCCAAGAGCGATACACTGCGACAAGTCCGGGTCGCCAGCGGCGGGGTGTTTGCCGAGAAGCTTCTTCCCCCAGTGGTTCATCCTCGCCTAGCCTTCCGCGACGCAGCGGGCACCACCTTGGTCGGCTCTCAGCGGACCCCGGCGCTAGATGAGGGCACCGTGGTAGCGCGGCTGTCTCAGGACGGAAAGGTCCTGTGGCAGGCCAAAATCGCCTACAAGGAGCTCTCTGCGTCTTTGCCTTTGGAGGCCACGCACGCGCTTGTTTCTGCCGCTATGAAGATGCCCCATGCCATCCACGGCGCACGGACAAAGGACGGCGTATGGGTGGTTTACACCACTGGAGTTGAAGGGGATTCATCCGATCCACGAACAGGTATGTTCCTCATGCACGTGGACGGGTCAGGGAAGTTGACGCTCAGGGCGAGCATGCTGGCGAAAGACCGTAACGGAGCTTCGCCCTGGATTGCGGTTTATGGCAGCCGCTATGTAGCCGTCATGGACCCAACCAGAGAGCGCCGATATGCAACCGACGACTCCAAAGAACACAGCCTGAACACCGACGCGCGGTTGCACTGCCATGACGGCTACGAAGGCGTGACGCACTCGGCGCTGGTCGCCCCAGCGGACTCCGGCCGCATCCCGCTGGACGTGCTTCCGGCAGACCACGGTTTCAACGTCGTCTCAGCCATCTACACCCAGGACGAGCTGCCCAAGCTCAGCGACCTTGGCTCTAACGGCTACCAGGTCGTGACCCGAACCCTTGAGATCTCAGCCTACTCCCCAGAGTGCAAGCTGCTCTGGCGCCGTAAGGAGCCCCTGTGGGACAAGCGCGGCTTCGTTCTCGACAGAACCACGCGAGCGCGCTTGCCCGGCGGCGCGTTCTACATCTCCGGCGTGACGCGCGACGTGACAGACACAGGTCCGGTGCACCCCACAACGGCGGGCGGCATCGTGGTTCTCGGCCCCGACCTCCGCGTCATCAAGCGCGAATCAAAGACCGACGAGTTTGACGCCAATGAGCCCCAGGTCTTGCAGGGGGACCACGTAGTCTTGACGCGTTGCACCTGGACGGTCGCCATGGACGAGCCAAGCGACTGCCACTACCTCATCACCGACGCCTGGCTCCGCACCTCCTGCGCCGAGGCCGGGGTCTGCCACGCCCTGTCCCTGGCCGACTGCAAGGTCGACGACCCCTGCCGCGTGCCCACCTGCGACCCGGTCACCGGCTGCGGCAGCGTGCCCTTGGCTGAGGGCGCGCCCTGCGGCACGGGCGGGGTCTGCACGCAGGGCAAGTGTGTGAAGTAACCGCCAACACCTTGGTCGCGACGGAGTGAAGTCTTGCCAGCCAAAGCACCAACGATGTGTTTGGTTGCACAGTCGGCGTGGCGCGAAGCGTCGTTGCCGAGCGTGCGTGCGCCTGACGACGTCTGTCTCGCGGTGCCGCCGCCTCGGCACTACCCTGTGGGCGCGACGCGCTGCGGAGCGAGCATGAGCATCCTGAACCAGCCCCCGCCAGACCAGCTGTGCGACGCCGCGGGGCGGCCGTGTTTCTCGTGGAACAGCGACCTCTCCCAGGCCCAGTGGCGAGCGCTGCTGCACAGCGACGGCCCTGAGGTGCGCGCTATGATGCGCGGTCGCCTGCTCCGGCAGGCTCGGGTGGACTACGTGTTCCTCAGCCTGGCGGACATCCGCGTGGACTGGCAGAGGCTCGAGCGGCACCTCGGTCGCTCGCGCGCGTGGTGGTCGCGGCTGCTGGCGGCGCTGCCAGAATCACGTTCTGGTGGGTCGCGACAAGCGACGGGGGAGAGCCGATATGCGGACGCGGACGCAGCGTAGGGACGTCGTCGCGATCGCGACGCCCAGCCCGAACATGAGGTCGCTCATCGTGTCGCTCGGACTGCTTGCAGCGGTCGGCTGCACCGGTCTCAAGCGCACAGAGCCAAGCGAAGCCGTTGATACGGTGTCAACGGCTGACTCTGGAGGAGACAGCCACGACGCAGGGGCTGGCGACACGGTAGCGTTCAGAACCTCCGACGCCCATGAAGATGCGAGCTGCGATGATCTTTCCAAGTGCATCAAGGGTGGCGAACGGACCCCCGACGGCTGTGTCACCAAGTTGCCCTCGTATGCCAACTTCGGAGAGGCGATCGGCAACCTCGATGGGATGCCACCGGGCGTCGGGTTCTGGAGTCGGGCCGCTGACCTCGGCCTTCTGATTCCCGCCCGCATGG
>JAUIAC010000229.1 GCA_030425545.1 bacterium | reverse complement strand
CGAGTCGAGAAGGCCTGCTCCTTGCCCTTGGCGTCGAGCCGCGAGATGCGCGCGGTCCCGGTGACGGTGTAGTCCGCATCGTAGCCCGTGGACGCGGTGTCGCCGATGGCGATGAAGCCACCTCCGGGCCGCTTCACGATCTTGCGGAAACGATGGACCTGCGTGTTGGGCACCGCGCTGGTCTGCTTGCTCGCGTTGCTCACCCGCAGGAAGAACGCGCCGGTGCTCGTCGTCGCGCTCTGGCCCACGACGATCGCGCTGCCGTCGCTGTCCGCGATCATGTCGTAGGGGACGTAGTTCACCGGCACCAGGTGCGCCCACAGCGCCGCCTTGGTGGTGCAGGAGCCCGTGCCGTCGCACCACTCCACCGTGCAGCCGTCGCCGTCGCTGCACGCCTCGTTGACCCCCGCGTTCTTGTAGAGGCAGCCGAGCAGCTTGTTGCAGCTGTCGACGGTGCAGTCGTTGCCGTCGCTGCAGTTCTTGGTCGACCCGGCGCACTCGCCCTTGGCCGTGCAGGCGTCGCTCACCGTGCACTCGTTGCCGTCGTTGCACGGCTGGCCGCTCTGCACCGTGTTCTGGCAGCCCTTGCTCGCGTCGCACGTGTCGTTGGTGCAGGGGTTGCCGTCGTCACAGCTCTTGGTCAGGCCGGCGCACACGCCGTTGCTGCAGGCGTCCTTGTCGGTGCAGACCTTGCCGTCGTCGCACGCCGCACCCTGGAGCTTGGTGTGCACGCAGCCGGTCGACGTGTCGCAGCTGTCGAGCGTGCACGTGTTGGTGTCGTCGCACTTCAGCTTGGTGCCGGCGCACTTGCCGTCCGACGTGCACTTGTCGGTGCCCGTGCATGCGTTGCCGTCGCTGCATGAGGTGCCCGTCTTGGCCACGTAGAGGCAGCCCTTGAGCTTGTCGCAGCTGTCGGTGGTGCAGGCGTTGCCGTCGTCGCACCCCGCCACGGTGCCCTTGCACGAGCCCGTCTGGCACTGGTCGCTTGTGGTGCAGGCGTCGCCGTCGTTGCAGGCCTTGCCGTTCTCCGCCGTGTTCTTGCAGCCCGCCGCGGTGTCGCACAGGTCCTGCGTGCACGGGTTCTGGTCGTCACAGTCCACCGCGGTCGCCGGCTTGCAGGTGCCCTTGGCGCACTTCTCGCCCTTGGTGCAGGCGTTGTTGTCGTCGCAGGTGTCGCCGTCGAGCTGCACCACCACGCAGCCGGAGAGCTTGTTGCAGGTCTCCGTGGTGCAGGGGTTGCCGTCGTCGCAGCTCAGCGTCTTGGCCACGCACACGCCGTTGTTGCAGGCGTCGTCGGTGGTGCAGGCGTCGCCGTCGTCGCACTTCACGCCGGTCTGCTTCAGGTGCGCGCAGCCGGAGCTCTTGCTGCAGCTGTCCACGGTGCACGGCTTGCTGTCGTCGCAGTTGAGCGCCGCCTTGGGCGCGCACACGCCGGTGCTGGTGCAGGCGTCGCCGGTGGTGCAGGCGTCGCCGTCGCTGCACGGCTGACCCGTCTTGGCGGTGTGCTTGCAGCCGGTGAGCTTGTCGCAGCTGTCCGTGGTGCACGCCTGTCCGTCGTCGCAGTTGGTGGTGCTGGCCTTGCACACCCCGGCGTCGCAGGTGTCCCCGCTGGTGCAGGCGTCGCCGTCGTCGCACGCCACGCCGCTCTGCTTGGTGTTCACGCAGCCGGTGGTCTTGTTGCAGCTGTCCACCGTGCAGGGCTTGCCGTCGTCGCAGTTGGCCGCCGCCTTGGGGGCGCACACGCCGCCGCTGGTGCAGGTGTCGCCGGTGGTGCAGGCGTCGCCGTCGGTGCAGACCTGGCCCGTCTTCGCGGCGTTCTTGCAGCCCGAGGCCTTGTCGCACGAGTCCGCGGTGCACGCCTTGCCGTCGTCGCACACCGTGGGCTTGGACGTGCACACGCCGCTCTGGCAGGTGTCGTTCGAGGTGCACGCGTCGCCGTCGTTGCAGGCCACGCCAGACTGCTTGACGTGGGCGCAACCGGTGCTCTTGTCACAGGTGTCGGTGGTGCAGGGGTTGCTGTCGTCGCAGCTCACGCCCGCCGCCGGCGCACACACGCCCACCTTGTTGCACGCGTCGCCCTTGGTGCAGGCGTCGCCGTCGCTGCACCCGAGGCCCGCCTGGGCCGCGTTGACGCAGCCCTTGAGCTTGTCGCAGCTGTCCTTGGTGCAGGCGTTGCCGTCGTCGCAGCCCGCGCTCGTGCCCTTGCACACGCCCTTTGCGCAGACGTCGCCGCTCGTGCAGGCGTCGCCGTCGTCGCAGCCCACGCCCTCCGTGCTGGCGAACACGCAGCCACCGTTGCCGGCCTTGTCGGCCGGGTCGCAGCTGTCTTGGGTGCATGGCTTGCCGTCGTCGCACACCTTGGGCTTGCCGGGGGCGCAGGAGCCCGCCTGGCTGCACGTGTCGCCCTGGGTGCAGGCGTTGCCGTCGCTGCACGTGCTGCCGGCCAGCGCGGCGTGCAGGCAGCCCTTGTCCTTGTCGCAGCTGTCTTTGGTGCAGGCCTTGCCGTCGTCGCAGCTCACCGGCGAGCCCACGCAGGTGCTGCCCTTGCAGGCGTCGCCGCTGGTGCAGGCGGAGCCGTCGTCACAGCCCTTGCCACCCGTCGCGGTGAACACGCAGCCCTTGACCTTGTCGCAGCTGTCGAAGGTGCACGCGAGGCCGTCGCCGCACGCCTTGAGCTTGCCAGGAGCGCAGGCGCCGCTGGCGATGCAGACGTCGCCCTCGGTGCAGGCGTCGCCGTCCGAGCAGGTCTTGCCCGTGGACGCCGTGTTCTTGCACCCCGAGAGCTTGTCGCAGCTGTCCACCGTGCACACCTTGCCGTCGTCGCAGCTCACCGGCGAGCCGACGCACTGGGCCTTGTCGGTGCACACGTCGCCGGTGGTACACGCGCTGCCGTCGTCGCAGCCCGCGCCGGTCTTCACGGTGTGCTCGCAGCCCTTTTTGGGCAGGCAGGCGTCGGTGGTGCACGGGTTGTTGTCGTCGCACACCTGCTGGGTGCCGGGCTTGCAGTAGCCGCTGCTCAGGCAGGTGTCGCCGCTGGTGCAGGCGTTGCCGTCGCTGCAGGGGATGCCCGCCTTCACCGTGTGCGTGCACCCGCCTGCGGCGTCGCAGCCGTCTTTGGTGCAGGGAAGGCCGTCGTCACACGACTTGCCCGATCCGACGCACTTTCCCGTGGAGCACTGGTCGCCCGTGGTGCAGCTGTCGCCGTCGTCGCAGCCGATGCCGTTGAGCGCCTTGTGGGTGCAGCCCAACACCGGGTCGCAGGCGTCGGTGGTGCAGCCGTTGCCGTCGCTGCAGTTGAGCCCCTGGCCGGGAGCGCAGGCGCCCGACTTGGTGCAGGTGTCGCCGGCGGTGCAGGCGTTGCCGTCGTCGCACTTGCTGCCGGGGGTCACGTCGTGGCTGCAGCCGCCGTCGGCGTCGCAGCTGTCCTTGCTGCACACCAACCCGTCGTCACAGTCGCGCGGCGAGCCGACGCACTTGCCCTTGGTGCACTTGTCGTTGACCGTGCAGGCGTTGCCGTCGTCGCACTTGGACGCCGTGGTGGCGTCGAACACGCAGCCCTGCACCGGATCGCACAGGTCCGCGGTGCAGGGGTTGGCGTCGTCGCACACCTTGACCTTGCCCGACGCGCAGAGCCCGCTGTTGATGCACTTGTCGCCCACCGTGCAGGCGTTGCCGTCGTCGCACGGCGTGTTGGTCAGCGGCAGGTGCACGCAGCCCTCGTCTTTGTCGCAGCTGTCCTTGGTGCAGCCGCTGCCGTCGTCGCAGCTGAGCTGCACGCCCTTGCACGCGCCCCCGAGGCAGGCGTCTTGCTTGGTGCAGCCGTCGCCGTCGTCGCACTTGCCGCCGTTGACCGCCTTGGCCACGCACCCCTGCAGCTTGTCGCAGGTGTCCAGGGTGCAGGGGTTGCCGTCGTCGCACACCAGCAGCTTGCTGCCCGCCAGGCACAGGCCCTGGAAGCAGAAGTCGCCCAGCGAGCACGCGTCGCCGTCGTCGCACACCGTGGCCTTGCTGGGCAGCTGCACGCAGCCCTTCTCCGGGTCGCAGGCGTCGTCGGTGCAGGGCGAGTCGTCGCTGCAGTCCTTGGCCGTGCCGACGCACTGACCGGCCTTGCACACGTCGGCGCTGGTGCACACGTTGCCGTCGTCGCACGCGCCCTGGTCGAGCGCGCTGTGCTGGCAGCCGGCCTTGGCGTCGCACGTGTCGGCGGTGCAGGCGTCGGCGTCGTCGCAGTCGCTGGCCTGGCCCGCCACGCACTTGCCGGCGTCGCACACCTGAGCTCCCGCGCAGATGGCGCTCTCGCCGCAGATGGTCCCGGCCGGCTGCAGCTTGGTCTCGCACTTGCCCGTCGTCGGCTCGCACGCGGTCTTGGCGCAGGGGGTGTCGCCGCTGGTGTCGCAGGTCACCACCTTGGTCGGCTTGCAGGTGTAGCTGGCCTTGTCGCAGAACAGGTCGAGCACGCACTTGTCGCCGCCCTGCTTACCGGCGCAGTCGGCGTCGGTGTAGCAGCCGCAGACGCTCTTGCCCGCCTTGCACGTGCCGCCGTCGCAGTAGTCGTTGGCCGTGCACGGGTTGCCGTCGGCGTCGCAGCTGGCGCCGTTGAACGCGGGCTGCATCTTGCAGGCGCCCGTGCTCGGCTCGCAGGTGTTCTTGGCGCAGGCGGTGTCGCCGACGCTCGGACACACCTTGACCGTGGCGGGGTTCGGCTGGCACTTGCCCAGGGCCTTGTTGCAGAAGAGGGTGCCGTTGCACAGGTCGCCGTCGTCCTGCGCGTCGCAGTCGCTGTCCTGCTTGCAGCCGCAGGTCTGGGTGCCCGCGCAGGTGCCGCCCTCACCGCAGACCTCGCCTTGGGTGCAGGGGTCGTCGTCGTCACAGGCCTTGCCCACGGGCAGGGGCTGCGGGCTGCACTTGCCGGTGGCCGCCGCGCACGTGTTCTTCAGGCACGCGGTGTCGCCCGCGCTGGGGCAGGTCACCACCGTGGCCTTGTTGATCTCGCAGCTGCCGGTCTGCTGGTTGCAGAAGAGGGTGCCGTTGCAGGCGTCGCCGTCCTCCTTGGCGGCGCAGTCGCTGTCGCCCTTGCACTGACACACGAAGGCGCTCGGCTTGCAGGCGCCGTCGGTGCAGACCTCTCCGGCGGTGCAGCTGTCGCCGTCGTCGCAGGCCGTGTTTGCGGGCTTGGGGGTCAACGCGCAGAGCCCGGTGGCGGGCTGGCACACGTTGGTCACGCACTGGGTGTCTTTCGACGTCGGGCAGGTCACCGTGGTGCCCGGGTTCACCTGGCAGGTCCCGGTCTGCTGGTTGCAGAAGAGCACCCCATTGCAGAAGTCGCCGTCCTCCTGGCCCGCGCAGTCCTGGTCGCTCTTGCACTGGGCCACGCTCGTGCCGGCGCACACACCCTTGGTGCACACGTCGCCCACGGTCTGGGCGTCGCCGTCGTCGCAGGCCACGCCGTCGGCGGCCGGGCTCAAGGCGCAGCCGCCCGTCTTCGGGTCGCAGGCGTTCACCTGGCAGGGGTCGGCTGAGGGCTTGCAGCTCACCACCGTCGCCGGGTTGACCTTGCAGGCGAAGGGCAGGGCGCTCGCGTCGCACATCAGCGTGCCGTTGCAGGGGTTGCCGTCGTCTTGCACGGCGCAGTCCGCGCTGATCTGGCACGCGCAGGTGTTGGCCGCCGCGGCGCAGGTGCCTTGGCTGCAGTGGTCGCCCTTGGTGCAGGGGTTGCCGTCGTCGCAGGCCTTGCCGTCGCCCACGGGCGTGGCCTTGCACGTGCCGGTCTTCGGGTCGCAGGCGGTCTGCTCGCAGGCGCCGTCACCGCTGGCGTCGCAGACCACCACGGTCGAGGGCAGCACCTCGCAGCGCGGCTTGGCCAGGGCCAGGTTGCAGTAGAGCGAGCCGTTGCACGGGTCGCCGTCGTCGAAGGCCGCGCAGTCCTTGATCGACGCGCAGGTGCAGCTGTTCGACCCGCCGCCGCAGGTGCCCTTGTCGTCGCAGACGGTGCCCGCGGTGCAGGGCTGGTTGTCGTCGCAGGGCTTGCCGGTGGCGGTCGGGCTGTGCGCGCACACCCCGGTCTTCGGGTCGCAGGTGTCGGCCGTGCATGGGTTGGCGTCGTCGCAGTCGAGGGTCTTGGTCGCCGCGCAGACGCCGGACTTGCACGCCGCCTGCGTGGTGCAGGGCGCGCCGTCGGTGCAGGGCGCGCCGTCGGGCAGGGCCTTGGCCTGGCACACCCCGGCGACGCAGAGGTTGGCGGCGCAGCCGTCGGCCGGCTGGGCGCAGTCGGCGGAGGTCTTGCAGGGCGGCGGGCCGGCGTCGGTGGCGCCTACATCGCCCGTGCCAGCGTCGATCGTGCCAGCGTCGGTCGTGCCAGCGTCCGTCGTGCCAGCGTCCGTCGTGCCAGCGTCGGTCGCGCCAGCGTCGGTCGCGCCAGCGTCGGTCGCGCCCCCGGCATCGCTCGTGCCCGCGTCGCTCGCACCCGCGTCGGTTCCCCCCGCGTCCGTGGCGCCGGCGTCGGTCCCGCCGGCGTCGGCTGCCCGCGCGGCGTCCGCGCCGGCGCCAGCGTCATCGCCGCCGCCGCCGGCCGTGCCGGTGTCCGCGCTGACAGCGGTGTCTTCGTCGCCCGACGCGCTCTCACCGCATCCGGCCAGGGCAGTCAGCACCACACAGCTGGCCAACGCCCTGCGCCAACCTCGTCCTTGCGTCCAGTTCATCCGGGTCCTCGGGCGCGTCGCGACGAGGGGGGCCGCGGGGTCGCGCTGGCTACATGCGGGGGCACTCAAGTGTCGCAGTCGGGGTCCCCCCACGCTGCCGATTTCACCCCTGCGCTGCAACCGCCGGGCGCCGGGCTCCATGATGTTAAGCGTCGTCGGCCCGCTTGTCGTGTGCTGCTCCGCGGTGCCTGGCCGGACCTGCCGCTGAGCCTCCTGCGCCGACCACGGGCCTCGTCCGCCCGTGGTCGGCGCGCTGGGTCATGCCCCCGCTGCACAGCTCGTCCGTCTGCTCGCTCGCCGCGTCTGCTGACCGACGACCTGTCACCCCCGCGCAGCCCGGGTCACCCGGCGCCTACGGAGCGCTCTCCGCGCCTTGCCCTTGCGATTCCGGGCCTTCTCCACTAGACACCCGGCCGCCTGAGCGATCCCGGTGCCCCGGGTTCGGCGCTCGGCACACATCGACATGCAGTCGCCCGCCAGCCCGGCCTTCGTGCCAGGGCGCCCGACGCAAGGAGCCCCCACCATGATCACCGTCTCTGAAGTCACCAAGAGCTACGGCGGCCGCAAGCTCTTCGAAGACGTCAACACCACCTTCGCGCCGGGCAACCGCTACGGCCTCACGGGCCCCAACGGCGCGGGCAAGTCGACGTTCATGAAGATCATCGCCGGCGACATCGAGCCCGACTCGGGTCACGTCAGCCGGCCCCGCAAGACCACGGTGCTCAAGCAGGACCACTCGCTCTACAACGACGCGACCGTGCTCGACACCGTGCTCATGGGCAACCCGGTGCTGTGGGCCGCCATGGAGGAGCGCAACGAGCTCTACATGCAGGCCGACAACTTCACCGACGAGATGGGCATGCGCCTCGCCGAGCTCGAGTGCACGGTCGCTGAGGAAGACGGCTACACGGCCGAGGCGGAGGCAGAGAGCCTGCTCGAGGGCCTCGGCATCGGTCAGGATCTCCACCAGGAGACGATGGCCTCGCTCTCGGGCGGCATGAAGGTGCGCGCGCTGCTGGCCCAGGCGCTCTTCGGCAAGCCCGACGCGATGATGCTGGACGAGCCCACCAACCACCTCGATCTCGACACCATCGAGTGGCTGGAGAAGTTCCTCAACGGCTACCGCGGCACGCTCATCGTCATCAGCCACGACCGTCGCTTCCTCAACGACGTCTGCACCCACATCGCCGACATCGACTACGAGGCCATCGTCACCTACCCCGGCAACTACGACGACATGGTCCGGACCAAGTCCCAGATCCGCGGCCAGATCGAGTCGCAGCACCAGCAGAAGCAGAAGAAGGTCAAGGAGCTGAACGCCTTCATCCAGCGCTTCTCAGCCGGTAGCCGCGCCAGTCAGGTGCAGTCTCGCAAGAAGCAGGTCGAGAAGCTCAAGCCCGCGGACCTCAAGCGCTCGAACATCGCGCGCCCCTACATCCGCTTCGACGTGAAAGAAGAGGCCGGCAAGCACACTGTCGACATCCGCGACCTCACCAAGGGCTTCGACGGCACCACGCTCTACGCGCCCTTTCGCGCCCACGTGAACCGCGGCGAGCACATCGGCATCATCGGCCGCGACGGCGTCGGCAAGACCACCTTGGTGCGCATGCTCATGGGCGAGATCGAGCCCGACGGCGGCGAGTCCGACTGGGGCGCGAAGATCGACGTGGGCTACATGCCGCAGGAGCACGACGGCGCCATCGAGACCGGGTCGACCATCGACACGTGGCTGCACGGCTTCAAGCCCGGCGCGGACCTCGAGGACATCCGTGGGCTGCTCGGCCGCATGCTCTTCCGCGGCGACGAGGGCAAGAAGTCGACCAACGTGCTCTCCGGTGGCGAGCGGGTGCGCATGCTCATGTGCAAGATGATGCTGCTCGGGCACAACACGTTGGTGCTCGACGAGCCCACCAACCACCTCGATCTCGAGAGCATCTCGGCCTTGGCGGAGGGGCTGGCGGCCTACAAGGGCACGCTCTTCCTCGTCACCCACGACCGGAACCTGCTCAGCGAGGCCTGTGACCGCATCTGGTCGATCCGCGACAACGAGATCCTCGACTTCCGCGGCAGCTACGAGGACTTCGAGGAGCGCTACGGGCGATAGCGCCCGGCCTACGACGCGCCGATCACCAGCCCTCGCAGCACGAGCACGGGCAGCGGGCTGAGCTGCAGGACGCGCTCGCTGGTCGACCCCAGGAGCAGAGACTCCAAGGGCCCGCGACCGTGGGCCGGGACCACCACCAGGTCACTGCCGCTCTCGAGCGCCGCAGCGACGATGGCGGCGCCCGCCTCGTGTGCAGCGACCGCGCGCAGGGACACGGACACGTCCGGCAGCTCCATCTCCCGCAGCAGGAGCTCGCAGCGATCGCGCCAGCCCTTGAGGTCCTCGGGCAGCGCCGGCCACTGGACCCCGTCTGCGTCCACGTTCAGCGGGCAGCGCGGGTCGACCACCACCGACACCACGTCGAGGTGGCCGCCGAGGGCCTGGCAGAGCCGCGCAGCCTCGAGCACGCCGAGCTGGCTCACCGCCGA
>JAUIAC010000228.1 GCA_030425545.1 bacterium | reverse complement strand
ACGGCGACGTGCGCTCCGGCGCGCTGACCGGCGGCGCAGAGCTCTTCCGCTGGATCAAGGGCGGCGCGCAGCCGGGGCTCGCGCTGCACCCGATGCTGAGCGTGGCTGGCGAGGGGTACCGCCCGGGCGGGCGACTCGGCTACACGGTCGCGGGCGGCCTGCCGCAGAGCGGCAAGCCGGTGGTGGCGGTCGGCGGATTCTACGCGACCCCCTCGACGAGCAAGCAGGTCGACCAGGGCGCGGCCTACGTGTTGACCGTGCCGCAGCCCTGATCGGACATCGGGCTCCAGCGGCTGCCCTCTCACACTTCGGAGCGTCACATGGGCTTGTTCTCTCGGCTTTTTGGCGGTGCAAAGGCGCCGGAGCCCGCTGCGGTCATCCCGACGGACGACACGCTCGCGGCGGTGCGAGCCGGCCGCAGCGTGGACTGGGACGCCGCCCTGGCCGGGCACACCGACGACGTTGGCTTCGACCTGCTCTGGCAGGCCCTCGGCGCTGCTGACGCCGCGGCGCGTGTGGAGGTCATCGACCGGCTGGCGGAGTTCGAGCTGGACCCGGACCAGCAGCGTGGGCTGCTGCACGCGGCGGCGGCGGACGCGACCCGCGCCGCCTGGGTCGCCATCAGCGTCTTCGAGAGCTGCGACGTCGACCACCTGCTCGCCGACGACGCTGCCGTGAGCGCCCCCTACGAGGGACGGGTGGCCGCGGTGGCGCTGCTCCTCGGTGCGTTGGTCGAGGCGGCCTTGAGCACAGGCCCGGCCGGAGACGTGCTCGACCTCGAGAGCGGCGCGCAGACCACGCAGGCCCTCGCGGAGGCCCTCGTGCGGGTCGGCGCGACGCCGGCGGAGCTGGTGACGCTGCGGCTCGCGCGCAGGCTCTGCGACGACGGCCGCATCGGCGTCGAGGAGGAGGAGCTCGGCTGGGACGACGCGCTGAGCGAGGCGCTGGAGGCGGCGGAGGCGGCCGTGCTGGCCCGCCCGCCGCGCGGGAGCGACGCGATGTGGGCAGACGCGCTGGCCCACGACGTGCGCCAGGCGAGCGCGGTGGCCGCCCTCGCCGCGTGGAACGCCGCGACCGTGGCCGACGTGGACGCCACCGACGCGCTGCTGGGCCGCATCGCCGACGCCCCGGAGAGCGACGCGACGTGGAGCGTGGCCTTGACGGCGCTGGAGCGCGAGGCGGTGGTCGACGCGCTGGCGCCGGTGGGCGCGGCCTGTCTGCAGACCCGCCGCGTGCGCGAGGGCGAGCTCTGCTCGTTGGCCAGCCAAGCGGGCTGCCAGTCGTGCGGCGGCGGCGACGCGGCCGACGACGACGAGCTGATGGTGCCCAAGGCGCTGGAGGCGCGACTGCTCCCCCTGCTCGGGGCCGTGGCGGCACGCCCAGGGACCCACGGCGACCTGGTGGTCGAGTGCCTGGCAGCCCCCAGCATCGCGCTGCGCTACAACGCGCTGGCCGTGCTGAGCCGCTGGCAGCCCGAGGCGATCGACGCGGAGACCTGGGGCGTGCTCGACGCCCTGACCGACGACTCGGTCCCCCAGGTGCAGGAGGCGGTGACCGGGCTCTTGGAGCGCCGACCCGCCTGAACGGCGGCGCGCTCGACCGCTGCGCCCATGACGCGGAGCCGCCGCGCCGTTCGCCCTGACCGCCCTGACCGCTCCCGAGGACCCATGACCGTGACTGCGCCCTACACCATCGTCGGCGACCCGAGCTCCTACGCGGGTCGGCTCATCGTCACCTGCGAGCACGCGTCGAACGCGGTCCCAGCGCCGTTGACCACCACGCCCTCCGACCAGCGCTGGCTCGACGACCACTGGGGGTGGGACATCGGCGCGGCGGACGTCGTCCGCGAGCTGGTTCGGCTGAAAGACGGCATCGGCATCCTCAGTGAGTTCTCGCGGCTGGTCATCGACGCCAACCGCGGCACCGATCACCCGGATCTGATTCGCACGTCGATCTACGACGACGCGCTGAGCTTCAACGTCGCGCTGGACGACGCCGAGGTCGCGCGCCGGGTGCGGACGCTCTACGACCCCTACCACGACGCCATCGATCGGGAGCTGCACCGCAGGTTGAGCGACGGCGGAGACGTGGTCTTGCTGTCGATTCACTCGTTTACGCCGGAGTTCGAGGGCGACAAGCGCGCGATGGAGATCGGCGTGCTCTTCGACAACTACGTGTCGGTGGCCGAGCGGCTCGCGGAGGGCTTTCGCGAGCAGGGCTTCGTCACGGCCCTCAACGAGCCCTACAGCGGCATGACCGGCCTGATCTTCGCGGCCAATCGCCACGGTCGCGAGCACGGCGTCATCTACATCGAGCTGGAGATCCGGCAGGACCTCATCGCCACACAGGCCGACGCGCAGGCGGTGGCGCGACGACTCGAGCCCGCGATCAGCGCCCTGCAGGTGCGCAACCAGCGCCGCACGTGACGCAGCCCGACGCTCCCAGCGAGACCGCGGGGACGGCGGCGGCGCAGGTCGCCCTCCCGGTGGACGCGGTGCCCGTGCTCTGGCGGGACGCGGGAGCCGCCGCGGTCAGCAAGCCCAGCGGCGTGCTCTCGCACAACTCCACGTGGGCCGGTCCGCGGGAGCGGGCCCTAGTGCAGGTGGCACGCGACACGCTGGGGCGCAAGGTGTGGTTGGTGCAGCGCCTGGACCGTGGCACCAGCGGCGTGCTGCTCGTGACCTTCGCGCCCGAGCTCGTGCAGGGGTGGGTGGAGGCCGTCGCCGCGGGTCGCAAGCGCTACCTGGCCGTGGTGCGGGGGCGGCTCCATGGGCCCGCGTGGGTCGACAAGGCGCTCAAGGACGACACC
Source organism: bacterium (assembly GCA_030425545.1). Classification (GTDB taxonomy): domain Bacteria; phylum Myxococcota_A; class UBA9042; order UBA9042; family UBA9042; genus UBA9042. The sequence goes on along the minus strand of JAUIAC010000228.1, from coordinate 6,435 downwards.
GGCGTGGTGCGGGCGGCGCGCACCGCCGTGCAGCCGGTCGCGGTGTCGAGCGAAGACCGTGTGAGTCTGGTGGTGTGCACGCTGGAGCACGGTCGCATCCACCAGGCGCGGCGCCACCTGAACCGGCTGAGTCACCCGGTGGTGGGCGACAGCAACCACGGCGACACCCGCTTCAGCCGCGCCTTCCGAGAGCGCTGGGGGGTGCCGCGGCTGCTGCTCCACGCCAGCGTCCTGGAGCTGGCGCACCCGGAGACCGGCGAGGCGTTGCGGCTCGAGGCGCCCCTGCCCACGCCCATGGCGGCGCTGATCGACCGGGTCTTCGGGCTCTCCGCGGCTGAGGTGGCCGCGCGTGTCGCGGGGCTCGGGCCGATGCCCCCGGCCCCCGACGTGGCGGATGACCCGTCAGACAGCCCGGCGGCCGGCGCCCCGGCGTGAGGGCGGCTGGCCGCGCGGCCGCGGCCTACTCGGCCATGTGCGAGAGCGTCATCAAGCTGCGGATGGCCGTTGGGGCGTCTACCTCTCCCGCAAGCAGGTCCGCCACCACGGCGCCGATGTGGGTCTCCACGCCGTAGTGTTCGGCCAGCGCCTTGAAGGTCTTGGCCGCGTCGACCGCGTCGAGATGGCCGAGCTTCTTGGTGATCTGGGCTGGGGTCTTGCCGGCCGCGAGCATGCGTCCCGCCTCGACCTCGCGGCTCCCCGACTCACGCAGGGCGAGGAGCTCGCCGAGCCCGGCCAGGCCCATGGCCGACGCGGCCTGCCCACCTGCGGCCTCGACCACACGGGCCATCTCGGCGGCGCTGCGGGTGACGAAGGTGGCCAGGGTGGCGCTGCCCAGCCCCAGCTGCAGCGCGATGCCGACCCCGACGGCGGCCACGGCGGACGCCGCCGCCGCGAGCTCGACACCCGCCAGGTCCTTGCTGGCGTAGACCCGCACCGCGTCGCCCGCGAAGGCCTGGCGCGCGCGGCGGATCACCTCGGGGTAGCGGCTGGCGCACACGAAGGCGTTCGGGCGACCCGCCAGCAGCTCCTCGACCAGCGCCGGACCCGCCAGGGCGCCGACCTTGCGGGCGCAGGTCTCCTCGCGGATCACGCGGGTCGCGCGGCGCAGGGTGCCCGGCTCCAGGCCGCGCACCGCGTGCAGCACCACGTGACTGCCGTCGACCACGGCGCCCACCTGCCGCGCGATCGCGCGGGTCTCGCCGGCCCCGCAGGCGATCACCAGCGTGTGACACTGGCTCGCCACCAACGCCAGGTCCGACGTGGCGGTGACCCCGGCGTGGAGCTCGTCGAGCTCGGGCAGCAGCGACTTGAGCTTGCGCTGCGACTGCAGCCGCCCAGCCCGCCGGCTGTCCTCCGACCAGAGGTAGGTCGACTGACCGTGCTGCGCCGCGACCTGCGCCAACGTGAGCCCCCAGCGCCCTGCCCCGAGGATGCCTACGCTCTGTCGTGTGCCGCTCATGCGTCACCTCCGTCGTCCAGGCGCTCACCCAGCAGCCCTTCGAGCCCGTAGCCCGCGAGCCGGTTGGCGTAGAAGTGCAGCAGGTCGGGGTTGCCAATCTCGAAGCCGTTGGAGGCCCGCTTCAGCACCGGGGTCGCGTGATACATCGACAAGACCTTGGCGCCGGTCTCCACCAGCTCGGCGACGCCCAGCCCTTCGACGTCGTGGCCCAGGCAGATCTTCCGATTGCGCGCCATGTCGCGCAGCCTGGCCTGCAGCCGCTCGGCGCGCGCCATGACCGCCTCGTTGGGGACGAGCTCGCCACGCGCCACCCGCAGCAGGCGGTACAGGTCCAGGCGCGGGTAGGTCTCCCGCAACGCAGCGAAGAGCACCGCCGCCAGAAACACGCTGCTGACCACGACGGTGTTGCGCTTGAAGCTCCGCGCGACCGCGTGGCCGCACTCCACCGTGTAGGCCCGGTCGCGCGCGGGGTCCGGCTTCACCTCGCCGTCGACCCAGAGGTAGCGCTCGATGTCGATGGGGCGCTCGTGGGGATCACGGCTGATGCCGCCGATGTCCACCGGGTTGCCGAAGGGGTCCATCGGCTCCCCGAAGCGCATGTAGATGGTGTACTCCATCGACATGGTCTTGCTGGCGAACTGATAGACCTTGGACAGGTCCGCGAACTCGTCGTCTTCGATGATGTAGCGCCGCCCGCCGTCGGTGCGCAGGTGCTCGCCGATGAGCGTCTCGCCCTCGAGGACCAGGTGGTAGTTGATCGTCAGCGGACAGATGAACACCTTGGGGTTCGGCCGGTTGCGGATCAGGTTGTTGGTGTACGCCGTGAGCGCGGTGCCCATGAGGCCGAGCTTGAGCTTGGTCTCGACCTCGTTGCTCCGGCAGCGGGTGCCCCCCGGGAAGAAGAGGGAGTGATAGCCGCGCTCGAGGAGCACCTCCGAGTAGCACTTGAGCACCCGCTTGTAGATGCTGTGGCGGATGCGTCGGTCGACCTTGTAGGCGCCCAGGTTGTGCATGAAGAAGCTGGTCAGCGGGTTGCTGAAGAGGTTCTTGCCCGCGCCGTAGGTCACCGGGGGCAGCCCCGACTCGTCGAGGGACCAGCCCACCGCGATGCTGTCCAGGTTGCTGGTGTGCGTGGGCACGACGACCAGCGTGCCGATCTCAGCGAGCCGCCGCAGGTGCGCGGTGGCGCCCTCGATGATGATGCGCTGGGAGAGCTTGCGGTAGTTGCCCACCACCGAGTCGAGGCTCTGGGCGTTGAAGAGCGCGCTCAGCCCCACCGGTAAGACGCGCGTCGCGAAGCGGTAGACGCCGGGGGTGAACTTGCCAGCCACGTCGCGGGCGTAGGCGCCGGTGAGCTCACGCAGCACGCGCACGCGGTGCGACTCGTCGGCCTTGCCCACGGTGCGGGCGATGTCCTGCCAGTAGCCATAGGGGCGGAGGTCGAGCTTGGAGCTGCCCTTCTCGAGTCGCTTCATCTCGAGGAAGGCGGCCTCGTTGAGCACGTACTCCAGGCTGTCGTCGCTGTGGACGCGGGCGCGCTCGACGATCTCGGCGACGACGCGGCTCTCCACGTCGCGAATGATGGCCTCGCGCTCGTCCATGAACTGGAAGATGCGGGCGTTGCGGCTGGCAAACATGGGCCTCCGGGGCGCGGGGCGGCACGGCTGAGAGCGGCTGGGGGCGCGGCCGTGAGCGAATCGAGGGTGCGGCGAGTCACCGGCGATGGCAAGGCAGCTCAGCGTCGCGAAGGGGGCGGGCGGGCAGGTCGGCGCGCGGGCTCACGGGAGCGGCTTGAGCGCGTTGTCGACGACATGATAGCGCTGCGACTTGTACTGCACCTGCTTCTTGGCGCGGTCGCAGCTCAGGGCGAAACCCGTGGGTACGTTGAACCTCGGCCCCTCGGCCACCGGCTTCACCGCCAGGCTGGCCAGTTCCATGACCGGCATGTCGGCGGAGGGTGGCAGCTCGAGGAGCTTGAGCGTGCGCTGGTCCTTCTCCACCACGGCGAGCTGCACCTTGGGCTCGTCGACCGCGGCGACGCACACCTCGAACACGGGCTGCTCGAGCACGGGCTCGAAGCCGGCCCCGGTCCACGACACGAGCTGCATGGTGCCGCGCTTCATGAAGTCCTGGTAGAGCTCCTGACTGAGCACCGACACGGCCTCGTCGCCGGCAAAACGCAGGTCGATCAGCTCGAGCGGGACGCGCCGGAAGTCTCCGAACGAGACCTTGCCCTCGGAGAGCCAAGCGTACGACGCGCGCGTCTCCTGGGCCTCGGGCACGCTCCAGAAGACCATGGCGACGTGCCCCCCACCGCCGACGCGGACCCCGACCTGGGCCCAGCCCTGGCCCCAGCCGTAGCGCTCACGCTTGCCGAGCGACGTGTTGTCCGCACCGAGCACCTCGAGTGTGAAGCGAGGCCCCTTGCGCTTGTCCTTGCCGGCCCAGTCCTTGTCCGGCTGCTTCTGCGTCAGACGCAGGGTCTCGGCCTTGCCGTCGCCGTCGAGGTCCAGCTTCACCAAGGGCAGCTTCTTGCGCGGGATCTCGCGCACAGGGTCTTTGGGTGCTGCCGGCGCGGTGTCCTCCGCGGGCGGCGCTGGAGTGGCCGGGACAGGCTTGGCGGGCGCCGACGGCGCGGCCGTGGCGTCTGCGACCGTGGCCGCCGCAGCGGTCGCCTGCGCGGGCACAGGGGGCGGCGCCTTGGCCTGCGTCGCGGGCCCCTGCTGCTGCCACCACAGCGCACCGCCGGCCGCGGCCACCAGGACCAGGGCGGCGATGCCTACCGACGCTGCAGAACCCTTGGGAGACTCGCTCATGGACATGCCCGAATGCGAGCTTGGGGCTCGCTGGTTGTCGACCAGGTGACCTTGCCGGCGACGTAGCAGGAACCGGCCTCGAAGCGACCGGACTCACGCCACACCAGGGTCCGACCGTTGAGCACGCCCCGGCGCCAGTGGGTGGTCATGTGCAGGCGCCCTCCTGCGAACCAGCTGTGTTGCGCGCCGTGCTTCTTGCCCGCCTGCCAGGTGGTCTCGCGCGCCTTGGTCCCGTTGCGGTGCCACACGCGCTCCAGCCCGTGAAGGACGTTGTCGACGTAAGTGGCCTCCGACGCCGCGGCGCCGTTGTCGTGCCAGGTGCGCGCCACCCCCTGCCGCCGGTCGAAGCGCCACACGGTGCTGCTCTCACGCTTGCCGTTGGCGTGCCAGGTCTGAAAGCGTCCGTGCTTCTGCCCCTGCTGGAAGGTGCCCGACCACTCCGGTCGGCCGGCGTCCGTCGCGACCGAGAACTGGCCGTCTTCCTGCCCCTGGGTGTAGCTGCCCGTGAACTTCGGCTTGCCGTTCGGCAGCCACTCCCGCCAAGGGCCGGTCTGTTTGCCCTGGGCGAACTGACCGGTGCGGTGCAGCTGGCCGTTGGCGTGCCACGCCTTGAGCGCACCCTCGGGGGCGCCGTCGCGAAAGTGGCGACGCTCGGCGACGAGGCCGTTGTCGTGCCAGGTCACGGCTTCGCCATGGCGCTTGCCCCTCACCCAGCGGACCCGGTCGCGGAGCTGCCCGTTGTCGTGCCAGCGCTCTCGCAGCCCCGAGCGAACGCCGGCCACGAAGCGGGTCCGGGTCTTGGGCTTGCCGTTGTCGAACCACTCGATCCACTCGCCGTGCTTCTCGCCCCGGCGCCAGCCACCGAAGACCTGCTTGCGGCCGTTGGGATACCAGGTTCGGTAGGGGCCGTGGCGCAAGAAGTCGCCGTTGAACTCGCGCACGCACCAGCGCGCAAACTGCTCCGGCGGCGTGCCACCCCACGGCTTGCTGCCGGCTGTGCAGCGATGGCGACCCCAGCGCGCGCGCACGGGGCGAGACCGCAGGGCCCGCGACCGACGCGGCGTCGCGCTGTGGCGGCGCCGCGTCCTGGCCCTGCGGCCGCGACGGCGCCGCGCCTTGCGAGTGGGCGTTGCGGAGGGCGGTGCGGAGGGCGGTGCAGAAGGCTGCGCGGCGACGACGGCGACGCCCAGAGAGACCGTCATCGGGGGCTGAGAGGCCGTCTCCTCAGACCGCATAGCGGGGTCTGCGACGTGCCCGGCCTGCGGCGCCAGGGTCAACGACCCGGCCAGCGCACCACAGGTCAAGCTCCAGACGGCGCGGAGGCGCGCTGCCCGCAGCGCACTGCGCCGCGGCGGCGGGGTGCGTGTCAACGATGCCGTACCGTGGGTCAGTTGCACGCGGTCAGGATCTGGATGTCGTCCACCGCAGCGCCGACGCCGAAGTTCTTCAGCCCGTCGCCGGTGTTGAACGTGAACTCCAGCGCCACCTTCTTGCCGGCGTAGGCGCTGACGTCGAGCTCGACCTTGTGCCACGTCTTGACCGTCGTGTAGCCGGCCTTGCCCTTGTACCAGGCCGCGCCCGCGTTGGGCGCCTTGGTGTCACCGAGGGCCACACGCTTGCCGTCCACAGCCAGGAAGGCGTAGAGCTTGTCGAAGGCCGTCGGCGCCTCGGTGTCGAAGTAGACCCAGAACACCAGCTTGGACTTCTTGCCCGCCGGCACGTCCATGGACTCAGTGATCACCTTGCCCGCGTTCGGGCCCCAGTTGTAGTTCCCACCGACCCCGTCGCCGTAGTACAGCGCGCCAGGGGCCGAGCGCGACAGGAAGGAGTCGGTCGACACCTGCCAGCCCTTCTTCGGGCCGACGCCGTCCGACTCAGCCTTGCAGCCCTTCAGCTCGATGTTGAACTTGTCCGGCGTGCAGGTGAAGAAGCTCATCTTGCTCGCCACGGCGCTCTTGGTGAAGGCCTGGTAGTAGGGCATCGGCGAGCAGCAGTTGGCGATGGCGGCGTGCTTGCAGGCGCCGGTCTTGGCGTCGCAGCTGTCGGTGGTGCAGGGGTTGCCGTCGTCGCAGTCCTTCTTCGGCGGCTTGACCACGCGCACGCGGTGGCTGTTGCTGTCGCCCACGTAGACGCGCTCGCCGAAGGAGGTCACGCCGTAGG
>JAUIAC010000227.1 GCA_030425545.1 bacterium | reverse complement strand
TCAAGGCCGGCGTGGTCAGCACCTACGCGGGCAGCACCGGCGGCTTCCTGGACGGCGCGGCGCTCACGGCGCGCTTCAACCAGCCGGCGGACGTGACCGCCGACGCGTCGGGCAAGGTCTACGTGGCGGACCGCGGCAACCACCGCGTGCGCTCGATCATCGGCGGCAAGGTCGCGGTGCTCGCGGGCGGAACCGCTGGCTTCCTCGACGGCAAGGGCGCCAGCGCGCGCATGAACAGCCCCTACGGCGTGGCGGCGACGCCCGGCGGCGTGGTGTACGTGGCCGACTACGGCAACAACCGCGTGCGCAAGGTGTTGGCGGACGGCACGGTGACCACGCTCGCGGGCGGCGGCAGCGGCTTCGCGGACGGCACCGGCTCGGCGGCCAAGTTCGCTGGGCCCATCAACCTCGCTGTGGACCACGACGGGTCGCTGGTGGTCGTGGATCACCGCAACCACCGGGTGCGGCGCGTGACGCCCCTCGGCGTGGTGACGACCATCGCCGGTGGCGCTCGGGGCTATGCCGAGGGCAACGGGACGAGCGCGAAGTTCAACTACCCCTGGGGTGTGGCCATCGGCTCGGGCGGCGTGATCTACGTGTCGGACCGGTCGAACCACCGCATCCGCGCCATCGCCAGCAACGGCGCCACCTCGCTCTTCGCGGGCAACGGCGTCGCGGGCTACGTCAACGGCGACGGCACCGGCGCGCGCTTCAACGGGCCGCGGGGCCTGGCCTTCGACAAGGCCACGGGCGCGCTCTGGATCGCCGACCTGAGCAACTACCGCATCCGCCGGGCGCACGCGACCAAGACGCCCTGCAACATCAGCGGGCTCTGTGTCAGCAACGGCCTGGTCAACCCGAGCAAGCCCTGCGAGCGCTGCGACGGCGTGGCCAACAGCAAGGGGTGGACCGCGCAGAAGGACGGCGTGAGCTGCAGCGACGGCAAGCTCTGCACCGCGCCCGACACCTGCAAGAGCGGCGCCTGCACCACCAGCGCCAAGTCGTGTGACGACAAGGACGCCTGCACCACCGACAGCTGCGACACGGCCACCGGCGCGTGTGTGAACAAGAAGATCATCGGCTGCAAGGGCTACTGCGAGGCCGACAAGCACTGCGACGACAAGAACGCCTGCACCAACGACGCGTGCGCGTCGAACAAGTGCGTCAACGTCAACAACACGGCCGCGTGCGACGACGGCAACCCCTGCACCACCGGCGACGTGTGCAAGGACGGCAGCTGCGCGCCGGGCGTCCACACCCTGGTGAGCACCACCACGGGCGCGGGCGGCGGCTATGTCGACGGCGCGCCGTCGAAGGCCAAGTTCACCAACCCCTCGGGCATCGTGCTCATGGGCGACGGCACCATGGTGGTGGCGGACTACAGCAACCACCGCGTGCGCAAGGTGGCCAAGGACGGCACGGTGACCACCCTCGCCGGCAGCGGCCAGCAGGGATTCAAGGACGGCACCGGCGCGCAGGCGTGGTTCTACCGCCCGACGGACGTGGTGACCGACGGCAGCGGCGTGGTGTACGTCACCGACCGCTACAACCACCGCATCCGCGCCATCGACAGCAAGGGCGTGGTCACCAGCGTGGCGGGCAGCTCGTCCAACGGCTTCGCCAACGGCGTGGGCCAGGCGGCGCGCTTCAACTACCCCATTGGCCTGTCGTACTACGGCGGCAAGCTGGCGGTGGGCGACTACAGCAACCATCGCGTGCGCATCGTCGACATCGCGACCAAGACCGTGACCACGCTCGCCGGGAGCAGCGGTGGCTACGCGGACGGCACCGGCGACAAGGCCAAGTTCAACGGCCCCACCGGCGTCGCCTTCGACAGCGAGGGCAACCTCTTCGTCGCGGAGTACAGCGGACACCGCGTGCGCAAGGTCAGCGTCGAGGGCGTGGTGACCACGGTGGCCGGCATCGGCACCGCGGGGCTGACCAACGGCGACGCCAAGCAGGCCCGCTTCAACCGCCCGTGGTCGCTGCGCGTGGACCTGGCCGGGCGCATCTTCGTCGCGGACCGGCACAACCACCGCATCCGCAAGATCGAGGATGGCACGGTGACGACCGTCGCCGGCATCGCGGCGGGCTACGTGGACGGGACGAGCGCCACGGCGCGCCTGTACCACCCGACCGGGCTGGCCATGGACACGGCTGGCGTCATGCACGTCACCGACTGGTCGAGCCACCGCATCCGCAAGGTCGTGGTGACCGGCGGCGCGTGCAGCATCGCTGGCGCGTGCTGGGCTCAGGGCTCGGCCAACCCGGCCAACAGCTGCCAGACCTGCGCTGCGGCGACGAAGGCCTGGAGCACGTCGAAGGACGGCGCCACCTGCAGCGACGGCAAGCCCTGCACCATCGCCGACAAGTGTGGTCAGGGGTCGTGCAGCGGCAGCAACAAGGGCTGCGACGACAAGGACGCCTGCACCACCGACAGCTGCGACGCCAAGACGGGCGCCTGCAAGCACGTGGCGATCCCCAACTGCGGCGCGAGCTGAGCGGACGGCGGCGCGCGGGGCAGCTGGCCGCGCGGGGAACGCGGCGGCTCCTGGGCGACCCGGTTCGCGACTTGCATCCGGATCCGGCTCAGGCAGCATAGGCAGCCCTCGCCGCGCGCGTTCGTGTGAACGCAGGCGTGCGTTGCCTGCCAATGGACCCGCTGCCCATGAACCTGACGACGACTTCAGACCCGCTGCACGTCAACGGCCAACGCCTGCTGGCGCAGCTCGACGCGCTGGGGGCGGTGGGGGCGACGCTCGGCGGCGGCGTCTGCCGGCTGGCGTTCACGGAAGAGGACCGCGCCGGGCGCGCGCTCGTGACGCAGTGGATGCGAGCGCTGGGCCTGAGCGTGCGCATGGACGCGCTGGGTAACGTCGTCGGGCGGCGCGCGGGCCGGGACGACACGCTCGCCGCGGTGATGACCGGCTCCCACATCGACACGGTGCGGACGGGCGGGCGCTACGACGGCAACCTGGGGGTGCTCGCCGGGCTCGAGGTCGTGGCGCGGCTCAACGAGCTGGGGCGAGAGACGCTCAGACCCCTGGAGGTGGCCTTCTTCAGCAATGAGGAGGGAGCGCGCTTTCCCCCCGACATGATGGGCTCGCTGGCCTACGTCGGCGACCTGACGCTCGCCGAGGCCAACGCCAGCACCGACGTCGACGGCGTCACCGCGGGCGAGGCCTGCGCGGCCATCGGCGCGGTGGGGGACGCGGCGGTCCCTGGCCCTGTCCCTCACGCCTTCGTCGAGCTGCACATCGAGCAGGGGCCGATCCTCGACGCCAAGGAGCTCGACATCGGCGTGGTCACCGACGTGCAGGGCATCTCCTGGCAGCGCTACACGCTCACCGGGGTCAGCAACCACGCCGGGACCTGCCCGATGGCCATGCGGCACGACGCGGGCTTCGTGGCCGCGCAGATCGCCTGCGAGGTGCGCGCCATGCCGCCGCGCTACGAGGGCGCCATGGTGGGCACGGTGGGCTTCATGCAGCTCTCCCCGAACCTGGTGAACGTGGTGCCGAACAAGGTCTCGCTCACGGTCGACCTCCGCAACGTCGACGCGGACGAGCTGCGCCGGGCCGAGTCGGACCTCGAGGCCTTCGTCCAGACGGCGGCCAGCGCCGAGGGCGTCACGGTGCAGCGGGAGCGGCTGGCCCGCTTCGAGCCCCACGCCTTTTCGCCGGACATCGCCGCGCTCATCCGTGGCCACGCCCACACGCTGGGCTTGTCGCAGCAGGAGCTGGTCAGCGGCGCCGGGCACGACGCGCAGATCATCGGGCGTCGTTGCCCCGCAGGCATGATCTTCGTGCCCAGCATCGACGGCGTCAGCCACAACGTGCGAGAGCGCACCCACCCGCACCACCTCATCGCCGGTGCGGACGTGCTGCTGCGGACCCTGGTGTCCCTGGCTGACGAGCCCATCGCAGCCCAGCAGGAGTCGGCGTGAGCGAGCCCACCAGCCCAGTGCTCCACGACCGCGTGCGGTGCGCCATGACCGAGACGCGCAACGTCTACGGCCCCATGCCCGCGCGGGTCAGCGAGCTCGACAAGCTCCAGCCCAAGCTCAGCGAGCTCCGCGACGCCAACGTGGCCCACAACGTGCAGCTCATCCACGCCGCAGCCGAGGCGGGCGCGCGGGTGGTCGGCCTGGGCGAGTTCTGCACCACCCCTTACTTCGCCCTGAGTCGGCATCCGATGTGGAAGGCGCTGGCCGAGGATCCGCTCGAGGGGCCGAGCGTCACGGCGTTCGCCCGGGTCGCCCGCGAGCGGCAGGTGGTCGTGGTGGCGCCGATCTACGAGCGCTGCCGCCGGACCGGTCGCCGCTACAACACGGCGGTGGTCATCGACGCCGACGGGCTGGTCCTGGGCGGCTACCGCAAGACCCACGTGCCGGACGGGACCAACGAGCAGGGCAGCTTTCACGAGCGCTTCTACTACGACGCGCCCTCCGGGCCTGCGCCGGTGGAGGTGCCGGGCTCCAACATCTCCAACAACCCGCTCTTTCCGGTGTTTCGCACGCGTTGGCTGCAGATCGGCGTGAGCATCTGCTACGACCGGCACTTCGGCGGTGTGCACCGCTCGCTGGCGGACAACGGCGCGCACCTGATCTTCTCGCCGGCGGTGACCTTCGGCGCCCAGTCGGAGCGCATGTGGGACATGGAGTTCCTGGTCGACGCGGCGCGCTACCGGGTCTGGATCGCGGGTTCGAACCGGCTCGGCGCCGAGCAGCCCTGGGCGCAGCACTTCTACGGTCGCAGCTACGTGGCGGGCCCTGAGGGGCGCGCCCCGGTGGACCGCAGCCTGGAGGGGCTGGTGCTCTTCGACGTGCCGGCGCAGCTGGACCGGCACCACGACCCCAGCGGCTGGCGGCTGGTGGAGGACCGGCGCGACGACCTCTACGGCGCGCGGCCGTCCGCAGACCTGACAGGCTGACGCGCAGCGCGTCCGTCGCGTGCCGTGCCGTGCGGGGCGGTGGGCTGGGCGTGCGATGCACCGACCACAGCGCGGTCGGTCAGGCTGCGATACGCAGAGCGTCGGTCACGTCTTCAGCACGAAGCGCTGGCGGGCGAACACCCGGCCGTTGACCTGCAGCTCGACCACGTGCTCGCCCGGGTAGTAGCGCCGCGTGGTGATGGGCCGGATGCGGTGGGACTTGTCGAGGCGGACCACGGCGCCGGGCGCGGCGCGCACCTCGCGCCACTTGAACACCTTGGGGCTGCGGGAGCCGTCGGCCTTGACGTGGTGGACGACGAAGTCGACCGCCCAGCGTTGCGCGTCGCCGGCCGCGGCCGCCGGTGCGTGGGCGGTGAGCGCTGCGTGCAGCTGCAGCGCGTCGCCGAGCTCGAGCACGGCTGGGCTGACGGTGAAGGCGTCGACGCTCAGCGCGGGCGGCGCGAAGCCCCGGAGCGCCAGGGCGCCGCGGTGTCCCTGCTTGATCAGCGTGCGTGTGGCGTGGCGGGTCAGCCAGGTGGTCTCGTCGCAGGGGATCTCGCGCTGCCATCGGGTCAGCACCTCGACCACGCGGTCGGGGTGGCGCTTGGCGAGGTCGTTGAGGTGGTTGGCGACCGAGCGCCGCACGTAGAGCGCGGGGTCGCTGCGCAGCCGCTCGAGCACCGGCAGCGTGTGGGCTGGGTCGTCGTCGAAGCGGCGGAGCCGACCGCCCCAGGGCAGCCGAGGCCGCGAGCCCTCGCTGGCGAGGCGCCGCACGTGCTCGTTGGGGTCCTGCGCCCACGTGTGCAAGACCCGCAGCGTCCGCTCCGGGTCGGCCCGCAAGAAGGGCCGAATCGCGAACTCCGCGGACCACAGCGGCGTCAGGGCGTGCATGGCGGCCAGGCTCTCGTCCCGCGCAGGGAGGCCGTGATCTTCGACGATCTGCAGCAGCGCCCACACCGGCCAGCCGCTGAGCGCCGCGCCCCGGCCGGCCGGGTCATGTGCCGCGTCGCACGCCACGGGCAGGGCGGCGATGAGCGTGCCGACGGGCCCGGTCCAGGTCAGCCGAGCCGCCCGCGCGATGTGCTTCAGCCGCGCCTTGAGCTCGAGGTCGTCGAGCTCGGACTGGGCCAGGCGAGCGAAGGCCTCGCCGTCGAAGTCGGGCAGCGCGCTGGAGAGTCGGGCCGCGAGCTCCTGTACGGTGGCGGCGGAGATGTGGTGCTTGAAGGCTTGCGGGTTGTCCATGGCCGAAGCGTGCGTCAAGTGGGGTGCGCTGGCCAGCCGGGCCTGTGTGGCGGGCAGGTCTGCAAGCGTCGATCTGGGCTCATGACGTTGCGGCCGTGCTCAACCACGACAGTACGTCGCCCAGCCGGGTTCGCGCCAATGGGACCGAGCCACGTCGATTTGCCCGCGTGCGGTGGCGTGGCCGCGGCGACGACCAAGGAGGGTGACAGTCGCTGACGCGACGGTCTCGGCATTCCCTACCGCGCACGCAGCCCTCCGGGCATGCGGCTTGCTCTCTGAGCTACCAAGTCTGCGGCCTCTGCCCGAGTTGCGATGGCCGGCGCCTCCTCTACCGGGCGCGCCGGCACCACGGGCCTACGGCGCCGTAGAGGGCAGGCTCGCTGACGCCCACGGACCTCCGACCCGCTACGCCCGGTAGCACCGTCACACCACTTGCTGGGACTCTACTTTGACAGGCCGCGTAGTGTAGGCTTCGGCAATCCAATGAACCTGACATGTCAGTCTTGCGGAATCCAGGCGAGGTCAAATGGCCGGCGCGGCCTGGATTCGCCCGAGGAGTCTCATGCCCCCCCCCTCCACGAGACGCGAGAAGCACGTGCTTACCATCCATCCTCTGTTCGTGCTCGCTGCCGTGCTCCTGGTCGGCGCATCGGCTTGGGGAGCGCCCCGAGGTCGATGTGGGTCCTCCGTCCGCATCGTCTCGTGGCGTGGTGACCACCTCACGCGAATGCCGATTGGTGGCCAGGTGTCGACCGCCAAAGCCAGCAAGTTCGGAGTCTGGCGCTGGCAGTGCCTTGGCGGTTCCAGGGTCCGCCTGCAGTCATGGCGCGGCGACTTCCTCGCGCGGACAGCCCGCGGGCAGGGCGTCACCGCCACACGAGCCGGCCCAAACACGATCTGGACTGTGTCCAGCGAGCGAGGCCGGCTCAAGCTGAGGTCCTACCGCGGGAGCTTCCTCCATCGCCCGAAGGGCAAGGGGCGGGTGGTGCTCCACCCCGTTGGCGTGGGGAATCTCTGGTCGGTTGTGTCAGCGGCCCCTCGGCCGACCCCGCGCAGGGAGGTTCGCCGTGACCGCGTTCGATGGGCGGCCTCCCCCCCACCCCCCCGCTCAAGGCGACAGCCATCGTCGAAGGTCGCCAAGGCGCCTCGGTCGAGCTGGCAGCGCTTGCCAGGGGCGGCGATGGACATCGGCGTGAACCGTTACGACACCTGGACCATCAGCACGACGCGGACCCAGGGAGGCTACACGGTGCATAGGCTGCGCGGTCGTCGCTGGCGACGGATGCCGATCGGTGGGGTACGCGTCGACGTCGGGCCCAAGGGCCAAGCGTACGTCGTCACCGACACGGGCCGCGTGCATCAATGGACCGGCCGCAGGTTCGTGGCGCTACCCAAGGTGCCCGGCCTCGCTCAAGACGTAGGCGTCGGTGCAGACGGGTCCGTGTGGGTGGTTTCGCGGCGGCCCCGCCGTGACGGGCAGAATGCGTTCCGCCTCACAGTGGTGCGTCACGGGGTCGTCCGGCAGCCCGTGTGGGTGCCGTTCCCCGGGCAGGGCAAGGCTCTTGACGTGGGGCCAGACGGCCTCCCGTGGTTCGTACGAAGCGACGGACGCGTCTCTCGGCTCATCCGTGGCCATCGGCGCGGGCGTCGTCTCCGCCTGGTCGCTGCGCCTGGTCGTGCTCGTGACGTGGGCGTAGGGGCCGATGGGAGCGTGTGGCTGGTCGGGCTTGCGGGACGCGGTGGCTCCCCGCTTTGGCGGTGGAATGGACGGCGCTTGATTCGAATGCCCGCGGCGCCGCTGCGTCGGGTGGCGGTCGACGCCGCCGGCAGGGCTTGGGGCGCGCAAGCCGACCGCGGCATCACTCGCTTTCTCTCCGGACTGGAGTCGCGGGCCGCGCGTCACGACGGCCGCATTCATTTCCCGGGGACTGGGCGCTCCGTGACGCCGTCCGAGCTGCGAAGCGAACTCCGCCGGTCCGGTCTTACGCTGGTCAAGACCTCCCGGCTGCGACCGAACCAGTGCGCGGTCCTGTACCCACGGGCAGACCCGAACGACATCAGCGCAGAGTTCGCCGTTATGACCTGCGCGGTGAAGCTGGGCGACCGCGTCTCCATCAAGACCGCAGCGGTGCATGGCGGCTGTGACGCGTCTCGAGTCGGGACCCAAGGGCCGGGCGGCGCCTGCGAAATTGGCGTTGCACGACAGCAGCTGACGGTGGACCTCGGGCGGGGCAACAGCCTCCGCTACAACGTCTCTGGCCCCAGTGCGAATGCGTGCGGCTCGCTGTCTACCGAGCGGGTCTGCGGCGGGGTTGGTGCCTCGCTCGCGTCGGAGTCCATCGGCGTGAAGGACAAGGACGGCAACGGCCTGGGCATGGGCGTCAGCGTTGGTGTGGGCGCCGGCGGCGGGGCCCACTACGAAGACGGGGTGCTGTCGACCCGCCTCAAGCTCAAGGTGCTGGCAGGTGGAGAGATCAACGTGTCGCTCAACCTCAGGCAGACCCAGAGTCACCTGGTGCGCGGGGGAGCCACGGCTTTCTTGTTCGTGAGGAATGCGCCCAGGGCTGGTGCGGCCCTGGTGGGCATGGCGGCTGATACCAACCGGGCCTTCACCGATCTGAGCGGCGCTGGCGCGCGCTTCGCCGTCCGCGGCGGCAAGATGGTGTTCCACGGTGCGAAAGGCGTTTTGGGCTCGACCGGCAAGGGGATGCGCGTGTTTGGAAAAGGCGCTGCGGGAGCTGCGAAGGGCGCAGTTGGGGCGGCTGGGAAAGGCGTGAAGTCCGCTGGCAAGGGCGTCAAGTCAATCGGCAAGGCGACCGGACTGTTCTGACATTGCACCCTCCCGTCGAGGACGAGCGCCATGATGCCGTCCTGCCCTGTCCCCCTTCCGGCAGGTCACTTGCCGGTGCAGCTATGGGCCTCGTCGCCGCGGCGTCCTGGAGCGACGAGGCCGGGGGGCGCGTCCACCCCACAGGCTCGTTGGGCGAAGGCGAACCTGGCATCCCCGGTGCCTCACATGACCGCGCTGATACGCGCCCCTCGGGCGCGGCGCCAATATCCAAGCGATGCACCGCTCCCCGTGCGGAGCGCTACGGCGAGGCCGTAGGCTTCGCGCCGCCTGCGAG
>JAUIAC010000226.1 GCA_030425545.1 bacterium | reverse complement strand
CAGGTCGCCATCGACGCCCGGCCGCACCCGGTGGAGATCCGCTACGAGGTGCCGCGCAGCTCGGACCCGCAGGACATCCTCGACGAGGCGGGCTGGCAGATCGACGCCATCTGCAAGAGCGGCGAGGAGGGCCACGTGCTGGTCTTCCTCAGCGGCGAGGCGAGCATCCGCGGCGTAGAGCAGCGACTGCTGGAGCTCGGCGTGCACCGCGAGGCCGAGATCGTGCCGCTCTACGGCGGGCTCAAGCGCGAGGAGCAGGAGCGGGTGTTTGCCGACCTGGGCCGGCGCAAGATCGTGCTCTCGACCAACATCGCTGAGACCTCGATCACGGTCGCGGGCGTGCGCTTTGTCATCGACACCGGGGTCGCGAAGGTGCCGCGGGTCGACACGCGCACCGGTGTCCGCACCCTGCGCGAAGAGCAGATCAGCCGCGCCAGCGCCGACCAGCGTGCGGGCCGCGCGGGTCGCACCGGGCCCGGCATCGCCGTGCGTCTCTACCCGCAGCGGGTCTACGAGGACGCCCCCCGCTTCACCACCGAGGCGGTCCTGCGCCTGGACCTGCGCGAGGTGGTGCTGCGGCTGGTCGACGTGGGCGTGCACGAGGTCGAGACCTTCCCCTTCCCGACCCCTCCGCCACGCAAGCGCCTGCTCACGGCGGTCCAGCAGCTCCAGGCGATGCGCGCCATCGACGACGAGCGCCGCCTGACCGACATCGGCCGGCGCATGACACCCTTTCCGCTGATGCCGCGCATGGCGCGCATGGTCATCGAGGCCGCCGACCGCTTCCCCAACGTGGTCAACGAGGTGTTGATGGTCGCGGCGTGGCAGAGCGGCCGCCGCCCCTTCCGCTTCCCGCAGGGAGAGGAGCAGGCCGCCCGCGCCGCACAGAAGTCCTTCGCCCACCCGCTCGGCGACGCCCCGACCGCCGTGACCGTCGTGCGGGCCTACCTCGCCGCGCGCGACAAGCAGGCCTTCTGCGAGCGCAGCTACCTCGACCCCGACGTCATGGCCTTCCTGGTCCATGCGCATAGCCAGCTCCGGGACATCGCGGAGTCCCTCGGCATCGCCGTCGGCTCGGGCGGGCGCTCCGACGACGTGGTCCGGTGTGTGGCCGCCGGCTACGCCGACCAGATCCTCGTCGGCGAGGGGCGCGCGCTGACCTCGGCCACGGGGATTCGCTGCACCGTGCACCCCTCGTCGTCGCTCTTTCGTGTGCCGGTCCGCTTCGTGGTCGCCACCGAGATCCTGGTGCTCAAGCGGCCCTACGCCACCTTCTGCTCCGCGCTCAAGCCAGCGTGGATCGCCGAGGTGAACCCGGAGCTCGCCGACCGCCTGCAGCTGCGGCGCGCCAAAGACAAGCGCCAGCAGAAGGGCGGCGTGCAGAAGAAGGACCTGCCCGAGAGCGTGCACGTGGCGGGCGTCGACCTCCCCGTGGTGCTGCGGCGCGGGCGGGTGCAGGTCGACATCCCGGGTTCGGCGGTGCCCCAGCTGCGCCAGGCGCACGCGGCCAGCCTGCGCGACATCCCGTCAGACGTGGGTGCGCTCAAGGCGCGGGTGTTCATCGACAACAACCCCTGGCTCACCGGGCTGACCCTGGCGAAGCTGCTGGCGGTGCTGCCGGACGTGCCGCTGCCCGCGGCGGGGCACCGGCTGCGCTGCCGGGTGCCGGACGGGGCCCTGCTCGAGCTGGACCGCAACGGCCACACCTTGCAGCGACACCTGCGCGACGTGCTCGCGCCGATGCTGCCCCCGCGCGGCAAGAAGCCGGGCTGGGCTGCGCTGGTCAGCAATGGCGCGGGCGGCTTCTGGTTCGAGGTGACGCCGGACATCGAGGAGGCGACGACACAGTCCCTCGCCGCGCTGGACGACTGGCTCGGCGCCCTCGAAGACGACGCCCCCCTCGTCGCTGAGATTCAGTCCAAGCGCGATCCCATCGCCCGGCTCTTCGACCGCATCGTGCGCGCGTCGCGCCGCCCCAAGGGTCGCCGCCGCCGCTGACCTTGCCGTGCCCTGCCCTCAGCGCGCGCCGTAGTTGTGCGCGCTGCTCTCTTCGTTGCGGTCGGTCGCCGGCGCCGGCGCCGCGGTCAACGCGGCGATCTCGGCCCAGAGCTCGGCCGACAGCGGCTGCTCGGCCGCCGCGAGCGCGCCCTCGAGCTGCGTCAGGTTGCGCGCGCCCACCAGCGGCGCGGTGACGCCGGGCGCCTGCATCACCCAGCGGATCGCCGTCGCCACCGGGTCGAGCCCGCGGCCCTCCACGAAGGCGACGAAGCGGTCCGCCGCCGCCTGCGGCCCCTCGCCGCCGTAGCGCACGCTGTACATGGCGTTGGTGCTGATGCGCCCGACCTCCGGCCGCTGCCCGCCACGGTACTTGCCGGTCAGGTAGCCCCCAGCGAGCGGGCTGTAGGGCAGCACGGCCAGCCCCTCGCTCTGCGCCAGCGGCAGGATCTCGGACTCCACCTGCCGCTTCAGCAGGTTGTACATCGGCTGCGTCGCCACCAGCGGCGCCCACCCCAGCCGCTCCTGAATGCCCAGCGCCTTCATGGTCTGCCACGCCGCGAAGTTGCTCACCGCCGGGTAGAGGATCTTGCCCTGCTGGACCAGCTGCTCCACGCCGCGGAGCGTGTCTTCGAGGTCGGTCACGTCGTCGAAGCGGTGCAGGAAGAACACGTCGACGCGGTCGGTCTGCAGCCGGCGCAGGCTGGCCTCCACCGCCCGCACCAGGTGGTAGCGCGAGCTGCCGCGGCCGTTGGCGTCACCGCTGGTGGGAAAGTAGGCCTTGGTGGTCAGCACCACCTCGTCGCGACAGCCCTGCAGCAGCCGCCCCAGGATCTCCTCTGAGCGCCCGCCCGCGTAGACATCGGCGCAGTCGAAGAGGTTGATGCCCGCGTCTCGGGCGCGGCCAAAGAGCGCGGCGCTGGTCGACTCGTCGGCGTCGCCGCCGAAGCTCATGGTGCCAAAGCCCAGCGCTGACACGCGCACGCCGGTCCGACCGAGAAATCGCTGCTCCATCTGCCCCTCCGTCCCCGCGCGTCGCCGCGGCGGGGGACCATGCTGCACCGGCCTGCGGCCCCTGCGCCAGCCCCAAAAACGCGGCGCGCCCCGGCACGACCTGAGCCATGCCGGGGCGCGAAGCGCAGCTCGCTGAGCTTACTTGGTCTGCTGAATCGTCACGTCGTCGACGAACCAGCCGGGCGTCGTGTTGCTCACGGCGTCCTTGGTGTCGAAGCTGAAGCGGACCTTCACCTTCTTGCCGGCGAACTTGCCCAGCGCCAGCGAGACCTTGGACCAGACCTTGGCGTTGACCGCGTTGTTCAGCGTCCAGCTCTGCTGGTCGCCCTTGTCGGCGAAGTCGTCCGACGACACGGAGACCGTACGCAGGTCGAAGGAGGTCGAGCTCTCCACCCCGTGGTAGGACCAGAAGGTCAGCACGGGCGTGGCGCCGGCGGGCAGATCCAGCGCGGCGGCGCTGGTGGCGGTGCCCTTGACGGCCGTCGAGGCGCCCGCCGTCTGCTTGTCGTAGTCCTTGCCGTTGTTGAAGTTCAGCGAGCACTTACCGCTCTTCGCGGCGGGGGTGTTCGGGGTGTCGTCCGCGTTCCAACCGACCTCGGTGGGGGCGACCTTGGGCACGAAGACCCACTTGGTGCTGGCGCAGTCGATCGTGTCCTTCGACAGCTCCTTGCACACGCTCGTGCCTCCCTCGCAGCTGCCCTTGGCGCAGGCCGAGCCGGCCGTGCAGGGGTCGCCGTCGTCGCAGGTGCCGCCGTCGGCGGTCGGCACGCTCTTGCAGGTGCTGCTGAAGCTGGAGACCTTGACGCAGGCGTCCGCCGTGCAGGGGTTGCCGTCGTCGCACTTGTCGAGGTCCGGCTCGCCCGCGCAGACGCCGCTGTCGTCGCACACGTCCTTGGCGGTGCAGGGATCGGAGTCGCTGCACGACTTGCCCTTGGCCGTCGGGTCGGGGGTGCCGTCGCACGAGCCAGCCGTGCACGCGTCCTTGATCGTGCAGGTGTTGCCGTCCGAGCAGGTGGCGCCGTCCTTGAGCTCCTCACCCTCGCACTTGCCGCCCTTGCAGGCGTCCTTGGTGGTGCACGAGTTGCCGTCCGAGCAGAACGACGCGTCCGCCTTGTCCTTGTTGCTGCAGTTGCCCGAGGCCTTGTCGCAGGTGTCGGTGGTGCACGAGTTGCTGTCGTCGCAGCTCTTGGAGGTGCCGAAGCAGCTGCCGAAGCTGGTGCACTTGTCGTCGCTGGTGCAGGCGTTGCCGTCGTCGCACTTGGTGTCCTGCGCGAGCGTAGTGCCCACGCAGGTGCCCGTCTTGGTGCACTTGGTGTCCACGGTGCAGGGCTTGCCGTCGTCGCAGGGGGTCGCCTCTGCGGCGTCCGGCGTGAACACGCAGCCCTTGGCCGGGTCGCAGGAGTCCTTGGTGCACGAGTTCTTGTCGTCGCAGGTGTTGGCCTCGCCCGGCGCGCAGGCGCCCGACGCGCACTTGTCCGACGTGGTGCAGGCGTTGCCGTCGGAGCACGAGGTGCCGTCGGTCTTGTTCTCGCCGCCGCCGCACTTGCCGGCCGCGCAGACCTGCTTGGTCTTGCACGCGTCGCCGACGCAGGAGGTGCCGTCGGTCGAGTTCTCGTTCTTGCAGGCGCCGGTGGCGCCGTCGCACGAGTCGGTGGTGCAGGGGTTGTCGTCGTCGCACTTGCCGGCCGGGTTGGCGGTGGTGCCGCACGTGCCGGAGGAGCACGTGTACTGCGCGCACTTGTCGCCCAGCTTGGTGCAGTCCGCGTCCACGGTGCACGTGCACAGCGCCTTGAAGTCGGTGCAGCAGTCGCCGAACTGCTCGCAGGCGCTGTCACACTGGCAGCTCGCGTCGCCGTCGTAGTCGCCGCAGCGGCCTGCGCAGCTGTTGGGGCCGCCGCTGCCAGCGTCGGTGCCGCCGCCGGTGTCGGGCGCAACGGTGGTGTCGGGGCCGCTCGTCGACGTGTCGGCCGTCGTGGCGGTGTCCGCGCTCGTGGCGTCCGAGACGGCGTCGCTGCCCGCGGTCGCGTCGGTGCTGCCGGCCGCGTCGGCGCCAGTGGCGTCCTGGCCGCCCGCGGCGTCTGTCGTCGCGGCGTCGTCGGCGACGTCTGCGCCCCCCGCGGTGTCGCTTCCGCCGCCGTTGCCACCGTTGCCGCCGTTGCCACCGGTGTCGGAGCTACACCCGACACCCATCGCGGCGACCGCGGCCACCACCATGAAACGCATACCAAACTTCGTCATCCTCTACCTCGCACACACGTCGTTGACAGTCGGGCTGCGTCGTCCGAACGGGCCTCAGGGTCTGTCGTCAGGGGCGCGGACTGTAGCGGCGCCAGTATCCCGGCGCAACAACTAGAATTTCCAACCTCCAAGGGCCACGTCGACGCGCCCTGCCCCGCAGCGGCGGCCACTTTCGACCCCCTTGCGCTGGCCGTGGTCGCCCGCCGGGCTATGTTGCCCCCCAGCCCCTTGTCCCCGCCCGCCGCAGGAGCCCACCCATGACCGACACGCCTCGCCCCTTCATCCCCGTTCGGATCGCCGTGCTCACCGTGAGCGACACCCGCACGGCGGCCGACGATCGCTCCGGGGACACGCTCGTCTCCCGCCTCGAGGGTGCCGGGCACACCCTGGCCAGGCGCGCCATCGTCACAGACGACATCCCGGCCATCGTGGCCCAGCTGCGCACGTGGATCGCGGACTCCGACGTGCAGGTGATCCTCACCACGGGCGGCACCGGCGTCACGGCGCGCGACGTCACGCCCGAGGCCGTGCGCTCGCTCCTCGACAAGGAGATCCCCGGCTTTGGGGAGGTGTTCCGCTGGCAGAGCTTCGCCAAGATTGGCGCGTCCACCGTCCAGAGCCGCGCGCTCGCCGGCGTCGCTGGTCAGACGCTCGTCTTCGCGCTGCCGGGCTCCACCGGCGCCTGCAAAGACGCCTGGGACGGCATCCTGGCGACCCAGCTCGACAGCCGCACGGCGCCCTGCAACTTCGTCACGCTGCTGCCCCGGCTGTAGCGCGCGCGCCGCGGGCTGCAGAGCCACGGCGCTTGGGTTCGCCGCAGGTGGCGGCGCCTCCGCCGCGCCTCTATGATGGCGCCCTCACCCAGGAGCCCGGTTGCAGCCCTTCGACGCCACCCTCGAGCACCTCCGTGAGCAGTTCGTGGCGGGCGCCCAGCAGCGCCTCCGACGCGTCGGCGACGGGCTGCGGCGCCTGGCCGACAACGGGCGGGACGAGGCCGCGGCGCAGGACCTGCTGCAACACGTGCACCGGCTCGCGGGCGCCGCGGCCACCTACGGCTATCCCGCCATCGCCCGCAGCGCGGCCGAGGTCGAGACCGAGCTCCGGCTGACCTTGGCGACACCGCCGCACACGGTCCCAGCCGCCACCGTCGAGGCCTGGCGCGCCGTGTTCTCCGACGTGCGGCGCGCCTTCGGCCTGGTCCACAGCGGGGCCCTCGTGCCGATGCCTGCGACCAAGATCAGCCCCGACGAGACAGCGCTGCTGGTCATGACCTGGGGCGGGGATCGCGACAAGCTGAGCCGCGTCTTGCAGGCCCAGGGGCTGCGGGTCCGCACGGCGTCCGACCGCGCCACCGCGCGCCGCGCGCTGCGCAAGCAACCACCGTCGGTCCTGGTCGTCGACCTCGCCGTGCAGGGCGGCACGGTCGTGCAGGTCGTCGACACCCTCCGCGAGCAGCCCGGCGGCGAGCGCACGGCCGTGGTGTTCCTCGCCGCTGACGCCGAGTTCGCGGACCGGCTCGACGCGGTGCGCGCCGGGGCCGACGCGGTGCTCGAGGGCGCCGTGGAGCCGGACAGGGTCGCCGCGAAGATCCGCGAGCTCCTGCGCCGTCAGGGCGAGACCGAGGGCCGGGTGCTCTACCTGGAGGGCGACCCCGATCAGGCCGCCTACGTCGAGCGGCTCCTGCGCGCCGCCGGGTACGAGGTCACGGTGTGCATCGATCCCGCCCGCTTCGGCGAGACGGTGGAGGCGGTGCAGCCGCAGCTGATCCTCATGGAGACCACCCTCCCGGGCGCCTCGGGGGGCGAGGTCGCGCGCGCGCTGCGGCAAGACGCGCGCTTTCGCGCGCTGCCCCTGCTCTTCCTCACCACGGAGAGCGGCGCGCCCGACGAGGCCGCGCTGCGCACCGGCGACGGCTTCCTGCGCAAGCCCATCGAGCCCCGCGTGCTGCTGACCATGGTGCAGACCCACCTGGAGCGGGCCCGCCTCCGCTCCGAGCTGCGCGAGCTCGACGGGCTGACCAACCTGCTGCACCACTCCGCCTTCGTCCGCCGGCTCAGCCAGTGGATGACCGAGGGAGACCCCGCCCGCTTCGCCTGTTCGCTGGCCATGGTCGACATCGACGCCACCGCCGAGCTCAACGCGCGCTTCGGACACAACCTCACCGACGGGCTGCTGCGCGAGCTCGGGGCAGCCCTGCAGGCCGACGTCCCGGGGGTTCAGCTGCTCGGCCGCTACGACGGCGACGGCTTCGCCCTGCTGGTGGTGGACCAGCCGGTCGAGCGGGTGACCGACGCGCTCGAGGCCCTGCGTCAGACCTTTGCCGGCGAGGAGCGCTACGCGCCAGACGGCCGCGTGTACCAGGCCAACCTGTCCATTGGGCTCGCCCGCTACCAGCCCGGCTGGCGTCGACCGCAGGTGTGGCTGGCGGCGAGCGAAGACGCGCTCCGGCAGGCCAAGCGTCAGGGGGGTGGCCGCGCGCGACAGGCCTCAGCCACCTCGCGCCCCAACCTGCACGTGGCTCGGCACGAGGGCGCGCGCTGACCCGGGGCGCCTGCAGACCCGCTACTTGGCGGCGATCTGCTTGCCCTTGGCGGTGATCGACTTGATCAGGGGCGACACCTTGTTCTGCCCAGCCTGCATCGAGTACTCGACCTGCAGGAACTTGCCCTCGACCTTGGTCGGCAGCTTGGTCAGATCCACCGGGAAGGTCGTCGGCGGGAAGGGGCCCACGTCCTTCGACCACGGCTTCTTCTCCAGCTCCTTCAGGGTGTCGGCAGCGCGGTAGCGCAGCTTCACGAAGCCCTTGGGCGGCACCACGATCTCAGCGTCCAGGCTCTCCCACAGCGTCTTGGTCTTGTTCTCCGCGACGGTCCCCGACCAGCCACCGAAGCCGAACACGTGCGTGTACTGCCCCTTGGGCGCCGTGTAGTTGTTGAGCGTGTAGCCGGTCATGTCCGAGTAGGTGTAGGGGCTCTTGCCCACCGGGTACTCGCCCACCACCGAGTTGGTCTTCGGGTCGATCTTCGACGCGGTCGACTTGGACTGGTTCACCGCCCAGACGTAGCCGTCGTAGTCCACGGCGATGCCCACGGGGTAGCGGCCGCTGCCCAGCGAGATGTGCGCCTCGGTGATCAACGTCACCGCGTTGATCTTGGCCACCGTGCTGGTGGAGTCGAGCGCGACGTAGATGTAGCCGTCGTTGCTGGTGGCGATGCCGCGGCTGCGCTTGTTGTGCGCCACGGGCGACCACTGCTTGGTCGTCGGCACATAGCGTGAGCTGTAGCTGGTGGTGTTCGCGATCCAGATGCTGCCGAACATGTCGACGTTGATGCCGTAGGGCGCGCCCTTGCCGCCGTGGCCGTGCGTCGTCACCTGCTTGGTCTTCGGATCCGCGCGCACGAGCCCGAGGTGCCCGCCGCGACCCGCCACCCAGATGACGCCCTTCTGGTCGATGACCAGCCCGTAGGGGTTCGACGGCAGCTTGATGCTGTCGACCACCGCGCCGGCCTTGGGCTCGAGCCGCCACAGCGTCTTCTGCCCCCAACCGCCGGCCCAGACGTGGTTGTCCTTGTCGACGCCGAGGGCGCGGATGGTGTTCTCGGACGGGTGCGGCTTGACGATGAAGCGCACGCACTCGTCCTGGCCGTAGGGCTTCATCTCGCTGGCGGAGATCTTGCCGTCGCCGTTGGTGTCCTGCGAGGTCTCGATGACGCCGTTGCCGTTCTTGTCCGGGCAGGTCTTCTTGTCGACCAGGATCTTCATCACCTGACCGCCGCTCCGGCAGCCGACCCACACGTCGCCGTTGAGATCGACCGAGGTCCGCGACGGGCTGGTGCAGCTGTGGTAGCGGCCCTCTTCCTTGCCGGTCTTGGTGTTGATCTTCGACACCGTCTTCTCGCCCGTGCCCGCGATCCAGATGTGGTTGAGGTTGGCGTTGGCGGTCTTGGCGTCGAGCTTCAGGTAGCCGTTGGGGTCCAGGCCGACGCCGTTGGCGTTGGTGCCGTCGAGCGTGTAGGGGTTGCCGTAGTCGGGCCCCATCTTCTGCAGGGTGCACGCCATGTCGCAGGTGCCGCAGGTGGACAGCACGCCCTCGTCGACCAGGTTGTT
>JAUIAC010000225.1 GCA_030425545.1 bacterium | reverse complement strand
CGACGGCGTCTTCGACCTCAGCGACAACTGCACGCTGACGTCCAACCCCGACCAGGCCGACAACGACAAGGCCACCGACAAGTCCGTCGCGGGCGACGCCTGCGACGACGACGACGACAACGACGGCGTCTTCGACCTCAGCGACAACTGCACGCTGACAGCCAACCCCGACCAGGCCGACAACGACAAGGCCACCGACAAGTCCGTCGCGGGCGACGCCTGCGACGACGACGACGACAACGACAACGTGCCCGACAAGCTCGACAACTGCCCGCTGCTGGCGAACGCGGGCCAGGCCGACCTCGACAAGGACGGTAAGGGCGATCTCTGTGACGACGACGACGACGGCGACGGCGTGCCGGACGCGAAAGACAACTGCAAGACCGTGAAGAACGGCGGCCAGCTCGACACCGACAAGGACGGCAAGGGCAACGCGTGCGACGACGACGACGACGGGGACGGCGCGCCCGACGGCAAGGACTGCAAGCCCCTCGACAAGACCGTGTTTCCGAAGGCGAAGGAGTCGTGCAACGGCAAGGACGACGACTGTGACGGCAGCACCGACGAGAGCGGCGCCGCCGGCTGTACGGTGTACTACGCCGACTACGACCAGGACGGCTACGGCGTCTCGACCGACAAGGACTGCCGCTGCAAGCCGGGCTACCCCTACGTGGCCAAGGCGACGCCCAAGTGGGACTGCGCGCCCAACGTCAAGGCGATTCACCCCGGGGCGACCGAGGTCTGCGACACCAAGGACAACAACTGCGACGGCAAAAAGGACAACGTGGAAGGGGGGTGCGCGCTGGGCAGCAAGAACAAGCCAGCGGCTCGCTGTCTGGACATCCACAACGCCGACAAGAAGGCCGCCGACGGGCTCTACTGGCTCTCACCCAGCGGCAACGCCGCGGCGGCGAAGCAGCACTACTGCCTCATCAGCAGCGGCGGATGGACGCGCGTGGTCATCGAGAACGGCGCCGTGGCGGCGGGCTGGTCAGACCCCAAGATCACCAACGGCAAGGTGGGAGGCACCGCGACCAAGATCCACGGGCTGTGGGGCAAGGGCGGCAAGAGCACCAAGACCTTCGGCCTGCTCGGCTTCAAGCACACGCAGATCAAGGTGGGCGGTCGCTACTACGCGGTGGACTCGTGGGACGACGAGCACGAGGGCGCGCAGGTGTGGCTCGCCGGCAAGAAGGCCTGGACCGCGAAGAAGAAGGGCGGCAAGCCCAAGGGCGGCGGCTGGACCAGCGTCACCGTCGAGCCCAACAACTGGGGCAAGAACATGACCCACGGGTACTGGTCGCTGTGGGGCGTGGTGCCCGCCCAGAATCACAACACGAACTCGGTGGTCGTGACCTTCGCCACCGGGCTGGACCAAGGCGTCAACGACGAGGCCTTCGGCTTCTCCCACGTGTCGTTCTGGGTGAAGTAGCGACCCGCGCGCCCGTGCGTGCGACGCTCACTTCATGTTGATCAGCACCGTCTTCTTGTGCGTGAAGTGCTCGAGCATCGAGCCCAGGCTCGCCTCTTTGCCGAGGCCGCTGGTCTTGACCCCGCCGTAGCTCAGCATCGGCTGCACCACCAGGTTCTGGTTGACCTGCACGAAGCCCGCCTCGAGCCGGTGGACCGCGTCCATGGCTGTGGCGAGATCCTTGGTCCAGATGGTCGCCGCGAGGCCGTAGTCCGAGTCGTTGGCCATGGCGAGCACCTCTTCGTAGGTGTCGAAGGGGATGACCATGGTGACAGGCCCGAAGATTTCCTCGCGCGCGATGCGGGTGTCGTTGCCCAGGCCGGTGAAGATGACCGGGCGGACGAAGAGGCCCTTGGCGAAGCGCGGGTCGGTGGGCAAGGCGCTGCACACCACCGGCTCGGCCCCCGCCGTCTCGCTGCAGAGCTGCTCACCGAGGGCGATGTAGGACTTCACTCGGTCGAACTGGCGGGGGGAGATGATGGTGCCGATGTCGGTGGCCTCGTCGAGCGGGTCGCCCATGACCATGGCGTCGACCGCAGCGCGCAGCCCGGCCACGAAGGGCTCGACGACGCTGCGGTGCACGAACATGCGGCTCGCGGCGGTGCAGCTCTGGCCTTGACGGGTGAAGCGCATACCACCGACGGCCCCGGCGATGGCCTTGTCGAGGTCCGCGTCGCCCATGACGATCATCGGGCTCTTGCCGCCGAGCTCCAGCGTGACCGGCACCAGCTTCTCGGCCGCGGCCTTGTACACGCTGCGCCCCGCGCCCACCGAGCCGGTGAAGGTGAGCTTGTTGACGTGCGGGTGCTCCGCGAGCGCGGCGCCACAGCGCGGCCCGTCGCCCACGATGAGGTTGAAGACGCCGGCGGGCAGGGCCTGCTGCACCAGCTGAGCGACGCGGAGCACGCCGAAGGGCGCCTCTTCCGAGGCCTTGATGACGACGCTGTTGCCAGCCACCAGGGCGGGCGCGACCTTGAGCGCCATCAGCAGCAGGGGCGCGTTCCAGGGGATGATGCCGCCGACCACCCCCACCGGCTCGCGCAGCGTGAAGGTCAAGATGTCGGGGTTGAAGGGCACCGTCTCGCCGGTCAGCTCGGACGCCAGCCCGCCGAAGTAGACGAAGGCGTCGGCCAGCACGCTCGCCTCGACCCGGCTCTCCGTGCGCAGCGCCTTGCCGGTCTCCAGGGCGGTGAGCAGACCGAGCTCCTCGACGTGGGCCTCGAGCAAGGCACCACACCGCGCCACGGCCTTGCCGCGATCGCGCGCCTTGGTCGCGCCCCAGGCCCGCTGCGCCCGGCGCGCGGAGGTCACCGCCGCGTCGACCGCGTCGGCGCCGCCTTGCGCGGCGTGGGCGATGGGCTCACAGGTGGCTGGGTTGAGCACTGGAAAGGTCTCGTCGGAGGCCACCAGCTGACCGTCGATGAGGTGATGTGCGCCCAGGGCGCGGGCGAGCGCGTGGGGGTCGAGGATGGGCGTGAGCGCAGGCGTGGTCGACATGGTGGCTCCTGGGCGCAGTCGGCGGCTCCCGGCTGCGAGACTGCGTGTGGAAGACGTCCCGCCACGACCCGCCCTGCACGAGGGATTCCACAGCGCGGTCGAAGCGGCGGGAGGCTACGACCGCGCGTGGCCCGCGGGCAAGGGGCTGCGGTGGGGACGCTGCGATGCGGGTCGGCGTGCGATATGGTCGCGCCCACGCGCACCCGAGGAGACGATGAGCGCCGGCGATCAACCGTCCGAGACCCAGTCCGAGGCTTCGCTGGCGCCGGCATCGGGCAGGCCAACGCGGGGCAAGCCGTCATGGAGCAGGCTCTCGTGGGAGAGGCTGCAACGCCCGGGACGCGGCTTCATCCCCCTGGTCGACGGGCTGCGCTTCTACGCCATCGGCAGCGTGGTGCTGTGGCACGTGTACTACCAGCTGGCGGACGCCTCGTGGCTCACGGACACGGTCCTCGACGGCGCGGCGGTGCGGCGGGCCATGCAGCTGGGTAAGCGCGGGGTCGAGCTCTTCTTCGTCATCAGCGGCTTCGTGCTCGCCCTGCCCCACGCACGTCACGCGTTCGGTGGCCCGGCCCCTCACCCGCTCGGCCGCTACTACCTGCGGCGGCTGACCCGCTTGGAGCCGCCCTTTCTGCTCGCGCTCGGCGTCGCGTTCGCGCTGAAAGCCTGGATTCTCGGTCAGCCCGGGCTGTGGCCCCACCTGCTGGCCAGCGCGCTCTACGTGCACGGACCGGTGTTCGGGCAACCCAGCCTGGTCAGCGGGGTCACGTGGTCGCTCGAGGTCGAGGTGCAGTTCTATGTCCTACTGCCGCTGCTGGCGCGGGCCTTTCGCCTGGCGCCTCGGCAGCGGCGGGCGCTGGCCGCTGCGGTCCTGGTCGCGCTGGCGGTCCTGCGGCCCCTGTGGACCCTCCCCGGTGTGGCGTGGCTCGGGCCCTACTTGGACTACTTCGTCGTCGGCATGGTGCTCGCCGACCTCTTCGCCAGCGGCGAGCAGCGACCTGCTCGGCCCGCTGCTTGGGCGTGGGACGTGGCCACCGGCGCTTTGCTGGGCCTCGTGGCGCTCGCCGCCTGGCCGTGGCAGCGCGGCGACGTGGGCCAGCTGATGGGCCCCGCGCTGCTGCCCTGCCTTCTGGGGCTCACCGTGGCGGCCGCCACCCGTGGTCCGCTCGCGCGCTGGCTGACCACGCGACCGCTGATCTTCGTCCTCGGCGGCATGTGCTACACGCTGTATTTGTTCCACAACATCATCTTGCGCGGGGTGGTGCGGAATACGTCGCTCGTGCCGGACGCTCTGGACACGCTGGGCCCCCACCTGGGGCTCGCGGCCACGGTCCTCACGCTGCTCGTGGCCGTGGTGATCCCCTGCGTCGCGCTCTACGTCACGGTGGAGCGCCCGTGCATGGCCTCTCGCTGGCCGCGGTCCACGCGCTGAACCCTCCCTGCACCCCAGGACACGTCGATGCCAACCGCGTCGTCCGCCGCTCGTGGCCCCGATGGCCCGTGAGCAGGCATGTGCTGCGAATCCTGACGAAAACCGACGCTGCGGAGCCTGGGGATTTTCGCTAGGCTCCGCACATCGACACGTCGCGAGGCGCCACGGTGCCCAGGAGTCCGCCATGCGCACAGCGCCCCTGATGATGCGCACAGGCGCGCTGCTAGCTGCCCTGACGCTGGCCGCGTGCGGCACGTCGGACTCGGCCGGCGCCAAGACGGGCGCCACGTCGTCCAAGGACGCGGCGAGCGGAGACAGCGTGGCAAGCATCGGCGACGCCGTCGGCGGCGGCGACGGCAGCGTCTCGAGCGACGGGGCGGGCAGCGGCGGCGGCAGCGACGGCGGCGCGACGCGCACCGGAGACGCCGGCGCCAGCTCGAGCGGCGGCGACACGGGATCCGGCACGACCAGGGGCGACACCACGGGCGGCGGCAGCTCCGGGGGCGGCAACGGCGGCCCCCTGGTCTGGCCCAAGGGCCCCGAGGACGACATCAAGGGCAAGCCGGCGAGCGAGGCCAAGTACACAGACTGCGGCGGCATGTGGGGCTGCCTGTCGGCCTCGTGCTCGCTCGATCCTGGACCGGGCTGCGTCGACGTCTGCCTGAAGGCCGCGAGCACCGGCGCCGTGGCCGACTTCAACGACGTCACCAAGTGCGCCGTGCACACCTGCGCCAAGGGCCAGTGCGCGGGCAAGACCCAGCCCGGCGACAAGTGTCTGCCGGAGTGCATCTGGAGCCGGTGCGTCGGCCTCGCCATCGCCTGCAACGCCGCGCCGGGCAAGGCTGGGACCAAAGGCTGCGGCGACGGCGTCGGCTGTCTCGAGCCGTGCAAGGGTGAGATGGGGTGCATGACCAGCTGCTACGAGGCCATGAACACGGCCGGCCAGGGCAGCTTCACCGCCTTCTGGGGATGCGTGGCGCAGGCCACCGGCGACAACCCGGCGGCGCAGTGCTACGGGCAGCTGCTCTCGTGCGGCGCCAACGGCGTGGTGGGTCAGGCCGGCTGCTACGACGTGCTCCAGTGCAGCAGCGGCTGTGACAACAAGGCCGAGGGCGAGGAGTTCGCGTGCAACTCGGCGTGCTACGGCAAGGGGTCGAAGGCGGCCCAAGGCCAGTACCAGGCGATCATGAGCTGCTTCGTGAGCTTCGAGACCGGCGTGCCCGGCCAGGGCTGCGCCAAGAAGTTCGCCGACTGCGTCCAGCCCACGGGCAAGCTGAACTGCCTCGACGTCAGCCCCTGCAGCGACGCCTGCCAGAAGCAGGGGAAAGACGAGGGCGCCTGCACCTTCGAGTGCCTGAAGAAGGCCAAGCCCGACGAGGCCGAGCGCTTCCTGGACCTGTACCTGTGCATCGGCATCACCTGCGGGAACAAGTGCAAGGACTCCAAGGACCCGACCTGCCAGAACACGTGCATCACCACCGACTGCAAGGCCCAGTACAGCAAGTGCATCGGCGCCTGAGGGAGAGGGGGCCATGGTCCGAGTGAGCTTCACCGCCAACCTGCAACGGCACGTGGCCTGCCCGCCGCAGGACGTGCAGGCCGGCACGCTGCGGCAGGTGCTCGACCGAGCGATGCCGAGCGATGGGCCCCTGCGCGGCTACGTGCTCGACGACCAGGGCGCCCTGCGCAAGCACGTGACGGTCTTCGTCGGCCCCGACGCGGTGGTCGACCGCCGCGGGCTCACCGACGCGGTGCCGGACGGGGCTGAGGTCTGGGTCATGCAGGCGCTCAGCGGGGGCTGAGTCGACGACGCGGCGCGCGTGGCACGGGGGCGCTGAGGCCACCCCGCGTTGGAGGAGAGAGACGATGAGCGACAAGCTGTGGGTGTCAACGCGGAAGGGGCTCTTCGAGCTGGACAGCACCGACGAGCGCTGGGCTGTCAGCGCGGTCCACCACCGCGGCGTGCCCGTGAGCCTGACCCTGGTCGATCCGCGGGACGGCAGCCTGCTGGCAGCCCTGGATCACGGCCACTTCGGCACGAAGCTGCAGCGCAGCACCGACGGTGGCGCGACCTGGACCGAGCTCGCGGCGCCGCGCTTCCCGAAGGACGCCGACGCCAGCATGGGCGCGGTGTGGGCGCTCGCGGCGGGCGGGGCCGACCAGCCCGGGCGGGTGTGGCTCGGCGGCATCCCGGGCGGGCTCTTCTGCTCCGACGACCACGGCGCCACGTGGCGCTTCGTCGACAGCCTCTGGCAGCGAGAGGAGCGGTCGCAGTGGTTCGGCGGCGGCGCCGACAAGCCGGCGATCCACACCCTGCTGGTGGATCCGAACGACAGCCGCCACGTCACCCTTGGCGTCAGCTGCGGGGGCGTGTGGCAGACCTACGACGACGGCGCCACCTGGGCGCTGACCGCGACGGGCATGCGCGCGGCCTACATGCCGCCGGACCGGGCGGGCGACGCGCGCATCCAGGACCCGCACGCCATCGTCGCGTGTCCGGCGGCGCCCGCGCGGCTCTGGTGCCAGCACCACAACGGTGTCTTTCGCAGCGACGACGCCGGCCAGAGCTGGGTCGAGCTCAGCGACGCCGCCCAGCCCAGCGCCTTCGGCTTCCCCGTCGCGGTGCACCCCACCGACCCGGACACCGCCTGGTTTGTGCCCGCGGTGAAGGACGAGGAGCGCATCCCGGTCGGCGGCGCGGTGGTGGTGTCGCGGACGCGAGACGGGGGCCGGACCTTCGAGGTGCTGCGCGAGGGCTTGCCGCAGACCCACGCCTACGACCTGGTCTATCGCCACGCCCTCGACATCGACGCCAGCGGCGAGCGGCTGGCCTTCGGCTCGACCACGGGCAACCTCTTCGTCACCCACGACGGCGGCGAGCGGTGGCAGGCCGCGCACCACCACCTGCCGCCGATCTACGCCGTCTGCTTCGGTTAGCCCTACCGCAGCGCCCGCGAGGGCGCCCTACAGCGGCAGGGTGCAGAGCTTGATCTGCTTGCCGAAGCCGTGCTTGTCGGCGGCCAGCGCGAAGGTCTGCGGCAGGCCGCGCGGCCGGGGATCCAGCTCAGCGTAGAGCGCCCCGGTGTTGACCTTGCCGAAGAGGTCCTTGAGCCCGCGCGTCTCTCGGCGCTTCAGCGTCTTGGCGTCGTAGCCCGCGAGCCGGCCGCCCTTGCCGGCGACCCACACGCGCGCGCCGTCGGCGCTGAAGAAGGCCTTGTGCAGCCGCTTGACCCCGCGGGCCTTCTTCAGCCGCTTGCCGCTCTTCAGGTCCCAGAGCTCCAAGGTGCCGAGCCGGTTGCTGCCGAGCAGCAGGGTCTGGTTGTCGGGCGAGATGGCGACACCATAGGTCGTCGCAGGGGTCGGAAAAGACACCTTGCGCGCCTTGGCCAGGTCGACGACGTGGACCTTGGCCTCCCCCTTGGGCGACTCGAGGTACTCGGCGATGGCGAGCAGCCGGCCGTCGCGCGACAGGTGCGTGTGACCGCCGACGCTGAGGCCCGGGTTGTTGCGCGGCGCCGTGGTGAAGGCGACGAGCGTGCGCGGGCCGCCGGTCTTCGGGTCCACGCGCACCACACGGACGCTGGCGGTGACCTTGCCGTCGGGGCGCTTGGTCTTCTTGTTGAGCACGTAGAGGTGCCCGCCGGTGGGGTCCGTGCCGACGTGGACGGCCGTCTCGCGGGTCCGCGGTGGCACCTCTTGGAAAGCGGCGCCCACCACGGCCTGCTGGGTCTTGACGTGGACCAGGACCAGCGCGCGCTGGCTGCCCTTGGCCTTGTCGCGGCTGCGAATCTCCAGCGCCACGGTCTGCCCGTCGTCGCTGACGTGGCGCAGCTCGGGGAAGAAGGTGTCCATGCGGCTGCCCTTGCGCGTGACCTTCACCAGCTGGCCGCCGATGACGGCCTTGGTGAGCGCGGCGCTCAGCGGCGCCAGGGGCACGCTCAGGGTCTGCACCTGGCCGGTCCGCTCGTCGAGCACCCGCGCCTCGAGCGCGCGGATGCGGTAGTCGGTGGGCGGCGCGGTGCGCTGACGCTCGAGGTGGAGCAGCAGCCAGTGGGCGCCGACGCGCTTGACCTTGGCGGGGGCGATGGACGTGCACCGCGCTGTGGCCGCGCGCTTCGCCGCGAAGGTCGGCCCGGCGACGAGCAGGGTCAGCGCGAGCGTCAACGAGCGCGCGACCGGCGTCGCCGACGAAGCCAGCGCGCCAGCGGGTCGGCAGGGGGCACAGCGACGACGGAGCCGGTGTGAAGTGGACCTGAAAGACATGGGAGACTCCGGGAGACGAGGCTTCGGGACGCCGGGCGACACGGGACCGGTGCGACGACCAGCCGTGTCCCACAGTGTAGAGCATCTTCGCGTCGCCCGGTTGCACCCGTGCAGGCGGCCCCGCGATTGCGGGCTCCTCGGGCATTGCCTACGCTCCGCGCGCACCCGCTTGCCCGCGCCGCCCCCCGCCGCGCCGCCGGAGCCCACCATGCCGACGCCCGCTACGACGCCCTCGCTCGCCGATGGTCCCCGCACGCGCCGCCGCGCGCCGCGACACCTGGCCCAGCGCCCGGCGAGCACCCTGGGCTCCGCTCGCCCCGGCCGTGGTCTCAGCTGCGTCGGCCGCGCCGCGCTGGTGCTGTGCCTCGCCGCCCTCGCCGCCAACGCCCACGCGGCCTCGGTGAGCATGACCAAGGGCAACACGGGCGCCATCGTGAAGTGGAAGCAGGTGCCGGTGACCTTTCACCTGCACCCCGCCTGCAGCGCCGACGTGAACACCGCCAAGTGCCTCTCCGAGGTGCGCAAGAGCTTCAAGGTCTGGGAGCCGCCGACCTGCTCCAACCTGGCCTTCGCCGAGGGCTCGAACAGCTACAACCTCAAGCTCACAGCCGTCGGCTACAACACCAACAAGAAGAACGAGTTCGCGTGGGTTGAGAACAGCGCCTGGACCCACGGCAAGTACGTGCTCGGCGTCACCTCGCCGGTCTTCTACACCACGGGCAGCCAGGCCGGCG
>JAUIAC010000224.1 GCA_030425545.1 bacterium | reverse complement strand
TGCACCACGGACAAGTGCGTGGCGGGCAAGGGCTGCGTCTACACGCCGCTCGTCGACAAGGCCTGCAGCGATGGCAAGCCGTGCACGGCGGAGGCCAAGTGCAAGGACGGCGCCTGCGTCAAGACGAAGGACAAGGTCTGCGACGACAACAACCCCTGCACCACCGACCTCTGCGAGCAGGGCAAGGGCTGCGCCGCCAAGGTGCTGCCCGACGGGGTGGTGTGCGAGCAGGGCGGCGCGGCGACCTGCAGCACGCAGGGCGTGTGCAAGGCGGGCACGTGCGAGGGCGCCACGGCGCGGCCCTTTGTCGTCAACAAGCCGGGCAACATGAGCCAGTGCACCGAGTTCACGCCGGCCGGGACGGGCTGGCTGGTCGTCGGTCGCAAGCAGGTCGGTGACGTCTACGTCCCGGCGTGGTCGCAGCTGCGCTACAACGGCACCACGCTGTGGGAGCGACACCTGGACCACAAGGCGACGGGGCAGTTCCACGACATGAGCGCCGACGGCAGCAAGGGCGCGTTCTCGGCGGTGGGCCGCAGCCAGGAGAGCACCCAGGGCGGCAACGAGGGGCTGTTCGCGCGCTTCGACGACGCGCAGCAGGTGATCAACCAGCGCCTGTTCCAGAGCCCTGGCGAGGACGTGCTCTACGGCGTGGCGACCACGACGGACGG
Organism: bacterium; assembly: GCA_030425545.1. Lineage (GTDB taxonomy): Bacteria > Myxococcota_A > UBA9042 > UBA9042 > UBA9042 > UBA9042. Next base: position 8,737 of record JAUIAC010000224.1, on the reverse strand, counting down.
CGGCCACGTGCTGGCGGGGTACACCAACAACCAGACCGCCGGCGGCTACGACGGGCGGCTGATCCGGCTGGACGCCAAGGACCAGACCGTCTGGGACAAGAAGCTGGGCACCGTGGTCGACGACCAGCTCTTCGACGTCGGTCTGCGCAGCGACGGCGGCATCATCGTCGTGGGCAACGTCGGCGCGTACGCCGGCTGGATCGCCCACTACGACAAGGACGGCAAGCAGGTCGCGAGCCAGCTCACCGGCGACAGCAAGAGCAACACCTGGCGCTTCCGCCGAGTCCAGATCTGGTCGGACACCCAGTACATCACCACCGGCAACCGGCTGAAGAGCTGGACCGACAAGCTGGCCCTGACCAACGACTGGAACATCAACAGCGAGGTGCGTGACATCGTCAAGCGGCCCAAGGGCGGCTATGGCGTGGTCTACACGAACACCACGCGCCTGTTCGACGCCAACAAGAAGTCCGTTTGGGACGCGACGTCGAAGCCGGGGGACAGCCAGCAGGTCCTGGCCCCGGATGACGACAGCCTCGTGGTGCTGACCCACGTCAACTGCGGGATCATGCGCACCGACGGCTTCGGCAACACGGTCTGCGGCGAGTCGGGCGACTGCTACCTGAAGAACTGGAAGGACTGCCAGGACAGCGACGCCTGCACCACCAACGAGACCTGCACCAAGGGCACCTGCACCAAGGTCACGAAGGGCTGCAACGACAACAAGATCTGCACCTCGGACAAGTGCGACTCGGGCAGCGGTAAGTGCATCTACACGCCCACCGACGGCAAGGCGTGCAGCTCCACCGACAGCGAGTGCGCCATCGAGGGCGAGTGCAACGGCGGCGTCTGCTACAACGACAACGTCGTCGCCTGGTACAAGCAGTTCTTGCCCTTCTACGGCTGCTGCGGTGACAACATCAACTCCAGCAACGAGTACCAGGGCACCCGGCTGATGGCGGTGGCGCCGCGCTTTGACGGCCGGCTCTTCGCCGCCGGGCCCGGCTACAACCGCGACAACACCAACTCGCTCTACGGCAAGGTCATCGCCGGCACGGCGGGCGCCGACCAGAAGTACAACGCCATCAGCGGGTCGCGCTACTCGTTCTACGACCGCACCGACGGCGGCGTGGCCAACGCCCACGCCACCAACTTCAGCGTCGCGGGCGCGGCCACGTTCAAGAACCTCTACAGCGTCGGCCTGTCGCGCTACGAGTGGAAGAAGAAGCAGTCCAACAGCTGGGTCCACGACAAGTGGGTCACCATGCTGCACCTCAACAACGGCGGCTCCAAGAAGCTGCAGCTCGGCGGGGAAGACACGCACCCGGTCGACATGGAGGCCACGGGCGACTACGACGCGGCCTCGCTCTGCCGCCACAAGGACAACGGCAAGTGGGCGACCACGGTCTACTTCACCAACCACAGCGGGCAGACGCCGAGCCTGACCAAGACCGCGGTCCACCACATCGGCGACGACGACAAGCCGGTGGGCCTGAGCCCGGTGGACGACGGCAAGAGCGTGGTCGTGGCGGGCGACGTGTACACCAGCTCCGACAAGACCTGGCGGCACTACGCCGCGCGCGTCGCCACCGACGGCAAGCTGACCTGGAAGCAGAGCTGGGACAAGGCCGACAACTCGGTGCTGCGGGCCGTCGGTTGGACCCAGCAGGGGGTGATCCTCACGGGCCAGAAGCGGGTCACCGTGGCCGGCACGAACGCCTACTTTGTGTGGTTGCGCCGGCTCGACAGCAACGGTCAGCTGGCCTGGGACAAGAAGATCTTGCCCAGCACCACGGGCAACGTGGGCTGGTCGGTGATCCCGAAGCCCCACGGCTTCGCCATCGGTGGTGCGGTCAACAACGAGAACGCGCTCCTGCGCTTCGACGACGGCGGCGCGCTCATCGGCGACAAGCGCTTCTGGAGCGTGAACGACAAGCGGCTCGAGGACTGGAAGGCGCTGCCCGACGGCTTCGTGGCCGTGGGCTGGAAGCAGACCGGCTACAAGTCGAACTTCTCTGGCAACAAGCTCAAGCAGAACGGCTTCGTGATCCGCACCGACCCCTTCGGCCACGCGCCGTGCAGCGCCGTGGGCAAGTGCATGGGCAAGCAGTTCAGCGACTGCGACGACGGCAACCCCTGCACCGGCGACAGCTGCGACAAGGACAAGGGCTGCTTCCACTTCGCCGTGAGCGAGGGGGTGGCCTGCGACGACGGCCACCCCTGCACGGCGGACAGCGCCTGCACCGACGGCAAGTGCGGCGGCGGCAAGTTCGTGTCCAACGGCGCGGCGTGCGACGACGGCTCACCCTGCACCCAGAACACCCGGTGCAACTGGGACAACAAGTGCGTCGGCAGCGCGGTGTGCGACGACGGCAAGCCCTGCACAGCGGACGCGTGCGACAAGGACGGCAAGTGCGCGCACACCGCCATCGCCAAGGGCGGGGCCTGCGACGACGGTGACTACTGCACCGAGTCCACCACCTGCGACGACCAGGGCGCCTGCGTCGGCGGCAAGGGCGTGTGCAAGGAGACCGTGGTCGTCGACGAGTCGTTCAAGTGCGACGGCGACTACAGCAAGTGGCTCCTCAAGAGCTTCAAAGCAGGCACCTCGGGCGTGAAGTTCGCGGTCGACAAGACCCCGGCGGCGGTCCAGCCGAAGTCTGGCGAGTGCACGCTGAACGTGAACAACGGCACGGACTACAACGCGGGCTCAGACTCGTTCTTCCAGGCCTACAACGACGACGCGGCGTGGCCGGTGCCCAAGTCCGGGCAGGTCCACGTCTCGCTGTGGAGCTACTTCGACGGCGACGCCACCCCGGAGAAGCACCAGCGCATCCAGATGCGCACGGGCAACGGGACGCGGGCGAACCTGCAGCTGAACCAGAGCGGCCAGAAGCTCAAAGAGTGGGTCGAGCTCAAGGCCGACCTCACGGGCAAGACCGCCGCGGGCGCGCTGTATTTCTGGATCTGGTTCCAACCCGACGGCGTCGGCGACAAGGGCGCTGGCTGGTTCCTCGACGCGCTCAAGGTCACCCACAAGACCCACCCGCTCGGCCGGCCGTGCGACTACGACAGCGAGTGTGAGGACCACGACCAGTGCACCCAGGACCTGTGCACCAAGGGGCGCTGCACCAACACCATCGCCGCCGGGATCATCTGCCAGGACGGCAGCGCCTGCACCGTGGACGACACCTGCGACGCCAAGGGTGCCTGCCAGCCCGGCAAGTCGAAGGTCTGCACCGACGGGGACGTCTGCACCGAGGACACCTGCGTGCCCGCGAGCGGCTGCGTGTTCCCGCCAGCGAAGGACGACACGACCTGCGACGACGGCAGCGCCTGCACCACCGGCGACGGCTGCCAGGCGGGCGCGTGCCTCGGCAAGAACAAGTGCGACGACGACAACCCGTGCACCTACAACGCCTGCGCCGCAGACGGCTCTTGCTCGAGCACGCAGCTCGGCGACGGCGTGCCCTGCGGCAGCGGCGCCACCTGCCAGTCCGGCAAGTGCGTGGTCGGCGCGACTGCGGGCTGGGGCCGGTCGGTCTCCGGCGGCGTCATCGACGGCAAGACCATCGCGGCGCTGCGGCTCAACGGCGAGGCTTGGGGCTGGGGGGACAACTACCAGTACAACGTGACGGACGCGAACCAGAGCGACCAGCCGACGCCGGTCAAGTCGCAGGCCTACCCCGGCACGATCGAGCAGCTTGCCGCGGGCCCGTACGCCACCTGCGCGCTGGTGACGGAGTCCGGCGTGCGCAAGGTCTACTGCGTCGGCTACAACTACAAGGCCCAGCTCGGCGCCGACAGCTTGAGCGCGCGCATCAAGACGCCGACCCTGTTGCGCGGCAGCCAGCACACCCGCCACCTGAGCATGGGCGTACGCAACGTCTGCGGCGTACGCTCCGACGGCACGGTCTGGTGCACGGGCTATGGCTACTACGGCGTCACCGGCCAGACCTTCAAGGCCAAGGACTCGCGCCTGCCGCTGACCATCCCCGGCCTGAGCGGGGCGGTGGCGGTGAGCGTCGGCTACTACCACGCCTGCGCGCTCAAGGGCGACGGCACCGTGTGGTGCTGGGGCTACAACACCTACGGCGCCGACGGCAGCGGGGCCACGAGCAGCGCGGTCTTCGCGCCCAAGCAGATCGCCGGGCTCACGAACATCCGGCAGGTCGCCAGCAGCATCCTCGGGACGGTGGCCGTGCGCGACGACGGAAAGGTGTACGGATGGGGCGGTGACCGCTACGGCAGCCTGGCCCAGGGCAGCACCTCCAGCTCCACGGCCTTCATCGGGGTCAAGCAGCTGCAGGGGCTGAGCGGCGTCGTGCAGGTGTCGCTGGCCAAGTACGGCGGCTGCGCACGCAAGAGCGACGGCACCGTCGCCTGCTGGGGCGTGGGCAACCAGGGGCAGATCGGCAACGGCGCCAACGACCACAAGGGCGTCGCCACGGCCGTGACCGGGCTGAGCGGCGCAGTCGACGTCACCTGCACGGAGTTCAGCGCCTGCGCGGTGACCTCGGACGGCGCGACCTACTGCTGGGGCGACAACGAGGACGGCGAGCTCGGTGACGGCAAGAGGCCCACCGACAGCAACCTGCCCGTGCTGGTCTCGGGGACCAAGTGATGCGGGGCCTCGAGCGGGGCCGGCCCGCGGGACAGCGTTGGCGTGGGCTCGTGGGCGGGCTGCTGAGCGTGCTGGTCACGCTCGGCGCGTGCAGCGACGACCCCAACGACAAGGGCGCGACGGGCGCGGACGTGAGCGCCGACGGTGGGGCCACGCTCGACGGGAGCCAGCTCGGTGACGCGGCCTCGGTTGACACGGAGGCGGGCGACCTCGGTGCTGGTGATCTGGGTGCTGGTGATCTGGGTGCTGGCGACGCCGCCTTGGCGGACACGTCCGTGGCAGACACCGCGCTCGACGTCAGCGCCGCAGACACCGTGGAGGCCGACGTGGAGGCCGACGTGGAGGCCGACGTGGTCGACGCCGCGGCGGCCTCCGACACGCTCGTCTCCGACGGGGAAGCAGGCGACGGCGCCGTCGCCCCAGACGGCCTCGGGCCCGACGGCGGCGCGCTCTCTGACGGCGTCGGCGACGTGCCGCCCGCGGACGCCAACCAGCTCGCGTGCAAGCTGCACAGCGACTGCCCGCAGCCCGCGTCCCTGTGCATCCAGGCGGCCTGCGTCGACGGCGCCTGCGCGCTGGTGCCGGTGGACGAGGGGCTCAGCTGCACGCCCGCCAGCAAGTGCGTCAGCCAGGCCAAGTGCCAGAGCGGCAAGTGCGTCACCCAGGCGGTCAAGGACTGCGACGACGGCAACACCTGCACCGACGACAGCTGCTACGCGCCCACGGGGCTCTGCCTGCACAAGCCGACCAAGTCGGGCTTCGCCTGCGACGACGGCAACGCCTGCACCCAGGGCGCGTCGTGCTTCCAAGGCGCCTGCGTGGCCAAGGGGCAGCTCGACTGCAGCGACGCCGACCCCTGTACGCAGGACGCCTGCGATCCGAAGACGGGCAAGTGCCTGCACCCGCCAGTCAAGGCGGGCGGCGCCTGCGACGACGGCAACGCCTGCAGCAAGGGCGAGACCTGCGACGCCAAGGGCGTGTGCGGCGGCGGCAACAACACCTGCAAGTGCTCCACCAGCGCCGACTGCAAGGCCCAGGAGGACGGCGACCTGTGCAACGGCACGCTCTACTGCGACACGCAGTCGGGCAGCTGCAAGATCAACCCCGCCAGCGTGGTGGTGTGCGACGCCGCCAGCACGGGCCCCTGTCAGGAGAACGCCTGCAACCCGAAGACCGGCAAGTGCGCGGTGGCCAACAAGCCCGGCGGGACGGTCTGCGACGACGGCAACCCCTGCACGACCCCCGACGAGTGCCATGACGGCCTGTGCAAGGGGCTCGGCAACACCTGCCCGTGCGTGTCGAGCTTCGACTGCGGCGCCTTTCAGACCCAGGACCTCTGCGCTGGCAAGCTGGTGTGCGACAAGAGCAGCGCCAAGCCGGAGTGCGTGGTGGACTACAGCACCAAGGTCCTGTGCAAGACCGACGACGACACCGGCTGCAGCAAGAACACCTGCGACCCCAGCACGGGCGACTGCAAGATGGTGGCCGCGGCCAACGCGACCCAGTGCAGCGACGGCCAGCCGTGCACCGTGGGCGACGCCTGCCTCGCGGGCAAGTGCAAGCCCGGGGTCGACACCTGCGCCTGCACGCAAGACAGCGACTGCGCCAAGCTCGAAGACGGCAACAGCTGCAACGGCAGCCTCTTCTGCAACCTGGGCACCGGCAAGTGCGACGTGAACCCGGCCACGGTGGTGGTCTGCCCCACGGAGCAGGACTCGGTGTGCGCCGCGGCCACGTGCCAGCCGGCCACCGGCAAGTGCGAGCTGCTGCCCCGCAACGACGGGGCCCAGTGCGACGACGGCAACACCTGCACGCCCGACGAGGTGTGCGCCAAGGGCGCGTGCACCGCCAAGACCAACACCTGCGCCTGCAACGTCGACAGCGACTGCGCCAAGCTCGAGGACGGCGACGCCTGCAACGGCACGCTCTACTGCAACCTCGCCAAGAAGGAGTGCCAGCTCAACCCGACCACGGTGGTGACCTGCCAGACCGTGGACGACTCGTTCTGCCAGGTGAACACGTGCATCCCGCAGACGGGCAAGTGCCAGCTGGTGCCGCGCAACGACGGCAAGGGCTGCGACGCCGACGGCAGCGCCTGCACCACGCCCGACGTGTGCAACGGCGGCTCGTGCACCCCGGGGCCCAACACCTGCGAGTGCCAGCAGGACAAGGACTGCGCCAAGTTCGAGCAGGACGACCTGTGCAGCACGCTGGTGTGCGACCTGCTGAGCAACCAGTGCAAGCCCAACCCCGCGTCGGCGGTGTACTGCTCGAAGATCGACGACACCGTGTGCGCCAGCAACACCTGTGACCCGAAGACGGGCAAGTGCGCGATGACCCCGAGAAATCAGGGCGTGGGCTGCGACGCCGACGGCACCAGCTGCACCAAGAACGACGCCTGCGACAAGGGCGCGTGCAAGGCCGGGGTGAACACCTGCCAGTGCATCACCGACAAGGACTGCGCGCCGCTCGAGGACGGCAACCCCTGCAACGGCACGTTGATCTGCGGCAGCACCAAGACCTGCCAGGTGGACCCCAGCACGGTGGTGACCTGCCAGTCGAGCGGCGGCAGCACCAACCCCACCGGCGACGCGGTGTGCACCAAGAACCAGTGCGACCCCAAGAGCGGCAAGTGCGCGCCGCTGCCGGCCAACTACGGCGCCGCGTGCGGCAAGGGCACGCTCTGCTTCGCCGCGCCGGCCTGCGACGCGGTGGGCAAGTGCGCCCTGGGCAAGCCCGTGGACTGCGACGACGGCAACCCCTGCACCCAGGACAGCTGCGACGCCAAGGGCGGCACCACGGGCACCGGCTGCAGCCACGGCCCCACCACCGGGGCCGCCTGCGACGACGGCAGCGTGTGCACGGTCAAAGATCTGTGCGTCAAGGGCGTGTGCACCGGCGAGACCAAGGTCTGCGACGGCGGCACGCCCTGCACCAACGCCAGCTGCCACCCGCTGAAGGGCTGCGAGTACGAGGCGCGCACCGGCGCCTGCAGCGACGGCGACAAGTGCACCACGTCGGGCGTGTGCCTCGGCATCCAGTGCGTCGGCGTGCCGGTGGTCTGCACCGACGGCAACCCCTGCACCAACGACGCCTGCAAGAGCGACAAGGGCTGCGTGTTCGCCCACAACAGCGCGCCCTGCAACGACGGCAACCTGTGCACGAAGCAGGACACCTGCGCTGGGGGCGCCTGCGTCGGGCTGCCGCTGCAGGTCACGGTGGACTGCGACGACGGCACCACCTGCACGGTGGACAGCTGCGACAGCAAGGTGGGCTGCACGCACCAGCCCGTGAGCGGGCCCTGCCAGGACGACGACCCGTGCAAGACCGGTGACGTGTGCCAGGCCGGTACGTGCAAGGCCGGCACGGTGACCAAGTGCGACGACGGCAACCACTGCACCAAGGACGTGTGCGACGGCAAGACCGGCGCCTGCACGCACACCGCCGACCTGGGCTCGGAGTGCTCCGACGGGGACCCCTGCACCCTGGGCGACGCGTGCTCGGACAAGGCCCTGTGCGTGGCGGGCAAGCCCAACACCTGTGACGACGGCAAGGTCTGCACCCAGGACACCTGCGACAGCAAGGCCAAGGAGGTCTGCCTGCACCAGGCGACCTCGGGCGGCAAGTGCGACGACGGCAACGTGTGCACCGAGAGCGACGTGTGCGTGAAGGGCGCGTGCACCGGGACCAAGAAGGCCTGCACCGAGGGCACCGCGTGCACCGTGGACAGCTGCCACCCGACCAAGGGTTGCAGCTACGTGACCCTCGCCGGCAGCTGTGACGACGGCGACGCCTGCACCACCGGCGACGTGTGCAAGGGCAAGCTCTGCGTGGGCAGCCAGGTGGTGTGCGACGACAAGAACCCCTGCACCACCGACAGCTGCAACAAGACCGTGGGCTGCCAGTTCCTCAACAACACCGCCACCTGCGACGACGGCGACGCCTGCACCAAGAGCGACGTCTGCCAGAACGGCGCGTGTGTGGGTGCGGCCCTGGGCGCCGAGGCTTGCGACGACGACGACGTCTGCACCACCGACGCCTGCGACAAGATCAAGGGCTGCGTCAGCACCCACAACACCGAGGTGTGCAGCGACGACGACCCCTGCACCAAGG
>JAUIAC010000223.1 GCA_030425545.1 bacterium | reverse complement strand
GGTGAGGGCCGGTCAGCCGGGGACCCAGGGGTCCGGCGTGTCGCCGGCGCCGGGGAGCTGCCCGCCGCCGTAGCGCTCGCTCTGGTCGTCGAGGTAGCCCTGCAGCGTGTAGGCGTCGTCGAAGCGCGCGCCGGTGCGCTCGAGCTGGACGATGCGGTCAGAGCGGAAGTTGCGCCACGCGCCGCGCAGCTCGCACCACGCGGCGATGGACCAGCTGGCGCCCCAGAAGTACAGGCCCACCGGGCACACGACGCGCTCGCTGTGGGCGCCGTCGGCGCGGGTGTAGGCCAGGCGCACAGACTCCCGCGCGGCGATGGCCTCGCGCAGGGCTGCGAGCGGCCCAGCGCGGCGACGGACGGCGGCGGTGGCGGGCACGTAGAGATGGGTGCTGGACAGCAGCGGCAGCAGCGGGCGGGGCAGCGCGGCGGTGAGCCGGGTCATGGCGGCCTCGGCGGCCCCGGCGAGGGCGGGGTCGGCCTGCGCGGCGACAAAGCGCGCGCCGAGCACGAGGGCCTCGAGCTCTTCGGCGGTGAAGGTCAGCGGCGGCAGCTCGAAGCCGCGCTCGAGGCGGTACCCCACGCCGGCCTCGCCCTGAATGGGCACGCCGTTGGCCGTGAGATCGCGCACGTCGCGGTAGACGGTGCGGACCGAGACGCCGAGCTGCTTGGCGAGCACGTCCGCCGTCGCGAAGCGGCGGACGCGCAGCTGCTGGACGAGGGCGAAGAGGCGATCGGCGCGGCGCATGGGCCGAGCGTGGCACAGCCGGCGCTGTCCGTCAGGCTGTCGCTCAGCTCGCCGGGGCAAATAGCGGACATTTTGTCGCTCAGCTCGCCGGGGCAAATAGCGGACATTTTGTCGTCTGAGCGCACCGACCACCGCGGAGGGCGGTTGCAGGGGAGGGCTCGCCCGGGTCGGGCTACGAAGCCACGCGCTCCACACCGCCCTCGTTGGTCACGCGGACCGGCGCCTCGTTGCAGAACCACTGCTGCTCCAGCCACTGCGACGTGCGGTAGAAGTTGGGGCGGTAGTCCAGGCCGAGCTGGCCGCCGGACCACGACGCGGCCTGCTCGTCCGCGAGCTCGAAGAGCTTGGCGGTGAAGCCGGTGAGCAGCCGCAGCATCTCCTCGCTCATGCCGATGGGGAGCGGCGGCGCGAGCCGCAGGAAACGCTCACCGAGCAGCTGGTGGGCCTGGTAGGCGATGCCCTTGCCGCCGGCCGAGATCACCGTGTCCATGAGCAACATCGGCGACCAGGGCGTGGCCAGCCACTGGGCCCAGCCCCAAGACACGTCTTTCTCCGAGAAGAAGCGCTGGTTGGCGCTGGCGCTGCCGGTCATGGCCTGGTCGGCGCCGCAGGAGAGCATGACGATGTCGTCGAGCCCCGTGACCCCGCGTGATTCGCGGAACTCCAGCAGCTGGGCGATGGCGCAGACCGCGGGGTTGTTGGCGAAGAGGCCGCCGTCCACGAAGCCGTCGCGGATCGGCATCATCACCGGGAAGGAGCCGCTGCGGAGGGCGACCTCGGCGGCCGACATGCCGAGGTTGGCGTAGGCCACGTCGTTGAAGGTCCAGCCGGCCTCGCCGCCCTGCACCAGGTTGCGCGCGAGGTTGTGATAGAAGCGCGCGCCCGGCTTGGCGGTGCGGCTGCGCACGCGAAAGCTGACGATGACCACGTCGCGCTGCAGCTCGCCGAGGGTGATGGGCTTGCCCTCGGGCCCGTCGCCGTACTGGCTGGTGAGGTAGTCGAGCGCGGCGGTGTTGTCGGTGGCGGACCAGAAGCCCGACGCCAGGCGCAAGAGCCCCACGAGCCCCGGCTGGATGGCGTCGACGGTGCCCTCGTTGAAGGCGATGGCGGCGTCGATCATGTCCAGGGGGTCGGTGTCCGGCGGGCGGCTGGCGAAGAAGAGCGCCGCCCACGCGCCGTCGGACGCGCCCGCGAACATGTCGACCGAGTCGAGGAACCCGGGCTGCGAGACCTCGAGAGCGCGCAGGTAGCGGAGGTAGCTCGGCGTCGCGGGGCCGCCGTCGAGGGAGAGGATTCGGTAGGGCGCGAGGTCGCCGCCGCTGGCCTGGAGGGAGCTGGGCTGGATCCTCGCCTGGTGCCGGCCGCCGCTGCGGGCGCGGAGGGCGCGCCGCAGCGCGCGGTCGCCGGCGCGGGCGGCGTCTTCGGTGGCGGAGAGGGCCTCGGCGATGGTGCGCCCCGCGGCCTTGGTGGACGCGGCGGCCTTCGCGCGCTTGGCCGGCTTCTTGGGCGCGGCGGCCTTCGTGGACTTCGCCGGTCTCTTGGACGCGGCGGCCTTCGTGCGCTTGGCGGGCTTGGACGGCGGGGGATCGGAAGGCTTCGACGGGGCGCTGGCGCGGGGCTTGCGACTGACCATGGGGGCTCCTCGGCTTGCGGTCGGCGCAGCTTGGCACGAATCCGAGGGGCCGCCCAAAAACCCTGGAGAATCAGGCGTCAGCTGAGAGTCCGGTGAGCGGGCGCGGCGATGATCAGCCGGTTCTTCGGGGTGACGGCCGCGGGGATCTGCTGCGTGTGGACCGCGTAGCCCTGCGCCTCGAGGCGAGTCACCCGAGCGATGTCGATGGCGACGTCCACCGGCAGCCAGGGGGCAAAGCTAGGCACCTCGCAGCGGCGCTTGTCGTGACAGCAGGGCAGGACCGCGACCCGCGCGCCGGCGGCGGTGGCCCGCTGCAACACGACGTCGGTCAGCGGGCCGCACGCGTGCGCGGACACCACGAGGTCGCCCTCGCTCGGGGCGTCGCCGACCTCGGCCGGCGCCTGGCCCCAGCTGCTGAGGTCTGCCTCGACGAAGCGGACACGGCCGGCGAGCCGCGGCCAGCGGGCCTCCAGCGCCGCCAGCACCTTGGTCTGGGACGGAGGCCGGCGACGGTCGACGCACACCGCCTCGGGGCTGCTGTCGTCGAGGATCAACAGCAACGCAGCCAGCACGCCGTGGCCGGCCGCCAGGTCCCACACGCGCCCGCCGCGGTGCCTGCGACGCACGCGTCGAGCGACCTCCCAGGCCTCGTAGAACTCTTTGCGCGGCAGGCAGTTGGCAGCGCAGATGGCGCGGGCGACGCGGTGCTTGAGGGTGTCGTCCGGGAAGAGCTCGGCCTGGTGCGGCCGGAGCACGTTGCGGGAGCCCAAAGCGTGGGGAGCGTGAGACATGGGCCCCACCCTACCAAGGAGACGCTCGGGCGTGGGCCTGGGCCCGTTCGCAACCGCCGCGCGCTCTGCCACACTGCCCCCGCGCCGCGCCGACGTGGCCCGCCCGCCCGTGGAGGTTCGCCGATGCCCACCGCCCCGCTGCCGCTGCTCGTCGCCCTCGCCACGGCCGACTTCGACCCGACCGAGGTGGTCGCCCCCTGGCGCGCGGCCCGCGCGGCGGGCTTGCCGGTGGTGTTCGCCACCGAAGACGGCGGACCGGCGGCCTGCGACGCGCTGGTGCTGAAGGGGCCCCTCTTCGGCCTGCTCGGGGCGACGCCCGACCACTGCGCCGGCTACGCCGAGCTGACGCAGGACCCGGACTTTCAGGCTCCCCGTGACTGGCGCACGCTGCGGGCGGCGGACTTCGGCGGGCTGCTCTTGCCCGGCGGCCACGCCAAGGGCATGCGCCAGTACCTCGAGTCGCGCTCGCTGCAGACGCTGGTGGCGGAGTTCTTCGCCCGGTCCCTGCCGGTCGGCGCGATCTGCCATGGCCCCGTGGTGCTGGCCCGGACCCGCGGCGCGGACGGCCAGAGCGTGGTGGCCGGCCGCCGGATGACGGCGCTGACGCGGCCGCTGGAGAACATCGCGTGGCTGCTGACCGCGTGGAAGCTCGGGGACTACTACCGGACCTACCCGGAGTGGGTGGAGTCGGAGCTGCGACGGGCGGTGGGCGACGCCGGGCGCTTTGAGCGCGGGCCCTTGATCGCCAGCTACGGCAACCCCTTCACGGTGCGGGACGGCAACCTGCTGACCGCGCGCTGGCCCGGGGACGCCAGCCGCTTCGCCGAGGAGCTGGTGGCCATGGTGCAGGGGGAGTCCGCGCCAGGGTGACGGGCTCACGGCGTCGGTGCGCCGCCGTTCGCGCCTGGAGCGCAGACGCTCAGCGACGCAGCCAGGCCAGCTGCACCCGCACCGGCCCGGGGCCGAACTTGTGGTTGCCCGCTGGCCGGTTGGGGAGCGCGGCGTCGGCCCACGGGCGCGCGACGGCGGGCAGCTCTTCGCAGGGGTGGCGCCGCTCGGTGTTGAGCTGCGGATCCTCGCGCAGGGCCGCGCAGGACGACCCCTGGTAGAGCGCGACGCAGGGGCCCGCGGTGAAGGGGTCCCACGCGCCGACCCAGCGGTGGCTGCGCCCGGCGCTGGCCGAGAGCGTGCGCCCGGGACGCAGCGCCAGATCCCGGGAGTGGGGATGAAAGGCGACGATGGTGCAGCCGTCGGGGACCGCGGCGAGGTGCGCGCGGAGGAAGGCGACCTCCGCGTCGAGGGTCGTGCGGCGGGTGTGGGGCACCATGGGCCAGGCCGCGCCGAGGCACAGGGCCGCGGCGAGGGTCGCGGTCAGCGCGCGCCGGCGCGTGGGCCAGCGCGCGACCCCGGCGGCGAGCAGCGCGTCTCCGCCTTCAGCGGCCAGGAGCAGCCAGCCGGGCAAGGCCAAGACGTGGTAGCGCGCGCTGAGCGGATCGCCGCTGACCTCGTGGGTCGCCGAAGCCGCCGCCAGGCCGAGCCCCCAGGTCAGCCACACCAGCGTCCTGCGGCGCCGCGCCGGCGAGCGCACACCCAGGGCCGCACCGACGAGCGTCAGCGCGATCCACACCACGGGCGTGTAGTCGGGATGAAGCGCCGCGTTGTAGCGCGGCAGCATGGGCCAGCGGCCACCGGCCACGCTGCGCGCCGGGTCGACGAACATCACCCAGTCGGGTTGCGAGAGCGCGAGCTGCGCCACGTGCAGCGCCGGCCACAGCAGGAGCGCCAGCCACACCGCGGCGAGCGCGTCGAGGCGCCCCTGAGCGGCGCGGACCTGCGACGGCCGCGCGCGGATCGTGCGCTGCGCCAGCGTCTGCCGGGTCCACACCAGGCCCAGCCCCAGCAGCGGCAAGGCCACCAGCGCGTCAGGCCGGCACTGCAGGGCGAGCGGCACCGCCAGCGCGAGCACCCACCAGGCCGCCCGCCGACCCAGCGCGGCCCCCTTCGGCTGCCGGAGCCCGCGGACCCAAGGCCACGCGGCCCCGGCCAGCAGCAGCAGCGTCAACGCGGGCACGTAGCGGTTCACCGTGCCGCTGAGCCGGACGTGCAGGGGCGCCAGGGCCAGCCCCAGCCCCGCGAGCAGGGCCACCCGACGCGGTGCGCCGAGCCCTCGGGCGGCGAGCGTGAGCAGGGGCGGCGCGGCCACACCGCAGGCGAAGGACAGGACCAGGGGCACCGTGTCAGTGGGGCCCGTCCAGGTGAAGACGACCGCGATCAAGGCCTCGATGGCGCGACCGTAGCGGCCGAGGTCCGCCGTGGCGCCCCAGCCGTCGTACGCGGCGGTCAGGGTCGCGCGCTGGTCGCCGGGCCCCCAGGGCGCGAAGGCCACGCGCAGCCCCAGCCCGAGGGCGCTCAGCGCCCAGAGCGGCCGCCAGATCGAGGTGCCGCCCCCGGTGGTCGCCGCAGCCGAGGGCGGCGCATGCCCCCTGCGGCGCAGCGCCGCGACGCAGAGCGCGGCCGTCGCCAGCCCGAGGCCAAACCACAGCGCAGGCAAGAGCCAGGTGACCCAGGCGTGGGCCGCGCGCACGGCGAGCGGAGGCTGGGCGCCCGGGGACGCGGCGGCGTGAACGTCGGCGGCGAACAGCAGCCCAGCGGCCACCGCAGCGGTCACCATTGCGGCCACGCCACCGGCCGCTGCGGCGCGGCGGTCAGTTGTGAAGCGCGCGCCCATCGACGGCCAGCGCCGCCTCCTTCGTCACCTCGTGCAGCGTCGGGTGCGCGTGGCACACCCGCGCGATGTCCTCGCTGCTCGCGGAGAAGCTCATGGCCATGGCGGCCTCGACGATGAGCTCGCCGACCCGAGGTCCGATCATGTGCACGCCGAGGACACGGTCCGTCTCGGCGTGCGCCAGGATCTTGACGAAGCCGTCCGTGGCCCCGAGGGCCTTGGCGCGGCCGTTGGGGCTGAAGGGGAAGCTGCCCTTGCGGTAGGGGATGTCCGCCGCCTTGAGCTCCTCCTCGGTCTTGCCCACCGAGGCGATCTCCGGCTCGGTGTAGACCACGCCGGGGATCGCGTCGTAGTCCACGTGCCCGTACCCGGTCGCCAGGTACTCGGCCACCGCGACGCCCTCTTCTTCGGCCTTGTGCGCCAACATGGGCCCCTGGATGACGTCGCCGATGGCGTAGACCCCGGCCGCGCTCGTGGCGAAGTGCGCGCCGACCTCGATGCGGCCGCGCTTGTCGGTCTGGATGCCCAGCGTGTCGAGCCCGAGCCCCTCGGTGTTGGGCTTGCGCCCCACGGCCAGGAGCACCCGGTCACAGGTGATGGGCTCGCGCCCGTCGGCCTCGACCACACAGCCGTCGCCCTCAACCCGCGCGCCGGTGACCCGCACGCCAAAGTGCATGTCGAGGCCCTGCTTCTTGAAGATGCGCTTGGCGCGCTTGCGCACCTCGCCGTCCATCCCCGGCAGGGGCCCGTCGGCGTACTCGAGCACGGTGACCTTGGCCCCCAAGCGCTGCCACACCGAGCCGAGCTCCAGCCCGATGACCCCAGCGCCGATGACCACCAGGTGCTCCGGCACCTCCGGCCACGAGAGCGCCTCGGTGGAGCCGCCGATGCGGTCCCAGTCCATGTCGATGCCGGGCAGCACCGCCACCTGGCTGCCCGTGGCGAGGACGACGTGCCGCGCGCTCAGCGTCGCCGGTGTGTCGCCGTCGACGGCCACCTGCGTCAGCCCGTCGGCGCCCGTGCCGGCGAGGCGACCGTGGCCGGTGAGCCGGGTGATCTTGTTCTTCTTCAGCAGGAAGGCGATGCCGTCCGTGAGGCTGGTTACGATGCCCTCTTTGCGCTGCATCATCTTGGCCAGGTCGAGCCCGACGCCGGAGACGTTGACCCCGTGGTCGGCCAGGTGGTGCTGCGCCTCGACGTAGCGCTCACTGGACTCGAGCAGGGCCTTGCTGGGGATGCAGCCCACGCGCAGGCAGGTGCCACCCAGACGCGGCTCCTTCTCGATGCAGGCGGTGCGGAAGCCCAGCTGAGCTGCGCGAATGGCGGCCACATAGCCGCCCGGGCCGGCGCCGATGACGACGACGTCGAAGGGCTGATTCTCGGCAGGAGTGTCGCTCATGGTCTCTCGCGAGGGCGTCAGGGCGCCCGGTGCTGCGTGGTGGGGCCGCGGGCGGGAGTGCTAGATCTCGAGCAGCATGCGCTCGGGCGCCTCGCAGCACTCCTTGATGCGCTTGAGGAAGGTGACCGCGCCCTTGCCGTCGACGATGCGATGGTCGTAGGTGAGCGCGATGTACATCATGGGTCGCAGCTCGATCTTGCCGTCGACGCCGATGGGCCGCTCGATGATGTTGTGCATGCCCAGGATGCCGGACTGCGGCGGGTTGAGGATGGGCGTCGACATCATCGAGCCGTAGATGCCGCCGTTGGAGATGCTGAAGGTGCCGCCCGTGAGCTCGTCGACCTTGAGCTTGTTGTCGCGGGCGCGCCGGCCCAGGTCCGCGATGGTCAGCTCGATCTCGGCGAAGCTGAGGCGCTCGGCGTTGCGCACGACCGGGACCACGAGGCCCTTGCCGCCGCCGACGGCGATGCCGATGTCGAAGTAGTTGCGGTAGACCACGTCGTCGCCGCGGATCTCGGCGTTGATCTCTGGGACCAGCTTGAGCGCGTCGACCGCGGCCTTCACGAAGAAGCTCATGAAGCCGAGCTTGATGCCGTAGCGGTCGAGGAAGGCCTGCTTGTGCTGCGCGCGCAACGCCATGATCGGGCTCATGTCGACCTCGTTGAAGGTCGTCAACGAGGCGGTGGACTGCTGCGACTCCACCAGACGGGACGCGATGCGACGCCGCATGCGCGACATGGGCACCACCTCTTCGTGGCGGGCGCCGGTGGCGACGGCCGGCGCGCTGGGCGCCGTGGGCTTGGCGGCCGGCGCAGCGGCGGGCTTGGCGGCAGCGGCGGGCTTGGCGGCGCGCTGCACGTCTTCCTTGAGGATGCGACCGCCCTTGCCGGTGCCCGTGACCGTGTTGAGATCGACCCCGCCGGTGGCGGCGGCGCGCGCGGCGGCGGGCATCGCCGGGCCGTTGCCGGTGGCGGCTGGGGCGGCGCTTGGCGTTGCGTCGGTGTTCGCTGCGGGTGCGTCGGGGCTCGCCGCGGGTGCGTCGGTGCGCTCCGCGGCCTCGACGCGGCCGATGACGTCGCCGACGTTGGCGGTGTCGTCCGGCTCCAGCAGCGCCTCGCGGAGGTAGCCCGCGACGGGCGAGGGCACCTCGACGCTGACCTTGTCGGTGTCCAGGCTGACCACGGGCTCGTCGAGCTCGACCCAGCTGCCGACCGGCTTGAGCCACTCCGCGATGATCACCTCGGTGATCGACTCGCCTACCGATGGGACGATGATCTCTCCAGCCATGGGACCTGCTCCTGTGCGCCTGTGAGCGGCGTCGAACGCCCGGACGTGGGCGCGAATCGGCCCGCAAGGGAGCCCAGGACGGCGCTCCTGTCAAGGCGCGCGGAGGGGCGGGGGCGAGGGCGGGGGCGAGGGCGGGGGCGAGGGCGGGGGCGAGGGCGGGGGCGGCGACGTGGGCGCCTTGCACAGCGTCTTGGCCTCGAGCCAGGCGCGGTCGCGCGGCGCGGGGTACCGGATGGCGCCGATGTGCCAGAAGCCCGGGGCCCCGGGTCGCAGGGCGGCGCAAGGGCCACGGGCGTCCCGCGGACGGGGGGCTGCGGCGCCGGAGCCCGGCCCCGGCGCCGCAGCCTCGCGCGCAGGGTCGGCGGCCGCGTCGCAGTCGACCCAGAGGGGCGCGCCGGCGGCCCCGAGCAGGGCCCGCTGCGGCGACGCGGCGGGGGCGTAGAGCGTGACGTCGGCCTCGTCGAGGCAGCGCGCCCAGTCCCGGGCGGCCTCCAGCGCGGGCAGGGCCTCGTCGAGGTCGACCGCGTCGGGCAGCAGCACCTGGCCGTCTGCGGTGGTGATCAGCGCCGCCACGGCCAAAGGCGCGTCGGCCGACGCCACAGTGACCCGGAGCGCGGCGCCGGCCGGCTGGGCCGACACGCCGAGCATCGCGCGCTGACGGGTGAGCGAGGCCCAGGCCGCGGCGTCGGCCAGCAGCGCTGGAGCGGCCGCCGGTGCGGCGGGCCCGACAGCAGCCGCAGGCGCCGTGGCGGCCGCAGGCGCCGCGGCGGCCGCAGCGGTGGGGCGGGGAGCCGGCGAGGTGGCGGTGGCGGCGGCGGGCAGGCGGGCGGGCGCCGCGCCGTTGGCGCGTGGCGCGCGGCCCCCGGGGCCTGGGCTTGCGTCAGGACTCGG
>JAUIAC010000945.1 GCA_030425545.1 bacterium | reverse complement strand
CGCGCCACCGGTTGCGTGTAGACCGGGATCTCGGCCTCGGCGAGCACGCCCTGCTGCTCGGGGGTCAGGCGCTCCCCGTGGGTCGCCAGCACCACGTCGTCGGTCCAGCCGCGCACCAGCCGCGCCATGTGCACCGCCCCCTCTCCCGCGCCCAGCACCGCCACCGGCTGGTCGCGGATCTCCCAACCGTGACAGAAGGGGCACGGGTGCACGCTGTGGCCCCAACGCTCGGCGTAGCCCGGGATGTCGGGGTGCTCGTCGATGACCCCCGTGGCCAGCACCAACGCCCGCGCCCGCCAGGTCTGCCCCTCGGCGTCGTCGAGCAGCCAGACGTCGCCTGCCCGCCGCGGCGCCCCCACCCGCTGTCGCAAGGGCCCCAGCACCGAGGGATACGCCGCCATCTGCGCCCACGTGAGCTCGCGCAGCGCGGCCGGCGCCACACCCTCGCGCGAGATGAGGTTGTGCACGCCCTCCGCCACCGCGTGGCGCGGCGACCCGGCGTCGAACACCGCCACGCGTCGTCGCGAGCGACCCAAACATAGGGCAGCTGAGAGCCCCGCCGGCCCACCGCCGATGATGATCACGTCCACCGCGCGCTTCGGGTCGACGTCGCCGGCCTTCGGCTCGGGCCGGGTGGTCTGGGTGTACGGATTGGTCGTGGTTGTCGTCATGGTGTCCCCCGCTGTGGTGGGGACCAGCGTAGGCGCTGGAGCCGACGCCATCCTAGAGCACATCTAGGGTTTGTTGTGCCCGATCTTTCGGCTCGGCAGCAGCACGAGCACGATGCCGCCCAGGATCGCCACCGAGGCGGACACCAGCCGCACCCCCACGGTCTCGCCGAGGAGCAGCGCGCCGCCCGCCGCGGCGATGACAGGCACGCTCAGCTGCACTGTAGCGGCAGTGGTCGCTCGCAGCGCTGGCACGGCCGCGTACCACACGGCGTAGCCCACGCCCGACGCCAGCGCCCCCGACGCGACCGCGAGGCCGACGCCCTCTGGATCGAGGTTCGTGCCCTCATGGGTGGCCAGGCTCAGCAGCAGGCCCAGCGGCGCCGCCCGCGCGAAGTTGCCGGCGGTGACCCGCAGCGGATCACCGGCCCCCCGCCCCCGGAGCGAGTAGACCCCCCACGCGACCCCGGCCAGCAGCATCAGCGCCGAGGCCGCGAGCGGCGGCGCGCTCAACCCGGGCAGCAGCAGCCCCACCAGCCCCGCCGCGGCGAGCACGAAGCCGCCCCACTGCCGCACGCTCAGCCGGTCTCCCCGCCACAGCCCAGCGCCCACCATGGTCACCTGCACGGCGCCGAAGAGCAGCAGCGCTCCGGTCGCCGCCGACAGCCCCTCGTAGGCGAAGGAGAAGCCGGCCGCGTAGACGAAGAGCGCCAGCGCGCTGCCGAGGTTGCCGGCACCCTGGCCGCCGCCGCGCCGCAGCCGCACGAGCAGCCACAGGGTCAGCGCCCCCGCCAGCAGCCGCACGCTGGTAAAGGTCGCCGCGTCGACGGCCGTGTC
>JAUIAC010000222.1 GCA_030425545.1 bacterium | reverse complement strand
CGGCCAGGGCAGCGGCGTCGTCGACAGGGGTCGGGTCGTCGCCTGCAGCGTCCGGGTCCGCGTGGCGTCGAGGGCTCAAGGTGCGCGACGCTAGCAGACTGCGCTTTTTCTCCGTTTTTGCGGCCACTTTGTTCAGTCTGCTGGGAAGAGGAAGCCACGGCTTGCCGTGGCTGGGGGCGCTCGTAGCCCCCCGAAACAACAGAAAGCTAGCAGATTGCGGCGACAATCAACTTCGCCGCAGTCTGCTAGTGGTCTGGCTCACGGGTTTTGACCAGTTCAATGCCGTGAAGAGCGAGCCAGGTGGTTCTCATGAATCGCAGGAAACCTGCATGGTTTTCAAGTGTTCATGAGGGCCGTATGGCGAAGTCTCAGCGCGGCTTTGAACTCATCAAAATCCCTGAGACGGACCACTAGAAGTCGACGCCGAGCTTGCCGGTCACCACGTTGAGGTCGTCGGTGAAGGAGCGCAGGAACTCCGCGCCGATGCTGACGCGGGTCACCACCACCCGGACGCCAAACGCGGCCCGGTGGCTGGTGTTGTTGATCTGCTTGAGCAGCATGAGGTCCGGCTGAATCGTCGACTCGGTCGGGTACACGTCGATCTGATGCGTGCTCACGTGGGTGAAGGCGAAGCTGTACGAAGCCCAGGGCTGAATCGCCATGATCCCCGCGATGCCGAAGGTCTTGGACAGGACCAGGTCGGCGCCGGCGATGAGCATGCCCAGGTCCGCGTTGCCCAGCACCACGTTGATGCTGGTGCGCACCGACAGGTCCGGGATGTTCACGAAGCCGTCGATGAGCGACATGTTCATCTCGGCGCCGATGCCCCACATGTTCGAGTCGTAGAGGTGGGTCAGGTTGGCGCCGAGCTGCAGGCCGTAGGGCAGCCCCTTGCGCACCCGTAGCTGGCCGGTGGTGACCGTGGCCGAGGGCGCCGCCGCGGACTTCTGCCAGTAGTCGGCCTCGCTGTTGGTGCCGACGAACGACAGCTCGTAGCTCGCCTCGAAGCCCAGGGCGCCGAGCGACGCCCCCGGGCCCACCATGCGGGAGCCCATGGCCAGGGCGAGCTCGCTCATCAGCGACTGGTAGGCGCGGCTCTGGGTCCGCTCGTCTTTCTCGCGCTTCGGGTCGTAGAACGAGCGGAAGTCGAGGTCGAGCCCGCCCGCGCTGGCGCTGCTCACCCAGCCTGGGACCAGCGTGGCCGCGTCCCAGCTCGACGTCTGCGTTGACGCCACGACCGGGCCCGGGTCAACCGAGCCACGGTTGGCTGCCCCCTGCGGGCCGAAGGTGGCAAGGGACGCCACGAAGAAGGCGCAAAGCGCGGCGGTGCGGCGAATCGTCATGCGGACTGCGTCTCCTGCGGTCGGGGTCGGGCCCACCGCGCCGGATTCCGGCTGTTCACGCGCTAGTGTGGGCCAGGGGAGCGCCAGCGTCCAGGGGCGCGCGGAGGGCTCCCGCGGCCATGCTCACTGAACGCCGCTCACCAGCCGCTCGGCCAGGTCGCGGAGCTCGTCGAGCACGTGGATGTCGTGCTCCATCTGCGGGACCACGGTGCAGAACGCGTCGGTCCCGGCGAGCTCTTGCAGCGAGGCCACCTGCTGCCTGTCGGCCCGGTCCATGAAGCGCAGGCGGTGCGCCCCCTCTTGCACCCGCGCGGCCAGGTTCTGCGCCTCCGGGGCGCTCAGCCCGGTGGCCTGGAGGCGGCGCGCGAGATCGTCGGCCACGGTGTTCAGCCGGGCGTCGCTGCTCAAGCTCTCGGGCGCCTGCAGCACACGGTTGACCACGAACCCGGCGAAGGGCAGCGACTCGTCCCGCAGCAGGGTCCGCAGGTGGGCCGCCTCACGCAGGCTGGTGGCGCCCGGCGCGGTCACAGCGACAAAGCGGGTGACGTCGGAGCGCATCAGGGCGTCGGTCTGCTCGTTGCGCTCGCGCATGCGCGGCATGACGTCGCGGAAGCTGTAGAAGAACTGCGCGATGTCCGGGAGGATCTCGGCGCCGAAGAGGCGACCGAGGACGCTCATGGCCACCGACCCGCCCCGGCTGAACAGGCTCCGCTTCTGCGGCGTGTCGCGGCGCGGCACCTTGGCGAACCACTTGAGCACCCGCTCGTTGATGAAGTTGGAGAAGGTCTGCCCCGCCTGCAGGAAGTCCATGGTGTTGTGGGCCGGCGGCGTGTCCAGGACGATCAGGTCGTAGCGGCCGTCGCGGTGGAGATCGGCGATCAGCTCCAGCGCCACCAGATCGGGCGAGGCCCCGAGGGCGGGCAGCAGGGCCTGGTAGATGCGGTTGCCCAGCACCTCGTCGCGCAGGGCGTCGTCGGGCAGCAGGCGCTCCACCATGGCGACGGCGCCGTTCTCCGGGTCCAGCATCATCGCGTGCAGCGAGCCGGCGTGGGTGACCCCGCCGTCGTAGTGGCTCGGCTCGGGCCGGTTGAACGCGGCCGCCATGCGGGGCAGCACCTCCAGCGGCGTGTTGGCGGGCAGCGTCGCGTCGCTCAGCCCCAGGGCCTGGAGCAGCCGACGCGCCGGGTCGATGGTCAGCACCAGGGTCCGACGCCCGCGGAGCGCGGCCAGCAGCGCCAGCGCCGCCGAGGTCGTCGTCTTGCCCACCCCACCGCTGCCGATGCAGATGAGCAGCTCGGCGGTGTCGAGCACGTCGAGCACCGGGTTGCCCGCAGCGTCGGGGATCGCCGTGGCGCTGGCCGGCTGGGCGTCTGCGTCGTCCGCGGTCGGCGCGGCGGCTGAGGGGGGAGGCTGAGGCACGAGGTGGGCTCCTGAGTCGTGGTGTGCGGGGCGGGCAGTGCGCCGGGGCGGTGCGAGGGACGCTGGGCGCGGGTGCGTCAGCTGCCCTTGAGCGTCCCGCCGAGGGAGTCGGCGAGCTCGTCGATGGAGGTCAGCGGCAGGGTCCGTCGAAAGAGGTGCGGCAGCTCGATGAGGCGGCCACCGGCGGCGTCGCGCAGCTGCGGCAACAGGGCCACGGCCCGGTCTCGTCGGCGCCCGAGCACGCCGGCGGCCCAGAGCATGCCCTCGATGCCGTCGGGGTCGTCGGTGAGCTCCGTGCCCTCGCCCACCGCGGCGGCCAGGGCCACCATCTCGTCGTGATCGATCAGCGTCGGGTAGACCCCGTTGACCACGATGGCGGCGGTGTCGATGCCGTGCTTGGCCCGCAGCGCGTTGCGCAGCTCGATGGTCTCCACCACCGGCATCTCCTCCGGCAGCGTCACCAGCACCAGGCCCGTGCGCAGCGGGTCGAAGAGCAGCTTGCCCATGTCGTCTGCCGTCGTGGCCAGCGGACCGACGCGGAAGATCTGGCGGACCATGGTGGGCACGCCGTAGAGCCCAGCGACGAAGCCCGAGGTCGGCATGTCGCACACGATCAGGTCCCATCGACCGTCGCCGTCGGGGCCGTGGATGCGCTCCAGCCGGTGCAGGTGGTAGAGGAAGAGCACCGACTTGATCGCCGGCATCGCCAGGAAGAAGCCACGCACCGTGTCGTTGCGCAGCGCCATGTTCACCAGCGTCTTCAGCTTGAGCTGGTCCGTGGCGAAGGTCCGCAGGCTGTAGAGCAGGTCGAAGCCCATCAGGTCGAGGCCGGGCTCCACCGCCACCGGGTCCACCGGGGCCGCGTCCATGCCGAAGAGCGGCGCCGCCCGCGACACCGACTCGAACTCCACCAGCAGCACCTTCTTGCCGTCCCGCGACGCCCGCCGAGCGAGCGTGGTCGCCACCGTGGACTTCCCCACGCCGCCCTTGCCGGTGACGAGCAGGATGTGACGGTCGAGGAGGTGTCGCATGGCGCTCCTGCGCGAGAGTCGGTCGGTCGGTCTGCACGTCGGCCGCAGACGCGCGCAGGACGCCGCCCAATCTAGGCTGGAATCGCCTGCGGGATCCACCCGCTGTCCGACATCACTCGCTCGGCGTGTGGCTCGCCGTGCGTTCGCGGGCTTGCGCCGCCGTGCGCAGCGTCAGCTCGGCGTGGCCGTGGACGTGCAGCCTGCACACCAGCACGGTCGCCGAGATCACGATGAAGGGCACCAGCGGTGGCACGTAGCTCATCAGGTGCGCGACGGTGCCGTAGCCGAGCAGCAGGGGCAGCACCCGCTGAGGGACCTGCAGCTGCTTGCTGAGGGAGGTGTGGCTGTTCTCGAAGGTGTAGTTCATGCCCATCAGGCCGTACCAGAGCGCGGTCCAGCCGCCGCCTACGACCAGCGCCACGGCTGTCCCCAGGGGGGGGAAGAGCATGCCCAGCAGCGTGCCCAACAGCCAGATGAAGGCCGCCGCCAGGAGGTTCATCGCCACCAGCACCAGGCTGCGAAAGACCCCTTGGACGATCTCGCGCGCCAGCACCCGCCAGTCCAGCTCCTGCGAGGGCGAGCCGAAGAACGCCACCTCGGTGGCCTCGGCGAGGAAGGCGAAGAGGGGCGCCATGAGCGGCAGCGCGGTGGTGAACGACGCCAGGACCGCGAGGATCCACCACACCACGTAGAGCAGGGCGCGCGCGATCTCGTAGAGCGCGGACTGCCACCAGGCCGGGCCGCGCTCCCAGAGCACGTGGGTCACGAAGCGGTCGTCATAGGACGCAGCGAGCCACAGCACCGTGCCCATGACGGCCAGGTACACGGCGAAGGTGACGCCGCACCACAGCAGCACGCGCGGGTGGCGCAGCGCGAAGGGCACCCCCGAGAACGCGCCGCGCATGCCGGCCCAGACCCGAGACACCACCGAGCCGGCGTTGGGATCGGGCCACCCGTAGGCCGGGTCGGGCGAGATCGCGGGCGGCGGCTGGGTCGAGGCGGCCGGAGCGGACATGGGCGGAGCAGACATGGGCGCAGCATAGGGCGCCGTCACGGGGCTGTCAGCGCTTCGAACGCTCAGCCGCGCAGCACGGACGCCGCCGTGTCCTTGTGCGGGTCGAGGTGGGCCTTGACCAACATGCAGCCGGTGACCGCGCTGTCGAGCAGGGGCTGGTCCCAGCGGGTGTCGCCCAGGGCGACGTCGGCCGGTGGCAGCCCGCGCGCGCGCCAGGCCGCTGGCTTGCCCTCGCCGATGGGCCACGGCGCCACGAAGCCCTCCTCGGCGAGCTCGATGCCGACCTTGTGGGCGCGCTGCAGCCCCACGATCTCGGCCCCGACCTCGACCGCCAGCAGCGGCGACGCGCTCACGAGCCAGACCTCGACGCCCCGGTCCATGGCGTCGTTGAGGGCGTCGACGAACCAGGCCCGCGGGGCGAAGTCGTCCGGCACCACCGCGCGCAGGCAGGCCTTGGCGACGGCTGGGTCGACCCCGCGCAGCACGTCGCAGGCGTAGAGACAGGCGCCCTCGTAGTCGGTGTCGAGCCGGGCCCGGTAGGCGTCGAAGTCCACGGGCTCCGGCAGGGAGGCGAAGCGCTCGGGGAAGCGGGCCGCGGCCACCACCACGTCGTCGCCGATGTCTCCCTGCCAGACCGTGCCGTCGCAGTCGGTGGCCACGCGCGCCCCCGGCGGCAGGGCGTCGAGCAGGGCGAGGACTTCACGGGCGCCGGGGTGGTGCAGGGTGGGCATGGCTGCGATCCTGATGCGAAGACGGGGGCGCAACAGGCGCCCCTCGCTGCGCGGAGTACCGCCCCGAGCGGCGGCTGACAAGGCCTGTGACCCGGGGCCGACCGGCGCCCCGGAGCCGGCCGCGCTCGGGCCCGCAAGGAGGACCACGCGATCGTCACCTCACCCGCCACCCCACCCGCCACCCTACCCGCCACCCCATCCGCCACAGCCCCGCCGCCTGCAGCGGCAGCGTCGGCCACCGCTGTCCCGCCTGACCGCCCCGTCACGGACGCAGGGAGCGCCGCGGTCGGGTCACCGGCGTCCGGGCCAGCCGCGTCCGGGCCAGCCGCGTCCGGGCCAGCCGCGCCCGAGCCCGCGGCGTCCGGCCCGTGGCCCGATGTCGACCGCGTGCGCTGGGCGGCCAGCTTCCCCAGCGGCGTCGCGATCGTCGCCCGCGGACGCGGGGTGGTCGCCCGCCACGGCGACGCCGGACCCGAGCTCGCGGACTTCGCGCCTGTGCGCCCGGCGGGCGCGTGGGGCTGGTCCGCACCCTGGCGCTGGCAGGCCGCCGCGTCGCGGGCGCTCGGCCCGGCCGACACCGCGCTCGTCACGCGGCTCCCCCTGTCCACCCTGGGGTGGTGGCTCGCGCCGCTGGCCGCCGCAGCCGCCGGCTGGGCCGCGGGCTGGCCGGCCTGGGCGCTGCCGCTGGCCTCGGCAGCTGTCCGCCTCGCACCCTGGGCGCTGGGGTGCGCGCGCGTCGCCGGTGGCCGCCCGACGGCGCAGCAGCGCATGCACGCGGCCGAGCATGTGCTCACCGATCAGGCCGGGCTGGTGTGCGGCGCACAGCGGCTCCTGCTGGCGACCGCCCTCGGGTTGGGCGTCGATCTCGTCGCGGCGCTGGTCATCGGCGGTGGGGCTGCGGAGCTTGGAGCGGCGCGCCTGACGTCCGCGCTCTCGACGCCGCTCGGCCCCCCGGGGAGCGCGCGGTGGCTGGTGTGGGGGTGCGTGGCTCTGGCGCTGGCGAGCCCGACGGCGCTCGCGGCCGCGGCGCGGGCCCCGGGCTGGCTGCTCCGTCCGCTGGCGCCCCTCGCCGCGGCGGCTCGGCCGCGCCCGCGGGCCCGAGACGTGGGTCTGGTCGCGGCGGCGTGGTGGCGGCTCAACGCTCGGGTCGACGCGGCGGCCTCGTCCGTCGCCTCGCCCGTGGCCCCGCCCGTGGCCTCGCCCGTCGCCCCGCCTGTCGCCACACCCGTCGCCCCGCCAGCTCGCGCGCCGTGACTTGCGCTCAGGCCACGCCGCTCCCACCCTGCCGCTGCCCACACCCCGTGGGTTGGAGGACCTGAGCCATGTTCGAGCAGCTCGAAGAGGTGGTCGCCCGCTTCGAAGAGATCGACGCCGCGTTGGCGACGCCCGAGATCGCGAGTGACCACGAGAAGATGACGAAGCTGCTGCGGGAGCGGACGAGCATCGAGCCGAGCGTGACCGCCTACAAGGCGTGGCGCGGTCTCGGCGCCGAGATCGCGGACACGCGCGAGCTGCTGCAAGACGAGACCGACGCCGAGATGAAGGCGATGGCCAAGGAGGAGCTCGACGCCCTCGAAGCCTCGCTCGCCGAGACCGAGAGCAAGCTGAAGGAGCTGATGATCCCGCGGGATCCGCGCGACGACAGCAACGTGGTGCTCGAGGTGCGCGCGGGGACCGGAGGCGAGGAGGCGGCGCTCTTCGCGCGCGATCTGCTGCGCATGTACACCCGCTACGCCGAGACCCGCGGCTTCAAGATCGAAGAGGTCAGCGTCAGCGACGCGGCGCAGGGCGGCATCAAGGAGGCGGTGTGCGTGGTCAAGGGCCACGGCGCCTTCTCCCTCTTCAAGCACGAGTCGGGCACGCACCGCGTGCAGCGCATCCCCGCCACGGAGAGTCAGGGGCGGATTCACACCTCGGCGTGCACCGTCGCCGTGCTGCCCGAGGTCGAGGACGTGGACGTCCACATCAACCCCGCCGACCTGCGCATCGACACCTACCGCGCCAGCGGCGCGGGTGGGCAGCACGTCAACCGGACCGACTCGGCGGTGCGGATCACCCACGAGCCCACCGGCATCGTGGTGCAGTGTCAGGACGAGCGCTCGCAGCACAAGAACCGCGACCGCGCGATGATGCTGCTGCGGGCCAAGCTCTTCGACGAGGAGCAGCGACGGCTCAAGTCGGCGCACGACGCCGACCGTCGCGCACAGGTGGGCTCGGGGGACCGCTCCGAGCGCATTCGCACCTACAACTTCCCGCAGAACCGCGTCACCGATCACCGCATTGGCCTGACGCTGCACGCGCTCGACAGCGTCATCGCAGGGTCGCTCGACCCGGTGGTCGAGGCGCTGCTCGCCGCGGAGCGCGCCTCGAAGATGGCCAGCGCCGGCCTGGACTGAGCGCCGCCACCACGGCGCGCAGCCGGAGCCGCGCCGCGACGCCGAGGATCTGCAGCCTGCGGCACGCCGGGTCGCCCCAAGGGAGCGCTCGCGCGGCGGCCGCGGCCTGCTCGGCGGCGACCACCGACTCGGCGACGCGCTGCGTCACGCGGTCCACCGCGAGCGCGTGGGCGGCCAGCGCCGGCTCACGCGGGGCGCGCGTCGCCCAGAGCGGGCGCAGGTCCCAGCCGATGGTCAGCGCGCCGCTGCGGCGCGCGCTGGTCAGCCAGCGCTCGCTCGGGATCAGGTCGTCGGGCGCCAGGTAGAGGCCCGCGCCCGCGCGCGTGCCGGTCCGGCCGCGCAGCCCCACGCGCGCAGGCAACAAGGCCCACCAGCGGCTGGGGTGACGCGCGCGAGGCCGCCGCGCCGCCCGCGCCAGGGCGGCCTCCACCGCACCGAGGTCCACCCGCGGTACGTGGCATCGCCGGCTGGCCGAAGCTGCCGGGGCGTGGGCCAGCGCCACCTGCGTCGCCAGCGTCGCCAACGTCGCGGTCCAGCCACACACCACCAGCAGGCCCCGCACCGCGCGCGTCCGCGTGGCGGCGCGGGGTGGTGCGTGCGCTCTGGTCCGCTGTGGGGTTCGCTGCCGGGTTCGCGGGCGCGTGCGCGGCGGACACGTGGGGGCTCGGCGGGTCGTCTGGCTCATGGGTCACCTCCTGGTGACGCCATGTCCGTGCAGCCCCCGTGCCAACGCGCGGAGGCTGATTTTCCGGCCTCTCAGCGCGTCGGGCGCGCGCGCCGCTGGCGGTGAGACCGACTTTGGGACCGGCCTTGGGACGGGCGCTGGGACCCGCAGCGCGGCGGGTCACGGCGGCGACCGGGATCCACGGACGGGCCGTCGGCGCCGCCCGGCGCAGACCGCTCCTCGACCTTCAGGGGCAGCCCTCGAGCGCGGGGTCGACGCGGCAGAGTGGGTTCCCGTCGAGGGGGGCGTCGCTGCGCACCTCCACCTGACGCGAGAGCCACGCCGTGCCGTTGCGCCCGTCGCGCACCACCACCCACAGGCGGGCGGTCTGCGAGACCTTGCCGCCGTAGTCCGGCGGCAGGAACGCGTTCTCCGGGACCTCGTCGTAGCTGCGCTGCTTGTCGTAGTCGCCCGCGGTCGAGAACCAGGAGAAGAGCATGGTCTCCCGCAGCACCCCGGACTTCGTCGGGTCCGGGTTGGGGCCGATGACCTCCTGGCTCTCGCTGTCCCAGAGCGGCGTGATGTTCACGGCGCCTTGGCCCACCTGCCCGAACTCGGAGTCGCCGCGGTAGCACGACACGGTGGGCGTCACGTCCTCGGGCCAGGCGACGCCGTCGATCTCGAGCCCCTGCAGCTTCGGGTTGCTGTGCGCGTCTTTCGGATCCAACGCCAGGGCGATCTTCTTGTAGCCGGCGAGGCACCGAGACCGGTCGACGCAGGGCTTGGCCAGCCAGGCGAGCCCGTCGCTCGGGCAGGTCCCACCCTCTGAGCCCGCCTCGGCCACCTTGAAGCGCACGGTCAGCTCGAAGCCGCTGGCGTCGCTCGGGTCTGCGTTGGCGCCGCCGGT
>JAUIAC010000944.1 GCA_030425545.1 bacterium | reverse complement strand
CGGTTCACAGCGGCGGCAGCGGCACGCGCCAGCGCCGCAGCACGCGCTCCGCCGCGCGCCGCACCCAAGGCAGCCGCTGGCGGCCGATGCGCGCGCCGTCGTGGCGCAGCGCCAGCAGCAGCCGAATCGTCTCCCGCGACTCGAAGGGCTCCAGCAGGGTCGCACCCAGGACGCGGTCGGCGGCGCTGGGCGACCGGGTCATGGCGACGAGCTGCCGCTCGGTGACGCCGTCGCGCGGCACCACCAGCGAGGCGTTCTCGTGGACGCCGCCCCCCAGGGCCGAGCGCTGTGGCACCGGCAGGAAGACGCGACGGCGCCGCGTCGCCAGGGTCAGCGGTCGCCGCGACTCCAGCCGGACGTCCTCGCGCAGCGCGGCCACGACGGGGTCCAGACCGCGCGTCACCGTGAAGTCGCGCCGCGGCAGGGCGTAGCCGGTTCGGGGGTCCAGCGCCCGGAACACGACCTGTCCGGGGTAGCGGTGCAGCTTGCCGGTGCGCGGGTCTCGCCCGCACGTGGTCGGCAGCGAGATGCCGCGGGTGAAGAGCACCACCCGCGCGCCGACCGGTGGGCGCAGGCCGCGGGTCAGCAGCGTGAGCTCAGGCCGCGGGGTAAAGCGGGTCCTCCGGCCCAGCCGACCCTTGATGGGCGTGCCCGTGGAGCGCAGCACGATGTGCTGAAAGCCCGGACGTTTGGGCGCAGGGCGCACCGCGAGCACGTCGCCCTCGACGATGTGGTCGCTGCGCGTGACCAGCCACGCCAGGCTGTGGTGCATGACCAGATCGGCCGACGCGGGGGTCGCGGCGAGGGCCAGGCCGGCGGTGGCGGCCGCGGCGAGCAGGAGGACGAGCCTCACGGAGCGTGTCCCGGCGGGCAGGCAGGCGTTCACAGGGCGACTCCGCAGGCGATGGGGGTGATGATCAGGCGGACCTCGCCGCGGGCGTCCCAGGCCCGCAGCCGCTCCTGCAGGGCGCCGAGCGCGATGTCGGCGATGCGCCAGTCGTGGACCACCAGGGTGATCTCCGGGGCCGCTCCGCGCGGGCCACAGCCGCCGAGGGCGGTCGACGCGTGGTAGCCGTGCCCACGGACCAGCGTCGCCGCCTCGCGGACCAGCGTGTAGGCGTCGATCAGGTCGCAGGGCTCAGCGGGGAGCGGCCGCCCCACACACCGCCGTGCGCAGCGTCGCGCTTGGGCGGCGTCGTCGGTCTCCGGGGCACAGCGGCGCCCGCCGTGCCGGGGATCGTGCACCAGCGCGCGTCGCCCCGTGGCCGTCAACGTCACCGCGTGGCCGTCCCGGCAGCGTCGCAAGGGGCCCTGTGTGAAGCGCACGCCGTAGAGCTGCTTGGGGCCCGGCGCGCTCCGCAGGGCCGCCCGCGCCCCAAGCACCGGTGGGCACGGGTACGCCGCCTTCGCCGAGCGGGGGGCGGCGCAGCCCGTCAGCGTCGCGGTCGACAGCAGCGCGGCGGCGGCCAGCGCCGCGAGGGCCCGTCGGGGAGAGCGTTCGTGCATGG
>JAUIAC010000943.1 GCA_030425545.1 bacterium | reverse complement strand
TCGCTGGTCCATTGCGAGGTGGTGTCGTGCAGCATGAGAGGCTCCCAGCGCCACGGAGGCTGTGGCGGTCGGGAGTTGTCGTCATTATTGGAGATCACGCAAGTTCTGTAGGATCCCTAGGCCTGGGGCGGCGAGGCCTTCACCCGGGAGTTGGGCGATCTCGTGCTGCCCATCGCGAGCCTCGCGAAGCAGCGGGTGGTGCTCCACGGCCGCGTCGGCCTTCCGGACGAGGCGGAGACCCGACTGCGGGACCCTGGCTGAGAGGTTGGTGAGGTCTGGGTGCAGACCGCCATCGAGGCGAGGCGGCTGGTGTCGCGTGCGGCGGGCCATCCGTGGTGGGGAGCGCCTGCGCGGTGCTCCCCGTATTGGGGCTGCGCGACGCTTTGGCGACGCTCGGGGATCGCCTCAGCCGGCCAAGGATGTGCGGCCAAGTAGGTGCCAGGCATTTGTTGGTCGGCCGAGCGTACGTGTTCGCCCTACCACGTCTGGCGGGCATCGGCGGCCTGACCTGACACTGCGAGCACCTGCCAACCCAGGAGCCGCAGATGTCGCCACCGCCTGACCTCGTCACCGCCCTCGCCAACCATCGCCGGGGCCGCGGACACCCGATCCCCCGGTCCATCAAGTCCGCCGTCATCGACTACGCCGTCGCGCGCTGCGCAGCTGGCGACAGTGTCCGCGCCACGGCCATCGCGCTCCACATGCCCATCGCGACGCTGCACGCTTGGCTTGGAGCCACCCAGAAGCGCGGCCTCGTGCCTGTCGAGGTCACCTGCACCGCGACGCTCGCCCGGCTCCAGCCGACGCTCCGCCTTGAGTGCCCCGGCGGCTACGTCGTGCACGGCCTGGACGCCTCGCAGGTCGTCACCGTGCTGAGAGGCCTGTCATGACGCTGCTGGGACTGACCGGCCGCGTGTGGGCGTACCCGGCGCCATGTGACATGCGAAAGGGCTTCAACGGCCTGTCGCATCTGGTGACGTGGCAGCTCGACAAGGAGCTGCTCAGCGGCGACAGCTTCCTGTTCTTGAACAGGCGCAAGACCACCGTGAAGGTCCTGACCTACGACGGCTCCGGCCTGTGCATCCTGCACAAGCGGCTCGACAAGGGCTGCTTTCCGAGCCTGTGGCGAGGCGCCCCTGGCGAGCCCGTGCGGCTGTCACAGAAGGAGCTGGAGACATTCCTCGACGGCGTCGATGTGCTCGCCCGCAAGCCCGCCTGAAGAGGCCGGAATCTCGGCCTTCGCACGCCCTTGTTTTGCTGATCCCCGTGTGTTTTGATGCCCTTGATGAACTGGTTTGAGCGCGAGTCCGACATCGAGATCCTGCGAAGCAAGGCTTCGTTGGTGCAGCGTGAGAACGACGTCCTGCATCGCAAGCTCCAGGCGCTCACCGACCGCCTCGACAAGCTCGAGGGGACCGCGGCGAGCAGCCTGCAGAGCGAGCTCGACCTGCTCACCGAGCAGCTCCGCGCGCAGCGCCATCGCGAGTTCGCCTCCTCGTCCGAGCGGCG
>JAUIAC010000221.1 GCA_030425545.1 bacterium | reverse complement strand
GACGGACGCCGGGACCTCCGACTCGGGCAGCGCCGGAACGACCGACAGCGGGTCAACGGACGCTGGCACCGCCGATGCGGGGTCGACCGACGCGGGGTCAACCGACGCAGGGTCAACCGACGCGGGGGCGACCGACGCGGGGTCGACCGACGCGGGGTCGACCGACGCGGGGTCGACCGACGCCGCAGGCTCAGACGCCAGCGCACCGACGACCGAGGTCGCGAAGCTGGTGATGGAAAACCAGACGCTGGCGACCCAGTTCAAGACCATCGCCGCCAAGCTCGTCGCGCTGCCGCCCTCGGCGCTCAAGGCCGGCAAGCTCAACATCTACGGCCTCACCGGCGGCAAGAAGGGCCCGCTCGCGGGCACGCTGCTGGTGGCGGTCAACAAGACCTACACCGACGAGGAGATCGTGCTCAAGGACTACGTGGTCGGGCAGCAGGACTTCGTCGCGGAGCTGATCCAGGGTGACGGCAAGCCCTTCCAGACCCTCGACGGCGCGCCGCTGGTCGCCAACTTCCAGGTCACCGGCGACCTCGCCGAGCCCGAGCTGCTCATCACCTCGCAGTCGATCCCGGCGAGCGACCTCTACACCCTCACGGTGCACGAGGCCCTGGTGCCCGAGCGCTTCTCGCTGGGCCTGTGGGTCGCCATCTACGCCGACGACAAGGGCAAGCCGGGCGCCTACCTGGGCAAGGTCAAGCTGCTCAAGGGCGCGCACAAGGACGTCGCGCTCAAGCTCAACAGCAAGCTCGTCAAGGGTCAGACGCTCCACGCCATCTTGCGCGAGGGCACGGCGTCGGGCGGCTGGACGTCCAAGGGCGTCATCGCCACCACGCTCGACGGGCAGCCGGTGCAGACCACCTTTGAGGTCGACAGCCCCGCGTTCCACCCCGTGCTCGAGATCGACGACCAGACCCTCAGCGACCCCAAGGAGATCAAGGTCAAGCTGGTCACCATCCCCAAGGAGCACTTCGCCGGTTGGGTCGCCGTCTACGCCGACAAGGACGGAAAGCCGGGCGATCTGCTGGGCAAGCTGCAGTACACGACGGGCACCAAGAAGGACAAGATCGTCAAGCTGACGGTCGCGCAGCAGGGCGACAAGACCCTGCACGCCATCCTCCACGCAGGGCAGAAGTGGGCCGACGCCGAGAAGGTCATCATGAAGGCGCCCGGCGGCGGCGAGATGACCACGACCTTCAAGATCGGCGCCCAGTCGCTCAGCTACATCATCGCCCAGCCCTACACCACCAAGAACCCGCGCCACATCATGGTCACGCGGGCCTACTCCTACGACAAGCCGGCCTGGGTGGTGCTCGCGCGCGACGACAACGGCAAACCCGGCACGCTCATCGCCCAGAAGAAGGTGCTCAAGAAGTTCGCCGGCAACGTGCACTTCACCATGAACACCAATGACATCCTGCAGAAGGGCACCACGGTCGAGTACCTCACCAGCCAGCCGGACACCTTCCGCCGCTGTGCGCGCGGCGTCGACAAGCTGCACGTGCTGCTCTACGAGGACTTCCCGCAGGACAACAAGTTCACCTACAAGCCTGGCGGCACCGAGGACCTGCCCGTCCTCGACGCCAACAAGAAGCCGGTGACCGCCCTGCTCACGGTCACGGTCAAGGCGTCGATCCTCAACACGCAGAAGTGGAGCCCGCGCTACTACTACCCCTGCCCGTTGACCCAGCACGTGGGCAACCCTACGGCGCTGCCGGTGGACTGCCGCTGCCACGCCAACCTGGTGACCCTCGACTTCCCCGAGTGCAAGTCGGTGATCGCCGACTACCTGAAGATGGAGATCGGCGAGGGCCCGCGCGCGAGGACGCAGAACTTCGGCGGCTTCTACAGCGGTTTCGCCGAGAAAGACGAGCTCATCGCGCTGGTGAAGTGGAAGGACCACAAGACCAAGTGGCCGGAGAACCAGACCACCATCGACGTGGGCGCGGTGATGGGCATCGATGTGAAGACACGCAAGCGTCGCATCATCGGCGGCCGTTACAACGACCCCAGCTCCGGCATCAAGGACATCGGCAAGGGGCCGGTGCTGTCCTACCCCTTCGAGATCCAGAAGGGCCCGGACGGCAAGTACTATGTCGGCGTGTACACCTACGTGCGCATCAACGCGACCCTGGTGCCGGGCGTCGATATCATCCGCATGGATCCGAAGACGGGCGACCGCGAGTACGCTTGGCGCAGCAATCACCTCGGCTTCAACTTCGAGAACAAGAAGAACCCCTACGGTCACTGCCCGAACGGTCGCACCGAGAAGTTCGGCTACTGGTCGGTCCAGATCGGCCGCAAGGGGTTCGGCATCGACGACAAGGGCAACTTCTACCTGAGCTATGCGCACAACGGCGCCACGCCCACGTCGAACGGCGTCGGCATCCTCAAGGTGAGCGCGGACGGCAAGCAGTGCGACATCGTCACGAGCACCGGCGTCGGCAAGGACAACGTCGTCTACAAGGGCAAGAACGTGGGCACGGGGCCGGTGCCGCAGGCGGGGCCGTACAAGGGCATGCTCGTCAAGGACGGCAAGATCTACACGTCGACCGGGCTGACCGGCGACCTCTACGAGATCGACGTCGCCACCGGCAACCGCAAGCTGCTGCACAAGAAGGGCACCACCGACAACAACAGCGGCAGCTCGGGCACGCACGTGCTGTGGGATCCCTACCGCAAGCTCATCTGGCAGGGCGGGCTGTCCGGCGCCACCCTGCTCTTCGACCCCAGCAAGGGCACGTCGGAGCCGCTGTGGTGCCCGCAGAACTACCGGGACTACAAGGGCATCGGCTGCGTGCAAAAGGGCGCGTGGGGCTGGAACGGCATGCCCATGGAGCGCGGCATGTGGCTGCATCCCACGGACAAGGACTACGCGTTCGTGGTCAACGGTCCGCTCATCACGCGGGTGCACCTGCCCAGCGGGACCAGCGAGATCTTCTCGTACTGAAGACGCGGAACGTGTCGGAGCCGGTTGGGGTCTGAGCTTGGGCGGCTGTCCAGGCTCAGACCTTGGCTCCGGCGACGATGGCCGCGACCACCGAGGGGTCGGCCAGGGTCGACACGTCGCCAAGCTTGTCCGGCTCGCCCTCGGCCACCTTGCGCAGGATGCGCCGCATCACCTTGCCTGAGCGCGTCTTGGGCAGGCCGGGCACCAGCTGCAGCAGGTCGATGCGCGCGTGGGCGCCGATCTGCGCGCGGCAGGTGGCGTTGGCGAGGGTCAGCAGGGCCTCGTCGTCGGGCTGCTGGCCGGGCTGCAGCACCACGTAGGCGTAGACCCCCTGGCCCTTGATCGGGTGCGGAAAGCCCACCACGCCGGCCTCTGCGATGGCGTCGACGCTCACCAGCACGGCCTCGAACTCCGCCGTGCCCATGCGGTGGCCGGCGACGTTGATGACGTCGTCCACCCGCCCGGTGATCCAGTGGTAGCCGTCGCTGTCCCGCCGGCAGCCGTCGCCGGTGAAGTAGGTGCCCGGGAAGGTCGAGAAGTAGGTCGACACGTAGCGCTCGTGGTCGCCCCACACCGTGCGCGCCATGCCGGGCCAGGGCTGCGCCAGGCAGAGCCGGCCCTCGCCGGGGCCCACGATC
Source organism: bacterium (assembly GCA_030425545.1). Classification (GTDB taxonomy): domain Bacteria; phylum Myxococcota_A; class UBA9042; order UBA9042; family UBA9042; genus UBA9042. The sequence continues at coordinate 5,938 of JAUIAC010000221.1, read as the reverse complement.
TCGTGGGCGTCGTCGTCGAGCAGCACAGGCACGATGGCGGGGTTGGGCAGGGTCGCGCTGCCGCCCTTGGTCGGCGTCGCCGGCGCGATGGGCGTGATGCAGATGCCGCCCGTCTCGGTCTGCCACCAGGTGTCGACGATGTTGCAGCGCCCCTGGCCGACCACGTCGTAGTACCACTGCCAGGCCTCGGGGTTGATGGGCTCGCCCACCGTGCCGAGCACACGCAGCGACGAGAGGTCGTAGCGGGTGACGTGGTGGTCGCCCTGGGCCGCCAGCGCGCGGATCGCGGTGGGCGCGGTGTAGAAGATGGTCACGCCGTGGCGGGCGACGGTGTCCCAGTAGCGGCCCGCGTCCGGGTAGAGCGGCGTCGACTCGAACATGAGCGAGGTCGCGCCGTTGGCGAGCGGGCCGTAGACGATGTAGCTGTGGCCGGTGATCCAGCCGACGTCGGCCATGCAGGCGTAGACGTCGTCTTCGCGCAGGTCGAAGACCACCTCGTGGGTGTAGGACGCCCAGGTGAGGTAGCCGGCGCAGGTGTGGACCAGGCCCTTGGGTCGGCCGGTAGAGCCCGAGGTGTAGAGCACGAAGAGCGGGTCTTCGGCCGCCGTCTCCACGGCCGGCAGGTCCGCGCTCGCGCCGGCGAGGGCGTCGTGCCACCACACGTCGCGGGTGTGCTGCCAGGCCACCGCGCCGCCCGTGCGACGGTAGACGAGCACATGACGGACGCCGTGCTCGCCCTCGAGGGCCGCATCACAGGTCGCCTTGAGCGGGATGGACCGGCCGCCGCGCAGCCCCTCGTCTTGGGTGATGACCACCTCGGCGCCGCAGTCGCGCACCCGGTCGCGCAGGGCCTCGGCCGAGAAGCCCCCGAAGACCACCGAGTGCACCGCGCCGATGCGGGCGCAGGCGAGCATGGCGACGGCCGCCTCGGGCACCATGCCCATGTAGACGATGACCCGCTCGCCCTTCTGCACCCCCAGGGCCCGCAGCGCGCTCGCCGCCCGGCAGACCTCGGCGTGCAGCTCGCGGTAGGTGAAGGTGCGCGTCTGGCCCGGCTCGTCGCCCTCCCAGAGGATGGCCACCTTGTCCCCCCGGGTCTCGAGGTGCTGGTCGAGGCAGCTCTCGGTGATGTTGAGCGTGCCGTCGGCGAACCAGGCCACCTGGCTGTCGGCGATGTCGTGGAAGCTGCCGTGCAGCCCCTGGGTCGGCGTGGTGCGCCAGCGCAGGCGCGCCTGGGTCTCGCGCAGCCAGAAGGCGTCGGGGTCGGTCTTGGCGGCCATCCACACGCGGCGCCAGTCGTCGAGGGTCTGGATCGACGAGGCGCTGCCCTCGCGTACGCGGGCGGGCACGGGGTGCAGGTCGGTGGGTGCGCGGCGCGCGGGCGTGTTCGGGGCAGCGTCGTGGCTCATGGGCGGGCTCCAGGGGTGCGCGGCTCGTCGGTGCGCGGCTCGTAGGTGCGCGGCTTGGGCGCGGGTCGCGAGGCGCGGCGGCGGGGGTCGGTGTGCAGGTCGTTGTGCGGGTCGCTGTGCGCGCGGAGGATAGTCGGCGCGGGGACGATTGGGGAAGACGGTGGCGTGTCCGAGCCCTGACGGCACTGCTCGGGAGCCCGTGAAGCATTGCTCGCCGAATCTGCTATGTGCGATCCTGCTCGGCGAGAACAGAGCAGATTGACCCACGACCTCGGGTCGCCGTGTCGACTGGCAGCTGCGCCAGGCGGCGGCCCCCACTCGCACGCCCGCGACGCGCAGCACCAACCGCGCGCCCATGCGTCTGTGCCTCTTCAGCGGCACGCTCAGAGCCCCGCCGCGCCAACCGATCGCCAGCCCGCACCCGCCGTCCCCAGCTCCGGAGTCCCCATGCGCCCGACGACCCTGCCTACAGCGCTCCGCCCCCGACTGGCCCCCTTGCGGCGCCGCGCAGCGCGCCAGGCGAGCCGCTTCGCCCACCGTCGCCAGCGCGCCCTCTGGCTCGCCACGCTCACGCTGGTCGCCTGCGCCTCCGGCTGCGGCCAGCAGCAGGGTCCCAAGCCGCCGACTGTCGACGCCGGTGGGCTCGACCCGTCGACGCTGCCGCCCAGCGAGCGCTTCGAGTACGTGGCCAACCCCAAGCTGGTCAACGGCGAGGCCTTCCCTTTCAAGCCGATCGCGCCCGCGAAGGCCGCGGCCAAGGGCACGGCGAAGCAGCCGGGCGCGGCCCAAGGCAAGCCAGCCCTGCCAAAGACGCGCCCCATCGGCGGCATGAAGGCGCTCGAGGCTCAGGCGGCGGCCGCCAAGAAGGCCAAGGCCGCCAAGGCGGGCGCCAAGTCTGGCGCCAACACCGCCGCGCCCTCCGACGAGCCGGCCCACCAGGCGCCCATCTCGCTCACAGCGTCCGACGGCACCGGCCTGGAGCTGCGCGCGCTCGAGAGCCGCACCGTCATCGACGGGCCCCTGGCCTTCACCGAGCTGCGGCTGCGCTTTCACAACCCGGAGAACCGGCAGCGCGAGGGCCGCTTCGCCATCACGCTGCCACCCAAGGCCGGCATCAGCCGTTTCGCCATGCGCATCCGCGGGGCGTGGATGGAGGGCGAGGTGGTCGAGAAGCAGCGCGCCCGCCGGGTCTACGAGGACTTCCTGCATCGCCGCCAGGACCCGGCGATCCTCGAGCAGGACGCGGGCAACACCTTCCGCGCGCGGGTCTTCCCGATCCCGGCCAAGGGCGACAAGGAGCTCATCGTCTCCTTCAGCCAGGAGCTCGCTGACCCGAGCCAGCCGGTTCGGCTGCCGCTGCGGGGCCTCGGCAAGCTCGCCGACCTGAAGCTGCGCTCGTTTGTGCACACCGGCAAGCCGGGTGATCAGTACCGCGTCGTGCACTTCGCTCACGTCGTGCGCAAGGACCACGCGCCGCAGGCCGACCTGTTGATCTACCCCGACCGGGCCGGCCAGCGGGCCGCGGCGCTGCGCCACGCCAACATCGCCGTCGCGCGGGTCCTGGCCAAGGGCAGGTCGCCCAAGCAGGGCTTTGACCGCGCGGTGGTGCTCTTCGACACCTCGGCGTCGCAGGCCATCGCCTTCGCCGAGCGCGTGCAGCGGCTGCGGCAGCTGGTGCAGTTCCTCGCCGACGAGGGCGCCAGCCACGTGCAGGTGCTCGCCTTCGACCAGGCGCTGGCGGAGATCTACAGCGGCAAGCCCGGCGGCTTCGGCGCGGCGCAGGTGGCGCAGCTGCGAAAGCGCGGCGCCCTCGGCGGCTCGAACCTGGAGGCGGCGCTCACCTGGGCCAAGACGGCGGTGAAGGGCGGCGCGCGGGTGGTGCTCTTCGGCAACGGCGTTGCGACCTTGGGCGCCCGCGAGGCCGGGGAGCTCGGCGCGGTGGCCAAGGGCCTGGCAGAGGCCGGGGCGACCCGGCTGGACACGGTGACCCTGACCACGGCCCGCGACATGGCGACCCTGCGCGCGGTGGCCACGGCGGGGCTGCCCGACGACGGCGTGCACGTGCAGTGGCGCGCCAGCGGGCCGCAGGAGGACGACGAGGTGCACGCGGCGCTGGCGCCGCTCGCGCGCGGCACGCTCAAGCCCGTGAACGTCGCCGTCACCGGCGCGGGCTGGGTGTGGCCCACGACCCTGCGCGGGCTGCAAGACGGCGAGCACGCGCTGGTCTACGCCGAGGTGCCCGCGGGTGAGGCGCTGGAGATCGCGCTGACCGGGGGCATGACGACCACCCTGCAGCCGAAGACGGAGGTCGCCGTGGAGCCGCTGGTGCGGCGGGCCTGGGTGCGCGCGCGCATCGCCCTGCTGCTGGCAGCGGAGGGCGTCGACGACCCCAAGGCCAAGGCCAAGCTGCGCGCCGAGGCCCTGCGCCTGTCGGTGAAGCACCGCGTGCTCTGCGAGCTGACCGCGCTGCTGGTGTTGGAGACCGAGCACGACTACCGGCGCTACGGCATCGACCGCAAGGCGCTGGCCGACATCCTGACCGTGACGCCCGAGGGCGCCGCGGTGACCCGCTCGCGCGCTGAGCTGGGCAAGCTGCTGGCCGACGGCCGGGTGGCGGCGGCGGTCGCCGAGAAGAAGGCAGAGGCCAAGGCAACCGCAAACGCGGCCGCCGACCAGGAGGCGACCGGCGCGCCGGGGGCGGCGGCGCCCGGCGACCGTGGCGAGGGGAGCCCGCAGGCCGGCGGCGCGGCGGAGGAGCTCGCCGAGGAGCCGGCGGCGCCGGAGGCGGAGGCAGCGCCACGGGCGGCCAAGGCCGCCGTGGCCCCAAGGGAGCGGCGCCGGAACGCCCGCCGCGCGCCACGCAAGAAGACGATCGCTGGTGCGCTCCTGGGCTCTGGCGGCCAGGGGACCAAGCTCTTCGCCGAGGGCGGCGAGAGCGACGGCGCAGGCTTCCGAGGCGCTAGCGGCGGCGGCGGTGGCACCTCGTTCGGCAAGAAAGCCAAGACCAAGGGTCGCTACGGCAGCCGGCGACACCCGCGGCCGAAGAAGCCGCGCCGGCCGACCACGGCGGCGGAGCGCGAGCGACAGGCGGCCGCCGCGGCCAAGCGCGCGGCACGACGGGCAGCGGCGCGCGCCAAGGCGGAAGCCGAGCGTGCGGCCCGGGTCAAGGCGGCGCGCGAGAAGGCTGAGGCGGAGAAGATCTCCGTGCAGCTAACCCGTGGCGCGGCGGATCCAACGACCGCGCCCAAGCTGAGCCCGCGCGTGGACCGCGTCGTGGGCGACGTGCTGCTCCGTGGCAGCGGCGGCTGGCAGCGGCGACAGTGGGGCTGCGTCGCGACGCACCTGCCAGTCGACTACGGCAAGGCGCTGACCATCGACGTCGTCGGCTTTGTGGACGAGACCGGCGTCGTGCGCGCCTGGCGCGTGCAGAGCCCGCTGCCGAAGCTCGACGCCTGTGTCGACGCGGCGCTGTTCGCCCGGCTGTCGACCGGCGCCGGCCACGTGGCGCCGCGCCCGACGCACAACCGGGGCCCCGCCAGGCCGAGCGGGCTGGGCACCGCCGAGTCGACTCCAGCGACCGAGGGCCTCACCGCGTTCAGCCGCCGCTACGTGTTCCAGCGCGGCGCCATGCCCGCCGCGCCCAAGGCGGCCGCAGCGGTCGACCTCAAGGTCCTGGAGGCTGAGCTGGCGCAGATCGGGGCCAGGCTGCGCAAGGCGGCGGCCGAGCGGGAGCGCCGCCAGGCGATCGCGCGCCGCCGCAGCGAGGCCTACAGGCTCAAAGGCAAGCCGCCGACCTACACCCGGGCGGAGCTGGCGCGCGACCGCGCGGACGTAGAGCGCAAGGTCACCGCGACCCCGGCGGTTCGCGGCCACCTGAAGGCGGTGCACGACGCCATCGACGCCAACGACACGGCCAAGGCGCTGGACCTGGCGTGGTCCAAGCGGCGCGCCAGCGCCACCGACGTGGTCGCCCTGGTCGCCCTGGGCGACGCGCTGCTCGCCGCCGGCGACAAGGCACAAGCAGCCCGTGCCTACGGCTCGATCATCGACCTCTTCCCCTCGCGCGCGGACCTGCGCCGCTTCGCCGGCAACCTGGTCGAGCAGGCCTCGGGCACCGGCGACGACGTCGCGGTCGACATCTACCAGGTGGCGGTGGCGCAGCGCGCCGATCACCCGGCCGGCCACCACATGCTGGCCATGGCCCTGGCGGCCCGTGGTCGCTACGTCGACGCGCTCGACGCCGCGCTCGTGGGCCTGCGTCACCGCCGCCGGGGCGGCAACTTCCGCATGGTCGACCGCATCCTCGAGGACGACATGGCCATCATCGCCAGCGCGGCCCTGGCCTCGCTGCCCGCCAAAGACCGCTCGCCCGCGGAGACCGCGCTCAAGGCTGCGGTCGACGAGCGCCTCTACGCCCGCGGCCTGGAGCCAGACAGCAAGCCTTCGCTGCGCTTCATCTTGACCTGGGAGACCGACGCCAACGACGTCGACTTCCACATCTTCGACCAAGCGGACCAGCACGCGTACTA
>JAUIAC010000942.1 GCA_030425545.1 bacterium | reverse complement strand
GTCCGCTCCGCCGGCGCGACGCCCCGCAGCTGCAAGATGAACTCCGCGTTCTCCCGCGCCGAGAGCACCGGGATCAGGTTGTAGGCCTGGAACACGAAGCCGATGTGCTCGAGCCGGTACGTCGCTGCGTCCGCCCCCGACATCGCCGAGATCTCGTCGCGCTCGATGAGCACGCGCCCCGACGTCGGTCGGTCCAGGCAGCCGATGAGGTTGAGCAGGGTCGTCTTGCCCGAGCCCGAGGGGCCGGCCAGCGCGGTGAACTCGCCGACCTCGACCTCGGTGGTCACGCCGCGCAGCGCGTGCACGTCGATCTCGCCCTGCCGGTAGGTCCGGTGTACGTCTTCCACTCGAATCAGCGCCGTCATCGGTCGCCTCCCCGGCCGCTGCGGCCGTCGTCTCTGCGCCCTGGGGCGCCGCGCTCAGTCGTAGAAGCGCATCGCTTCGGCCGGCGCCATGCGGCTCGCCCGCCAGGCCGGATACACCGCGCTCGTCATCACCAGCCCCGCCACCAAGGTCGTCGCGGTCAGCCACTTGTGGGGCCGCAGCTCACTGCGGATGATCATGTCGCTCATGTTCACCCCGGCCATGTCGAGGTTGATGTTGTAGAGCTCCGCCAGGTCGATGCCGAAGTGCTGCAGCGCCAGGTGTCCGCTGAAGCCCAGGGCGAAGCCGACCACGACGCTGACCGCCGTGAGCATCGCCGTCTCCATGAGCAGCACGCCCGCGATGCGCCGCCCGGTCAGGCCCAGGGCCGAGAGCAGCCCGAACTCGCGCACCCGCTCCATGACCACCATCAGGAAGCTGTTGGCGATGGCGAAGGCGACGATGACGAAGAGCACCACGAGGAAGATGTAGTTGAACGCGTCGTCGATCTCGATGAAGCCCACCAGCTCGGGCATGGCCTGCTGCCACGTGAGCACCTCGCGATCGACCGGTGTGGGCGACTTGGCGGGCTTCTGCGCGGCGTCCCAGGCGCTCAGCGCCCCCTGCGTCGCCTGTGCCAACGCCACGCTGGTGACGTCCACGTCGGCGACGAGCCCGATCTGATGCACCTGCGTGGGGCCCAGGCCGATGGCCGCCCGCGCGCCCTCGAGGTTGGTGTAGGCCAGGGTCCGGTCGAGGTCGCGGTTGCCGGTCTTGAGCACGCCCGCCACCAAGAAGAGGGCCCGCCCCACCTCGCCGTCAGCGCGCGTGGCCGTCAGCACGACCCGGTCCCCCAGCGCCACGCCCAGCTCTTCGATGAGGCCAGCGCCCAGGGCCACGGGGTGCCCCAGCTTGCCGCCCTCGCCGGGCTTGGGCATGGCGCCCTCGCTCAGCTTCGACGCCGGGTCGCCGAGCAGCTTCTCGTGGGCGATGTCGACCCCCTGCAGCATCACCGGGGCGTTGCTCTCCGAGGTGGTGAGCAGCCCGCTGATGACCACGCGCGGCGACACGTCGCGCACGCCGGGCAGGGCCGCGAGCGCCGTGAGCAGGGCGGTGGGCGCGTCCACCAGCTGACCCACCGCCCGGTCGGCCTG
>JAUIAC010000220.1 GCA_030425545.1 bacterium | reverse complement strand
ACGACATCGAGTTCGCCTACCCGACGCAGCGCTTCTACAACAACGCCGCAGAGGGCGGACCCCGTGGCCGAGCGCCCAGCCCGACGGGGCTGCCCGTGGGCCTCCCGCTGGGCGGCGCGGACGCGGACGCTGAGGGGACGCCATGACGGCAGCGACGCGTCACAAGCTCTTCTGCGTGGTCTCGCCGGGCCTCGAGCACCTGCTCGAGGACGAGCTGACCCAGGTTCCCGAGGCGGAGCGCGTGCGGCGCGTGCCCGGTGGCTGTGAGGTCAAGGTCGATCCGGCCGGGGTCTGGGCGGTCGCCCTGCGCAGCCGCCTCGCAGAGGGCGTGCGGGTCCGCGTCAGCGCGTTCAAGGCTCGCTCCTTCGACGAGCTCCGGGCCGGCACAGCGCGTGTGTCGTGGGCTGCGTGGCTGCCGCGTGGGGCCCAGCCGGAGGTCCGTGTGGCCTGCCGCAAGTCGAAGCTCTGGCACTCGGGCGCCGTGCAGCAGCGCATTCAGCAGCAGATCTACGACCGTCTGGCCGACCCAGCGGTCGCTGAGCCGCCCCCGAGCGCCCGGGTCTACATCCGCATCGACCACGACCAGGTCCGCGTGAGCATCGACGCGTCTGGCCCCCGCCTGCACCGTCGTGGCGAGCGCGCTTCGGTCGGCAAGGCGCCGATTCGAGAGACCCTCGCCGCCGCGGTGCTGCGCGCCGCCAAGCTGCCGAGCGACGCGCCGATCTGGGACCCCTTCTGCGGCTCCGGGACGCTGCTGGTCGAGGCCGGACGGGCCGCGGCGGGAGACCTCCGTCCCCGACCTCAGGGCTACGCCTTCGAGCTGTGGCCGACCCACGACCCGGATCTCTACCGTCAGTGGGTCGAGGACCACGCTGGCATCGCCGCGCCGCCGCCGCCCCTGTTTGGCAGCGACCGCGACGCTGCAGAGATCGCCGCTTGTGAAGCGAACCTCGCCGCCGCCGGGGTCGAGGCGACCGTCGACGCCTGCGACTTCGCGCGCATGGCGGGGCGGGTCCCCGAGGGCAGCCACGTGGTGAGCAACCTGCCCTACGGCCGCCGCGCGAAGCTGGGGGACACGCTGGCCCGCTTCGGACGACTCCTCAGCGCCCGCAGTGACCTCGACGCATGGCTGCTCCTCGGCCACCCGAGCCACGCCAGGTCCCTGGCGCTCCCGGTGGAGCAGGTCGCCGGCTTTCGCAACGGCGGGCTGCGCGTGGGGCTGTACCACGTGCCCCCGCGGCCCCGCTGACCCCACGCCTGCGCCGCGATCTGGCCCTCAACGACGAGCGGCGCGCCCCTCTCGGGACGCGCCGCTCTGTCGTTTCAGCCCGGGAGCGCGACGCTGCGTGCTCCGCCGCCCTCAGGTGCCGCAGGGCGTGGTCGCGCTCGGCAGGTTGAGGCAGCCCTTGTCCTTGTCGCAGGAGTCGGTGGTGCAGTCCTTGCCGTCGCTGCAGTCCTTGGCCTTGCCGCTCTGGCAGTTGCCGCTCTTGTCGCAGGCGTCCTTGTCCGTGCACGCGTCTCCGTCGTCGCAGGCGAGCCCCTCCGACACGACGTTGATGCAGGCGCCCGAGGTCTTCTGGCACAGGTCCTCGGTGCAGGGGTTGTCGTCGAGGCAGCCGCCCGCCTTCACCGTGACCGTGGTCTTGTCGGCGCCTGAGGCGCACTTGCCGTCGGTGCAGGCGTCGCCGACCGTGCACGGCGCGCCGTCGTCGCAGGTCTGACCGTTGGCCAGCGGCACGTGCACGCAGCCGTTGGTCTTGTCGCACGTGTCCTTGGTGCAGGGGTTGCTGTCGTCGCAGCTGATGTCGCTGCCCGTGCAGGCGCCGTCAAAGCACTTGTCGTCCTTGGTGCACTTGCTGCCGTCGTCGCAGGCGCCCGGGGCGGGGCTGTAGATGCAGCCGTTGGCCGGGTGGCACACGCCGGCCTGACACTCGGGCGCGTCCTTGCAGGTGTTCTCGTCGATCTGGCCGTCGCAGTTGTTGTCGATGCCGTCGCACACCTCTTTGTCGCCCGGCTTGGCCACGGGCTCACAGGTGCTCAGGCCGCCAGACGTGCAGTAACGCGCCGCCGAGCAGCCCTTGGCCGCGTCGGACTTGCAGCTCGTCGACAGCGACTTGGCCGCCGCCCAGGCCGAGCAGGGGCACTGGCCGTAGGGGCCCTTGTCGCTGGCGCCCTTCTTGAACACGCACTGCTTGCTGTCGGCGCCCTCGACGCTCTTGACGGAGGCGCAGGTGTAGCCTTCCGTGCAGTCGCCGTCGCTGGCGCAGCCAGTGCCGCAGAAGCTGCCGTCATCGCCGTAGCTGACGCACACCGCGTCCTTGTCGCTGTCGCCACCGCACTGGGCCGACGAGTTGCATGGATTGCAGACCGAGGTCGAAGGCTTGGCTGGCAAGAACTGCCCAGCGTCCGTGTACGTGACGTCGATGCCCGCAGCGTCGGCCTTGTCACCGTCGTCGGTGGTGCCGCAGGCGTTGAGGGTCGCGAGGGCGCAGATCAGCGCGAGGCTCGCGCGCGTGGCGTGGGTGCGCAGCATGTGTGGGTCCTTCTCGTGTCGTGCGATTGGCCGTCCGCTGAGGCGCGCAGCACGCGCGCGTGGAGCAAGTGGCCGGGGAGCCGCGTCTATACACGACGTGCCAGGGTCGCGCAATTGCGGCGATCCCACCGGCCTTGTGCACGCGCGCACCGCTTTCGTGGCACCTTCGCGCGCCGGCCGCGGCGCGATCGGGCTCCGCTCAGGGTGGGGCATGAGCCCGCGCCCGGCGCGCCTCCCCGCCCGTCCCATCGCAGACGCGTCCCCGGCGACGCACCCGGAGACCGTCCATGGCCGCTGAGCCCTCAGCCCCGACCACGTCTGACTCAGCTGACGCCTCCGCGTCCGCGCCCAACGTGCGCTCGTCGTCTGATCCCAAGACCCCGGACGCCGACAAGCCTGGCCCGACCGGCTGGCTGAAGCAGCTGCCCTTCGAGCGCTTGCTGGCGCTCTCGCGCAAGCAGTGGCGGCCGCTCGTGGTCGGCACGCTCTTTCTGCTGGTCAGCAGCGCCGCAGGCCTCGCCTATCCGCAGGCGGTCCGCTGGATCTTCGACGGCGCCTTCACCTCGCGCGACGCCGCCACGGTCGACAACGCCGCGTTGGCCATGCTCGGTATCTTCGTCGTCCAGGGCGTCGCCACGGCGCTGCGCTCCTACCTCTTCACCGTCGCCGGCGAGCGCATCGTCGCGGACCTGCGGCGGCAGCTCTACGACCACGTCATCAGCCAGGAGATCGGCTTCTTCGACGAGACCCGCACCGGCGAGCTCGTGAGCCGCCTCGCGTCCGACACGCAGGTCCTGCAGAACACGGTCAGCGTCAACGTGTCCATGGCGCTCCGCAACCTGGCGACCCTGGTCGGCGGCCTCGCCTTGCTCGCGTGGACATCGCCCAAGCTCACCGCGTTCATGCTCGTCATCGTGCCCCCCGTCGCCATGGCGGCGGTGTACAACGGTCGCCGGATTCGCAAGTACGCGCGGGCAGCTCAGGACGCGCTGGCGCAGGCCAGCGAGGTCGCCGAGGAGACCATCGCCGGCATCCGTACCGTGCGACGCTTCGCGGCGGAGCCGGCGGAGCGGGCGCGCTACGGCGTGGCAGTCGAGGAGTCGTTTCGCGTCGCGGCCAAGCGGGCCCGATTCGGGGCGGCGTTCTTCGGCATCACCTCGTTTGCGGGCTTCGCGGCGGTCGCCCTGGTGGTGTGGTACGGCGGGCACCTGGTCATCGACGGGACCATGACCGTCGGTGACCTCACCAGCTTCGTGCTCTACACGCTCACCGTCGCCTTCTCGCTCGGGGCCTTGGGCGGGCTGTGGGCGGACTTCATGCGCGCCGCCGGCGCAGCGGAGCGGGTCTTCTCGCTGCTGGACCGCACGCCAGGCATCCCCTCGGGGGTCGGCGACGCGCTGCCGTCGGTCCGGGGCGAGGTGCGCTTCGCCGGGGTCGACTTCACCTATCCGTCGCGGCCCGACGTGCAGGTGCTCAAGGACATCTCCTTGCATCTGCCCCCGGGTGAGGTCGTCGCGCTGGTGGGGCCCTCCGGGGGCGGCAAGTCCACGGTCGGCGCCCTCATCTCTCGGCTCTACGACCCGCAGCGTGGCGACGTCACCCTCGACGGGCGAGACCTGCGTGAGCTGGACCCGGCGTGGCTGCGCAAGCAGGTCGGCGTGGTCGCCCAGGAGCCGATGCTCTTCTCGGCGACGGTGGCCGACAACATCCGCTACGGCCGCCCCGAGGCCAGCGACCACGACGTGGAGCAGGCTGCGCGTGCCGCGAACGCCCACGACTTCATCGTCGACTTTCCCGAGGGCTACGACACCAAGGTCGGCGAGCGCGGCGTCCGGCTGTCCGGCGGCCAGAAGCAGCGCGTCGCCATCGCCCGAGCGCTGCTGAAGGACCCGCGCGTCCTCATCCTCGACGAGGCGACCTCAGCCCTCGACGCGGAGAGCGAGCACCTGGTCAAAGAGGCGCTGGAGCGGCTGATGGCCGGGCGCACCACGCTGATCATCGCGCATCGCTTGTCGACGGTGCGTGACGCGCACCACGTCGGGGTCATCGACAGCGGTGCGCTGGTGGAGTGGGGCGACCACGACACGCTGATCGCGCAGGACGGCATCTATCACCGTCTGGTCGAGCGCCAGTTCGTGGACGCGTAGACGGCTGCAGCGTAGAGCCTCACGGCGTCGGGCCCTGGGCGGCCAGCGCGCTCGCGGGCAGGCAACGAAGCGGCTTGAGCCGTCCGACGCGCACGAGCGCCCGCAGCCTGCGGCCCATGCGACGCACCTCGGGCTGGACGAACCTGCGGCGGCTGGCCTTGGGCCGCCCGGGGGCGCTGCGCTTGTTCATCAGGCTCGCGGCGTAGCGGCTGTGGGGGAGCCCGAAGAAGTGGCCCAGCTCGTGGGCGAGCACGAGCGGGTAGGGCGTGCGCGCGACGATCACCCACCGTCGTCTGAGCAGCTCGCCGCGCCGGTCCGTGCGGTCGCGCCAGTGCACGCCGTGGCGCTTGGTGTGCCCGTCCAGGTCTACCAGCGCCATGGGGGCGAGCCACGTGACCTGTCCCGGCTGTCCGCGTCCGCGGCCGACACGGTCTCGCAGGACCGCGGAGTCGATCTTGCGGACCGAGAGGGGCGACACGCGCGTGACGACCCACCAGACGCCGAGGGGGGCAAACACCCGGTTGGCATAGCGAACTTGTCGTCGCGCCCAGGTCGCGGCTGCGTCGCCGCGCGCGGCGCCCTTGGCGTGCTCGGCTGTCCCGCGCGCCTGGGCGCTCAGGCTCAACACGAGGCCCAGGCACCTCGCGCGGGGGCACGGCGTGCAGGCGGCAGCCTTGCCGGTGGCGTCGCGGCCGGCGGCCGACGCCGTCCGGGACGGGAGCGTTGGCGCTGCGAGGACGGCCGCAAGCACGCCTGGCATCAGGATCGCGGAAGCGAAGCGCGCGCGCCGCGTCGTGGTCTTGGCCGTGACGCGAGGGGCCGTGACGCGAGGGGCCCTGCCGCATGGCGGCCAGCGCGCCGCAGCACGCCGGTGCGACGGGCCAGATGACGACGCAGCCGTGTGGCGAGGCGCGCGGCGGCGGAAGGCGGGATCGATCAGGAGTCCTCTCTGGTCGGGACGGGGACGGCTCGGGCAGGCTATGGTCGGGACCTGCCCGTCGTCTACATCGTCAGTCCTGGAGCGCGCGTGACCGAGCGCATTGGCCAATACGAGCTGCTGGAGCGATTCGCCGAAGGCGGCATGGCGGAGGTCTACTTCGCGCGCCTCGTGGGTGTGGAGGGCTTTCGCCGGGCCTGCGCGGTGAAGCGGCTGCTGCCGGAGTACGCGCGTCGCCCAGAGATCGTCGCGATGTTCCTCGACGAAGCGCGGCTCGCGGCCTCGCTGCTGCACCCGGCCATCGTACAGGTGTTCGATCTGGGGGCGAGCGAAGGTGCGCACTTCATGGCCATGGAGCTGGTCGACGGCCCGCACCTCGGTCGGCTCTTCGCCCACAGCCTGCGCATTCGCAAGGCGCTGCCGATCGAGCTGTGCGCCTGGATCGTCGCGCAGGCCGCCGAGGGGCTGCACCACGCCCACACTCGCGTGGACCCGATGACCGGGCGGACCCTGGGGATCGTCCATCGCGACATGAGCCCGCACAACATCTTGGTGTCGCGCTGGGGCGACGTGAAGGTGACCGACTTCGGCATCGCCAAGATGCGCAAGGCCCGCTCCCGCACCAAGACAGGGGTCCTCAAGGGCAAGCTCGGCTACCTGTCGCCCGAGCAGTGCTTGGGACGGCCGCTCGACGCGCGCTCCGACGTGTTCGCCCTCGGCATCGTGCTCTACGAGATGTTGGCGAGAAAGCGCCTCTACAAGGCCGGCAGTGAGCTGGAGGTGATGCAGCGCATCACCACGGAGACGCCTGTCTCACCGGCGCAGCTGACGCCCGAGGTCGACGAAGTGCTGGCAGACATCGCGCTGCGGGCCCTGGCCAAGGCGCCCGACCAACGCTTTCAGAGTGCGCAGGAGCTCGCGGACGCGCTGAGCGCGTGGCTCGGGCGACGCGGGGTCACAGACATCCGCGCGGCGCTCAGCTTCTGGGTGCGGACGCACGCGGGCACGGTGTGGCCGACACCCGAGGAGCGCGCGCGACGGTGGCAGTCCCTCTCCGTTCAAGGGGCCGCCGCGGCGGCTCCACGCGCGCCACGCCCTGGACCCCCGCCGGGCATGCGGCTGCGGACACGCGCGCTCGACACACCGACCACGAGCTTCATCGGCAGGGCCGCCGCGCTGGCGGACCTCCGCCGGCTGCTCACGGGCGACACGCGTTGGGTCGGGCTGGTCGGGCCTGCGGGGGTTGGCAAGAGCAGGCTGGCGCTGGAGTTCCTGCACCGCGAGTCGGCGCACTGGCGAGACGAGGGGGGCACGTGGCGCGTGGATCTCAGCGCCGCCCATGACGCGCTCTCGGCCGCCTCGGTCGTGGCCCGTCACCTCACCATCCCCCTGGTCGGTGTGCTTCCCGATCGTGTGCCGGCACGTGTGGCGAGCGCCCTCGCCGCGCGCGGGTCGACCTTGCTGGTGCTCGACACCGTCGACGGCCTTGGCCCTGGCATGGCGCCCATGTTGCGCGACTGGCTTCGGCAAGCGCCCGACCTGCGCCTCGTCACCGTGGGGCGCATGCGCCTCGGGCTGCCGGAGGAGACCCTGGTCGACGTCCTGCCGCTGACGTTGCCACGGGCGGGCAAGCTCTCAGGCTCCGAGGCGGTGCTGCTCTTCGCGGCGCGGGCCGCCCAGGTGAGACCGGGGTTCCGCGTCGCCACGGCTGACCCCGACGTCATCGGCGCCATCGTCCACCACCTCGACGGGCTGCCGCTCGCGCTGGAGCTGGCCGCCGCCCGGCTCGAGGTGCTCGACCCCGCCGAGCTGCTCGCGCGCTTGCGGCAGGGCCTGGACATCCTGGACGGCGGCTCGCTCTCCCAGGCGCTGGAGGGCGCGTGGGGCGGGCTCCGCGCCGCGGAGCGGGACGCCCTCGTGGCGCTGACGGTCTTCCGCGGTGGCTTCGACCTCGAGGCCGCCGAGGCGGTCGTGGGCGCCGAGGCCCTGAATCTCCTGGACACCCTGCGGGACCGCAGCCTCGTGCGCACCACCCAGGGGGCAAACGGAGCGCCGCGCTTCGACCTGATGAACAGCACGCGGGCGTTTGTGGTGCAGCACGCGACCCCGGCGACGCTCGCGACGGCGCGCGACCGTCACGCCGCGAGCTTCGCCCGGCGCGCGGCGATCTGGGTCCGCGGGCTGCATCGGCACGGCGGTCCGGCGCTCGCGCGGCAGCTTCAGGTCGAGCGCGGCAACCTCTGGCGCGCGCTCCAGCACCTGTCGGCCCGTGGCGACGCGCCAGAGGCGATCGAGCTGGCTGCGGCGCTCCTGCGCGCGGCGGATCCCGGCGACGCGGAGGTGGCTCGCACCGCCGCGGCTGGCGACACCGCCGAGGGTCGCGACGCGCTCACCGGTCGGACGGCGCTGGATCTGGTGGCCCTCGCTGAGCGCGCCGGCGCCGCGGGCAGTCGCCTCGTTCGCATGCGGGCCAGCGCGCTTCTGCGCGGCGGGCGCCCGGGCGAGGCGCGGCGGGCGGCCGAGCGGGCGTTGGCGGACGCGGGTGACGACAGCCGGGCGCGCGGCGAGGCCCTGCTGACCTTGGGCGCGGTCGCGCGTGCGCAGGGCAACCTCGCCGAGGCGGCGACGTGCGCCACCCAGGCGCTCGACGCAGGCGAACGCGCGGAGTCGCGCCACCTCATCGGTCGTGCGCTCGCGAGCACGGGGCGGCTGGCGCTCGCCCGCGGCAAGCGACGTGACGCGGTCGACGCGCTCGAGCGTGCCGCAGACATCCTCCGGCTCGCCGGAGACCTCCCGCGCGAGGCGCGCGTACGAGGGCTGCTGGCCGAGGGCTTCCTCGACCTGGGCCGCCTGCGCGACGCCCACGCGGCCATCGGCGCGTCGCTCGTGTCGGCACAGCAGCGGGGCGCGCTCTCCGACGAGGCGTCGCTCTTGGTGTTGCAGGCCCGCTTGGAGCTGGAGCGCGACGCGGACCGGCCCGCCGCCGAGGCCTTGGCCCGGGCGCGCCGCGTGGCCCGGGGTCGCGGGGACATCGCCGTGAGTCGGGCCGCGGCCAGGGTCGAGTCGCTCAGACACCTGCTGGGCCAACGCCCGGCACGTGCCCTGGCTGCGCTCTCGAAGAGCGAGGGCGGCGACAAAGACGACCGCCTTCGCGCCGAGCTGCTCACCGCGCACGCCGCTGCCATGACCGGCGATCTCAACGCAGCGGAGGCCGCCTGTCACTCCGCCCGCGGTTGGCTCGCAGACGGCGGCACCGACGCGGCCTGGGCGGAGCTCGCCCTGGGCATCGCGTCCTTGGAGTGTGCCCAGCACGCCGCAGGGGTCGACGCGGACGCTGCGGACCGCGCGCAATCCCGGGTCGCGCAGGCCCTGCCCGGCGAGGCCGACCGGCCGCAGTGGCTGCGTCTGACCTTGCGCATGTGGCAGCGGGCATGGCAGCAAGCGGTCGAGGGTTCTGAGGCCTGAGGCCCGCGCGGCACGTCGACCGCCTCCTCCCCGCTCGCCCACCCCTCCTTCGCCCGACCATCGCTTACGGAGTACGTGGCCATGACCGCACCGCAACCGCCCGCCGCCCCTTCGCCTCATTCGCCCCCGACGCCCCCGACGCCCCCGACGCTGTCGTCGGCCGACGGAGCGACCGCGGCGCCGGCCTTGTCGCCCGGCGCTGCGGCCACCCTGTTGACCCTCGCCGCGGTGGGCATGGGGCTGGCCACCTACCTCGTCAACGTCAAGCTACGGCTAGAGCTGGATCCAACCTTTCAGTCGTCGTGCAACTTCGGCAGCAAGCTCAACTGTGATCTGGTGCAGACCTCTGCAGCGTCGAAGGTCTTCGGCTACCCGCTAGCGCTATGGGGTCTTGCGGTCTACGCGACGGTCGCCGTGCTGGCGGTGGCCGCGTGGCGTTCACGGGCCCACGGCCGCGCGCTCCTCGGCGCGCTCGCCGCCGGCGGCGTCGCCGTCTGCCTGCACAGCGTCT
>JAUIAC010000941.1 GCA_030425545.1 bacterium | reverse complement strand
TCTTGCGATCGTTGAGGGTCCGGCCCCACTTGCGGAGCGCCCCCAGGCCAAAGGAGGTCGAGGTGCCTCCGAGGTAGTCCACGTGGGCCGCGATGCCCTCGCGCACCACGGCCGCGAGGTCGGCGCAGCCGGCGCCGGGGTTCACGGTCAGCTGCCGGTGCTTGTACGAGCCGATGCGCGCGCGCGCCTGGTCCAGCGCGGCGCGGTCGAGCGTGAGCGGCTTGCCCCACACCTCGTCGACCACGGCGTGCTCGTCGTCCGCGGCGATCACCGTGACCACCCAGCCAAAGCAGCCCTCGAAGGCCTCGCCGACGTGGAGGTAGGGCATGTGGAACTCGTCGACCCAGCAGGCCGCTGGGTGGCCGTTGCGCAGCGCGGCCTCGAGGGCCTTGGCGGCGCGGCGCTTGCCGCCGGTCTGCATCCAGACGCCCTCGGCGCCGACGCGGCGCAGGGCGTGGTCGTACCACTCGGCGGCGTAGTTCCAGCGGTGATGGAAGCCCAGGGTGAGCACGGCGCTGCTGTGGGCCTTGAACTCCCAGAGGATGTAGCCCGCGCCCAGCCCACCGCCGAGACCGAGCAGCATGGCCTCGGTCCACGGCTCGCCGGTGTGGGGCGCGACGATGCCGGCGTGCCGCAGGAGCGTGGCCAGGGTCTTGGTGTGCTTGAAGCGGCCGGCGTAGGGCTGGTAGCGCGCGACGCTGTGTCCGACGTTGAGGCTGACGGTGGCGGGAGCGTGAGGTGGTGGGGCAGACATGCAGACCTCCAGCTGGTCGCGCGACGGCCGCGAGGGCCCGGCGCGCGCGTGGGCTGATCCGGGGGTACCAGGGACGCGGGGACGGCCGCAACCAGAGAGGGATGCGCCGCGCGCGATGGCTTGCGTGAGGGTCGACCCTGCCTCACCCTGCGCGCCTCGGAGGTCGCCATGGACTGTGGGTCGCTGATCAAGAGCATCAAGGGCGCGCTGAGCGTGACGATCAAGTCCGTGGACGTGGACCTCGCCACGCCACCGCTGGGCATGCTGAGCTTTCAGCACCCGGCCCACCGCGCGACGGTGATGGTGGTCGCGGAGTCGGGGGACGCCCGCCAGCCGCTGCCCACGGTGGCGCTCTTCGTGCTCATCGACGACTGGGCCGACGTGCAGCAGGACCTGGCGGCGGTGACGCGGCTGATGCAGCTCAACACGGCGCTGATGAGCTGCGCGGTGGGGGTCCTGCAGCTCAACGACGACGAGATGGCCACGGCGCTGACCCGCCGCCTGCCGGCGGAAGACGTCGCGCCGGCCGAGGTGCTCGACCTGATCGAGGGCATGATCTGGGAGTACGCCCACGCCGCGGGCTTCATCGAGGCGGCCGAGGCGAGCGCCGCGGGCGACGACCCGGCGGTGAACTAGCGTTCCGCCATGCCGTAGGGGAGCGGCGCGGGCGCGTCGGCGCGGGCCTCCGGGCGACCGCCGCCGCACGCGTCGGGGCCCCCCGCCCTGCGCCAGCACTGCACCTCAGCGGCGAAGCTGAAGCCGCCGCA
>JAUIAC010000940.1 GCA_030425545.1 bacterium | reverse complement strand
GAGCGCGGGGTCAAGCGCGAGCTGGTGCTGGCGACGCTGAAGGAGCTGCGCGGCAGCGAGCGCATCTCCAGCCAGGACCCCGAGTCGACCTACCAGTCCCTGGAGAAGTACGCCCGCGACCTCACCGCGGTGGCGCGCCAGGGCAAGCTCGACCCGGTCATCGGCCGCGACGACGAGATCCGCCGGGTCATGCAGGTGCTCTCGCGTCGGCGCAAGAACAACCCGGTGCTCATCGGCGAGCCGGGCGTGGGCAAGACCGCCATGGCGGAGGGGCTCGCGCAGCGCATCGTCAGTGGCGACGTGCCCTCGACCCTGCGCGACAAGCGCGTGCTCTCGCTGGACCTCGCGTCCATGGTCGCGGGCGCCAAGTTCCGCGGCGAGTTCGAGGAGCGGCTCAAGGCGGTGCTCAAGGAGCTCGCCAACAGCCAGGGTGAGGTCATCCTCTTCATCGACGAGCTGCACACGCTGGTGGGCGCGGGCAAGGGTGACGGCGCCATGGACGCGTCGAACATGCTCAAGCCGGCCCTGGCGCGCGGCGACCTGCGCTGCGTGGGCGCGACGACGCTCGACGAGTACCGGCAGTACATCGAGAAGGACCCCGCGTTGGCGCGGCGCTTTCAGCCCGTGCTGGTCGACGAGCCCTCCATCGCCGACACGGTGAGCATCTTGCGGGGGCTCAAGGACAAGTACGAGGTGCACCACGGCGTGCGGGTGCAGGACGCCGCCCTGGTGGCCGCTGCGACCCTGAGCGACCGCTACATCGCCGACCGCTTTCTGCCCGACAAGGCCATCGACCTCATCGACGAGGCGGCGAGCAAGCTGCGCATCGAGATCGACAGCCTGCCGACGGAGATCGACCAGCTCGAGCGGCGCATCCAGCAGCTCGAGATCGAGAAGGCCGCGCTCTCCCGGGAGACCGACGCGGTGAGCGCCGACCGGCTCGAGGGCATCGAGGCCGAGATGGCGGAGCTGCGCGAGGAGACCAGCAGCGCCAAGGCGCACTGGCAGCAGGAGAAGACGCTGATCGACCGGATCCGCGGGCTGAAAGAGGAGATCGAGAGCGCGGGGATTCAGCTCGAGAGCGCCCAGCGACGCCACGACCACGCGGAGGCCGCGCGGCTGCAGTACGGCGTGATCCCGGAGCACAAGAAGACCATCGACGAGCTCCAGGCGCAGCTGGCGACGCTGCAGACCACCCAGCGCATGCTGCAAGAGGAGGTCGGCGAGCAGGAGATCGCGGAGGTGGTGGCCGCGTGGACCGGCGTGC
This sequence comes from bacterium, assembly GCA_030425545.1. Lineage (GTDB taxonomy): Bacteria > Myxococcota_A > UBA9042 > UBA9042 > UBA9042 > UBA9042. The sequence goes on along the minus strand of JAUIAC010000940.1, from coordinate 255 downwards.
CCGTGGCCAAGATGCTCGAGGGCGAGATGCAGAAGCTGCTGCAGATCGAGGAGCGGCTCAACGCCCGGGTGATCCACCAGGAGCCGGCCGTGAGCGCGGTGTCCAACGCCATCCGCCGGTCGCGCTCAGGCCTGCAGGACCCGAACCGCCCGCTGGGCTCGTTCATCTTCCTGGGGCCGACCGGGGTGGGCAAGACCGAGCTGGTCAAGGCGCTGGCGGCGTTCATGTTCGACGACGACCAGGCCATGGTGCGCA
>JAUIAC010000939.1 GCA_030425545.1 bacterium | reverse complement strand
TGCAGCTGCCGCACCACAGCGACCTGCGCGTCGACGCCCCGGTCACGCTGGACGGGCACGTCGTCGGCACGGTCACCCACCTCAAGCGCGCCAAGACCGGCAACAAGGCGGTCGCGATCCTGGCGGTGGACACGCCGGCCCTGGCGCAGCTCGACCCGCAGTCGCTCTTCGTGGTGCGGCCGATTCGCTACGGCGAGAGCAAGCAGCAGGTGGTCGTCAGCAACCTCTGCGCCGCGCAGCCTCGCGGGCTGAAGCCGAGGGCCACTGTCGCGGGATACGGGGGCCTGATCTCTCAGATCCTGCCGCGCATCGCCCGCCAGCAGGAGGCGTGCATGAAGCGCCTCGGCGAGACCTCGTTCGCACAGCTGCGCAAGGCCTTCGCGGTGCCTGGGGGCTGACGTCTGCGGCCCCAAAGGCCGCGGATGAGCGATCGGCGATGTGACACGCCGTCGTCGGACGGGGTAGGTTGACGGACCCCGTCTCCTCGCGCTGGTCAAGTCGCCCACTCCTGTGAGAACGCATGTTGCTGTCCACCGGCGGAACGTTCGAGCCCATGGCCGCACGCGCGAGCGTGGCGCTGGCCGTGGTGCTGCTCGTCGGCGCGGCGGTCGCACCGGAGGAGGAGCAGGAGCTGCAGCGGCTGGCGGGCTACAGCGAGCTCGTGAGCTATCTGGCGAGCCACCCGGGCCTACGCGTGCCGGCGGCCTGCAGCGACATGGTGTCCAAGCGGGCGCGCGTCGAGGGCGCCGTGCCGGGTCGGCCACGGGAGGCCGAACGTCGCTGCGACGCCGTGCTCGCGTCGCTGAACCAGACCGGCTGGCGTGCCGTGGCCTTCGTGCCGCAGCGCGGCGCCGTGCAGGTGGGCGTCGTGAGCTACAGCCTGGTTCACCGGCGTGTGGGGACGGCGGTGCTTCACCTGCTCGTGCTCCTGCTCCTCGGCCCGCTGCTGGAGCGACAGTGGGGCGCAGGGCGGCTGGTGGCCGTGTATGTGGGCGGCGCTGCCGTTGTGGCGGTGCTGACCACCTGGGTCGACGGCGAGAACCCAGCGCCCATGGCGGGGGCTCAGGTGCCGCTGGCCGTGCTCGCCGGCGCCACGCTGAAGCGCTATGGGCAGCGGAAGCTCCACCTCGCCACGCTGGCGATGCGCGACGACGACTTTGTCGAGGTGCCCGGCTGGGCGCCGGCGGCGCTCTGGCTCGCGGCCGTCGGCGTCGTGGCGTGGCGCGGTGACGCCAGCGCGGGGTCATGGGCCGCCGTCGGCTTGGGGCTGATCACGGGCCTCGCGGCCGACGCCCTCGTGGGCGAGGGCGGGGACGCAGGCTCGGACGCCGCAGACGACTCGCCCGCGAGGCAAGCCCGCGTGGCGCTGCAGGCGCTCGCTTCCGGCGTCGCTGGGGGCGCCGAGAGGACGCCCCCAGGGCCTGCCTTGGGGCGCGGTCGGCGCCGGAGCGACGTGGACGCTGGGCCGGCGAGCGCGCCGGCCTGGAGCGGCGGTGAGGCACGTGGGCCGAACGGCGGCGACG
>JAUIAC010000938.1 GCA_030425545.1 bacterium | reverse complement strand
GCGCTGCTGGTCGCCCTGGGCGCCGCCGGCTGTCAGCAGGTGGCGCTGGAGACGCTCCAGCCGGCGCCCTTCCAGGGCGGCACCTCGGGAGGCGGCGCGGCCGACGGGGCCTCGAGCGACGGCGGAGCGCAAGACGCGGCCGGCGGCGACCTGGACAGCGGCGCGAGCGACGGGGGTGTGAGTGACGGTGTCGCGAGTGACGGTGTTGCGGGTGACGGTGCCGCGAACGACAGCGCAGCCGCCGACGGGATCCACAGCGACGACGCAGGGGCGGACAGCCTCAACCCAGACGGCGGCGGGGACGCTGCGGCCGACGCAGCCGACGCGGCCGACGCGGCCGACGAGGGCGACACGAACACCGCGAGCGACACGGGCGACGCGAGCGGCGACGCCACCGGCCCGCAGCCCTGGCCCGTACCAGAGGCCCAGCTGCGCGTGTCGCTCTCCGGCGTGAGCAAGGGGCTGTGCGCCGTGGTCAACGGCGAGCTCTGGATTCGCACCGCGGTCGGGGCGCCCTTCTCGGTGAAAGAGGACACCGTGACCCTGGGCTTCTATCCCACCGCCGCCTGGTGCGAGGCGCCCGGGGAGAGCCTGGTGGTCGGCGGCGTCAACACGCAGGGTCAGGCCGCCGTCACGGTGATCAAGGGGCCCGGCGTGGGCAAGGAGCTCACGACCTTCGGCTATGGCCAGGTCACCGCGGTGCACGGTCGCCTGCCCTTCGACGCGACGGCGGTGGGCGCGCGCAACGTCACGGGCGGCATCGGAGCGTGGGGCGCGCTGGGCCTGCCGGGCGCCACCCAGACCCTGTGGACCGAGAGCGGCGGACTCGCGTCGCAGCCCGCCCTGCTGTCCATCTTCGTCCGCGCAGACGGCGTGCGCGTCGCGGCCGGCGAGGGGGGCGCGCTGCTTCGTTCAGCCGACGGCAAGGCGTGGAAGACGCTCACCGACGCCAAGCTGAGCGCGGCGACGCTACGCGGGGTGTGGTCGTCGCCTACCGGCCCCTTCCACGCGGTCGGCGACGCCAACACGCTCCTGCAACAGACCGGCAAGGACGGCGGATGGCAGGCTGTTTCGGCCGCCGCGCCCCCCAACCTCAGCTGGCGTGCCGTCAGCGGGTACAACGACGGCAAGGCGCTCGCAGTGGGCGGAGACAAGGTGGGATTTTGGGACGGTAAGGGCTGGCAGGTGATCACGCCGCAGGGGGTGCCACCCACGATCAAGATGAGCGCCGTGCGGGCCTACCCAGAGTCGGGCAAGCTGCACCTGCTGGTGGGGGCCCACCCGAGCGTCTGGCACTGCGTGCTCCAGCCCAAGCCGCCGGCGACCGTGGTCTGCGACGGCAAGCCCGCGCTCACGGGCAAGAAGCCGCCGCCGCCCTGAGGGGCCACCCGCGCGTCGCTAGACGAAGCGCTTGACGCCGGACTCGGCGCCCTCGCTCCCCGGCGGCGCGAACTGATACTCGGGGTCGAGCAGCGCGTTGATGTGGTCCATGACCACGTCGGTCGCAGCTTGATAGCGCTCGCCG
>JAUIAC010000219.1 GCA_030425545.1 bacterium | reverse complement strand
GCGGGCAGCTCCGGTGGACCAGCGTGCAGAACGCCGCTGGCTGGAAGCTGCTGTGGGTCAAGGCGGGCGCGAGCCCGAGCGACGAGGTGACGTGGGAGTGGTCGCTGTTCGACCTGAACACGAACTATCTGGAGCACTACGACGCGGAGACGGTGGCGGGTGACGGCGTGCCGGTGGATCATGGCGGTAACCTGATCCGGAATGCGTCTGGCGCGACGGTGCAGGACAAGTACGACAACCTCGCGAGCGGAGCGAAGGCGCAGTTCAACGCGCTGTACGCGCACCTTGCGGAGAACTACGAGATCCCGCCGGGGATGGAGGTGACGCTGGCATGAACGGTGATCGCTACCCGAGGCACCTGTTCCGCGACGACTTCGAGGGTCCGGGCGACCGCGAGCAGCTTCGGCGCTGGCGGCGTCGTCAGGCCCAGCGGGCGCTCGAGCAGGACGTGGAAGCCAGCGCCTCCGAAGCCCTCCGCTCCTCCGCGCAGGCTGGCGGCGCGACCCGAGCCTTCCGCGCGTCGAGCGGCGAAGTCGGCTACGTCAGCGTCTCCGGGGGGCAGCCCTGATGCCCAAGCTCGGCTACGCCTACCCCCGCTGCGCCCTCGCCGCCGCCTGCTGGCCCGGCGCTGAACCCAAGCGCCCCAAGAACCTCATGCGCTACCGCCTACACGCCCCCGAGGGGACCTACATCACGCTCCTCGGCCAGTTCTACACCGAGGACCAGACGCCGCTCGTCCAGGCCGACGTGGACACCATCCGGCTTCACGTCTTCGAGCAGCCCGCGAGCGCGCCCGCGTCGGAGGTGTACAGCACCAGCCTGACGACGAGCGCGGTGGTGTTCGACACGATGCAGACGGACGCGCGGTGGACGGGGGACGGAACGGGGTACAACTTCCGGTACACGGTGGATGCGCCGCAGCTCCTGGGCAAAGGGGGCGCGACGATGATCTACGAGGTCGAGATCGTGCTGCTGTCGGATGGCGGCCCGATCAAGCAGGCGTGGGAGGTCCACGCGGCGCCGTTCTTGAGCCCGGCCTAGGAGGCCACCCCACCAAATCGCAGCAGGGGGGACCTGATGCGAGATAGTTGCCACCACGACCTACACGCCCTACGGGGCGATTGACGCGCTCTTCGCGCCGCTCAAGGCATACAGCCGGGGCGACGCGGAGGAGATGGTGCGGCTTGGTGCGCTGTGGCCTGAGACGCTGATCGAGGGGCCCGCTGGGTGCCTTGGTGGCGAATCGCGTCTCTACGACCCGAGCACGGGAGCGCACCAGCAGATTGCCGATCTGTGGGCTGCTGGCAAACCCGTCTGGGTGCAGACGCTCAACGGCCCTCGTCTCGCCGAAGCGCCCTTCGTGAAGGGCTGGGCGCGGCTCTATCAACTGACCACGGATCGCGGCGACCGAATCACGGTCACGGGCGATCACAAGGTGCTCACTCGGTCGGGGTGGACTTTCTGCGCCGACCTCGAGCCGGGCACGGAACTCCTGTTAGGGTCGCTCGCAGATGCTCCGCGTTGTTCGGGAACACGCGCAGGTTCTCGGGGTCGTTGTTCCCCTTGTTGCCGTCGATGTGGTCAACGACTTCCTGACGCTTCAGCGGTCGCCCTAGCTTGCGTTCCATCACGATCCGGTGCTCGCGTACCTGCCCATGCCTGTTCGCCTGGGGGTGCCCCGGCATCCACAGGAGGACGTACCCGGACTTGTCAACCTGGCGACCGCCCTTCCACGCAGGGTTGTTCGCCCCACGGGTGTTGCGGCCCATTCCGGGCGGGTGCTGACGATGCGGGGGGCGCTGAATGCCGTGCTCTTTCAGGTAGCGACTCACCGTGCGCTTGTTCGTGCCGATCTCCTCGGCAATCGCATGGAGGGTATCGCCGGCCTCTGCCATCTCGACGACCCGAGCGTGGTTCCGGTGACAAGCGCCAACCGCTCCGCCGCGAGGGCGGATACCTGCACGCTTCAGCGTGTAGTGAACCCGCGACCACGAATGCCCGGTTTGCTCGACGACTAGCATCGTGTGCTTCAGCCGCGAATACAGGTCCAGAATCTCTTGGCGCTGCGCTTCGGTCAGGTGCTTCGATCCCATATCGCCATTCTAAGGCCCCGTGGGGCCGGGTCCAGTCCGTCGTCTATCTTCGCGAGGACTTCTACTTCGACCTCCACGTTCCCGGCGAGGAGCACTATCTCGCGGAAGGAATCTGGCACCACAACACCGGCAAAAGCTACGGCGTCGCGCACTACGTCGATGCGCTCTGCGTCCTGTTCCCCGGCTGTCGCGGCCTGATCGTTCGCAAGACGCTCAAGAGCCTGCGCGAGTCCGTCCAGGTCACGCTGGAGCAGAAGGTCTGGGGCGAGCATCACCCGTGCGTCACCGCATCGACCGCGACGCGCGCGCACCGCCAGGGGTACGTCTACCCCGAGGCCACGAACGTGGTGAACGGCGTCGTCTACTCGGGGCGCTCCGAGATCGTGCTGGGCGGGATGGACAACCCCGGTCGCGTCCTCTCCACCGAGTTCGACTGGGTGTGGGCCGAAGAGGCGTTCGAGATCAGCCTGGAAGCCTGGGAGACGCTGGGCAGCCGGAACCGCAACTGGGTCATGCCGTGGCAGCAGATGATCGCCACGACGAACCCGGAGAGTCAGTACCACTGGCTCAACGCGCGGCCCGAAGAGCGCGGCGACGACGGGCGACCGAAGATGCGGCGGCTCAAGTCGCGGCATTGGGAGAACCCGCTGTTCTGGGACCTGGAGCGCAATCGCTGGAAGCCCGCTGGCGAGCAGTACGTCGCCAAGCGCCTGGCGAACGCGAGCCACAACCAGCGCCGCCGGTACTACCTCGGCGAGTGGTTCGCGAGTTCCGGGCGCATCTGGGACAGCTACGACGAGAACATCCACGTCGTACCGCTGGACGCGGTGCCCGAGCCCAAGTGGGCCATCGGCGGCCTCGATTGGGGCTTCCGCAACCCCGGCGCGCTGACGGTCTGGGTCGTGGACAAAGAGGACCGGATCTACTGCGTCCGCGAGGCGTACCACACGGGCCAGTCGCTCGATTGGTGGGCCGGGATGGTCCAGCGCGCGAACGCCTACCTGCGCGAGCGGTGGAAGCTGGAGATGTCCTACGTCGTCGCGGACAGCGCCGAGCCCCGCAGCATCGAGACGCTGAACGCGCTCCTCCGCAAGCCGCTGTACGAGGGCGGCGGCTACGTCCGTCCGACGCGGCGCAAGGACCAGATGGCGCAGATCCTCATCGTGGATCGCGCGATGCGCCCGGACCTCGAGCTGAACGCGGGGAAGCCGTCGTGGCACATCGCCGACGACACGCTGATGCACCCGGCGGACCCGAAGCTGGTCGCCGAGCACCGACCGACGTGCCTCAAGCACGAGGTCCCCGCCTGGGTCTGGCGCAAGACCGAGGACGGCCGCCCGATCAAGGACGAGGAAGACCCGACCTGCGACGCGCACGCCATCGACTCCGCGAAGTACGTGGGAGACGAGGTGTTCGAGCGCGACCTGTCGGACAGCAAGCCCGAGCCCCGGTTCAAGCCCGGAACGCTCGGCGACATCCTCAATCTCGACGAGGACGACTACTGATGCTTGAAGCAACACCCCGCGCGATCTGCGAAGAACTGGACAGCGCCGACGAGTACCGGAAGCGTCTCACGGCGGCGAAGAAGGGCATGGTGGACCGATACGTCGGCCCGCACTTCGACAGCCGCAGCGAAGCAGAGGAAGCACCCGAGAACTTCTACCACGAGTACACGAGCTATCTGCTGCCGCGCCTGGTCTACAACAACCCGCGCTTCAACGTGCGGTCGCGGCGCGTCGGAGCGCAGGCGGAGGTTGCGCAGGGGATCGGGCACGCGCTGAACCGCTGGTGCGTGGACTCGCAGCTCCGCAAGTCGCTGGTGTCGTCGGCGACGGACTACCTGTTCTCGTTCACCGTCCTGCTCACGACGCAGGAAGAGAGCAAGGGCGGGTTGCACCCGACGATCAAGGACTCATGGGGCGAGAAGACGCCCCACATCCCGCGCGTCACGTCGCTGGAGAACGACGACTGCTACTTCGACCCCCTGGCCCGGACGCCGGAGGAGTGGCGCTACATGGCGCACAGCTTCGTCCGCGACAAGGACGACCTGATTGCCGAGGCCGAGGAGGAGGGCAGCGAGTGGAACCTGGAGGCTGTTCGTGAGCTCGCGACGGAAGTGAGCGACGCCCGCAAGGACAAGATCGCCGACCTCGGCACGTTCCCGGACCGCAACGAGGTCGAGCTGGTCGAGGTCTGGATCGCGGAGCACTACGACGAGGACAAGTACGACTCACGTGAGGAAGCCGAGGCCGAGGGCAACCACGGCATGATCTACACGGTGTCGCGGAAGCAGGTGGACTCCGCGTCGGCCAAGCTGTCCAGCGAGTGGCTTCGCAAGCCGTACGCCTTCTACGGCCCGCGCTGGGGCCCGTACACGTACATCGGGTGCTATCCGGTGCCCGGCGAGAGCGCGCGCATGTCCCCGCTGGTCGCGGTGGAAGCGCAGACGCAGGCGACGAACCGTCTGGCGGTGGCGCAGCAGCGCGGCGACGAGGACTTCAAGACGCTGATCGTCGTCAACTCGGCGAACAAGACGTTGAAGAACGCTCTGGTGAAGGCCCCGCACCACTCGGTGGTCGGAATCAACGGCTTCGACCCGAAGGAGGTCGCCGAGCTGTCCGTCGGCGGCAGCCCGCCGCAGATCGACAAGTCGCTCATGTACGCCAGAGAGCGGCGCGACCGGAACGCGGGCCTGGGCGAAGCGCAGCGCGGTGCGACGACCAGCGGCGCGACGGCGACCGAGACGGCGGTGGCGGCGAATTCGAGCGCGCTCCGCATGGACTTCATCATCCAACAGTGGACCGATGGTGTCGCGCAGGTGGGCCGCACCGTGGCCTGGTACCTGTACCACGACGACCGCGTGATCCTGCCGCTCGGCGAGGATGCTGCGCAGGAGATGGGGCTACCCGAGGGCGCGGAGGTGTTCTTCGAGGGTGGCGACCACGACCCCGAGAGCGGCGCGACCTTCGACGACCTGGAACTCGAAGTCGAGCCCTATTCGATGGAGCGCACGGATCAGGGGCTCAAGCAGCACCAGATGATCCAGATGTTCGGCCCGTTCCCGCAGCTCCTCCAGACGATCGCGCTCTTCCCGACCGGCGCGGATTGGTCGGACATCCTCGACATGTACGGCGACGCCTTCAACATGCCGGGCCTCGGTCGGAAGATTCACCCCGAGGAGATCGCGGCGCAGATGGGCGCACAGGCTGCCCCGGGCGGCTCCGAGGGGCCGCTGCTCGCCTCGACCGTTGGCGGCCCCGCTGGCCTGCCCGCGCCCGCACGCGGCGCTGGAGGCGGCGTCAGTCGCAGTATGAACCCGCCGACGCCGGGGCAGATGGCCGCCGCACCCATGACCGCGGGAGTCTGACCGATGCCGATGTACGAGTTCGAGCACAAGCCGTCGGGGGAGCGCGCGGAGTTCTTCTTCGACATGGAGGACGCGCCTGCCTTCGGGGGCAAGGTGCGCCGCGACGGGAAGACGTGGACGCGGGTGTTCGGCAGCGGCCCGCAGCTTTCGCCCGTCTGGAGCCGAGAGTTCGTCGCCCACTCCCAGGAGCCCGGCGACCCCGACGCGCCCCACCATTGGGGCCCCGAGCGTCTGCCCGCCTTCCGCAGCCAGAAGGAGTGCGACGAGTACGCCGCCAAGAAGGGCCTGGTGTACCGCGACGAGCGGATCGGGCGGCTCAAGGGGAAGAAGATGCCCACCAAGAAGACCCCCACGGCAGGGAAGAAGAAAGGAAGTTGACGACCCGCTGATGGTCAGCTAGAACCCATGCAGATGGAAGACATCGCCCCGGAGACAGAGGGTCGCCCGCAGCAGAGCGAGGCGGAGGAAGCGGCGGAATTCGCCGCCTTCCAGGCGCGCGTGGAGCAGCGCGGGGGAGTCGTCGAGCCGGAGCCGGACGACGAGTGGGGTGATGACGACGGCGGCGAGGAGTCCGCCGTAGACGACACGCCCGAGGGGCAGGCCGACGAGGCCAGCGCCGAGGGTGAAGGAGAACCTGATGCGGAGGCCGTACAGGCGAGTCTCGACGACTCGCTCAAGGCTGCGCTCAAGCTTGATGGATTCTCCGAGGAGCAGATCGCGAGGGAGCTCGCGGCTGATCCTGACGGCCTCGTGAAGCAGGCGCAGCGACGCGCCAAGAGCCAACGGGACGTCAATCAAGCCTTCCAGGAACTAGCGCAGCTCAAGAAGCAGTTGGGGTCGTCCCCCGAGAGCGGCAAGGAGGCGGGAGAGCCCGCCCAACCTGCGGTCGCCAACTCGGATGAGATGACCAAGCAGCTTGCGGAGGAGCTTGGCGAGGAAACGGCAGGCGCGGTCGTGAAGCTCATCGAAGCGCGTGAGGCCAAGTTGCGGGCCGAGTTGCAGGAGTTGAAGAACTCCCAAGCAGCTCGTCAGCAGGCGGCCACTCAAGCGGCGGTGTCAGCGGCGCGGCAGACCTTGGTGGAACGGTTCCCCGAGGTCGCGGATGACGAAACCTGGACCCGCATCTACGAGACAGCGGCGCTGGTCGAGAAACGCTTCGAGAACATCGCGGATGACCGCGAGCGTATCGGAGCCGTCCTCGAGTACGCCGCGCGCGCAGAGCTGGGAACGGGGGAGTCGTCCGCAGACGCAAACCCCCGGCGCTCTGGCAAGAGTCCGACGCCGCCTCGCCGTAAGTCGCCGTCCAAGCCGGTCTCAACCGAGCAGCGCGAGTACGACAGGTGGCAGGCTAAACGGAGGGCACGCAGTAGCGCCTAGCGCGGACTGACCCCTCAGCCGAGCGCCATTCTTTGCCACGGAGCAAGCAATGGCCCAGCTCACCGATTACGACGACTTCGTCGAATCGACCGGCCCGGTGTTCTTCACCGACCCCAGCCAGGTCGTCAACGAGAGTCAGCGTACCACCTACATCCTGAAACGCCTTCTGAGTGGCGACTTCTCCGAGCGCGTGCAAGGCGGCTCGAAGATCACCGACCGCATCGTCCTCGTTGGCAACTCCAACTACCAAGCCTACGACCTCGACGACTCGTTCACCTGGGACGACCCCCAGGTGCTGGAGTCGTGGGAAGTGCCGTTCCGCCAGTCCCTGAACTACTACAAGGTCACGGGCGCTGAGGTCGAGCACAACGAGGGCACCGGCAGCGGCAAGGCGCTGTTCCAGCAGTTCAAGAAGCTGCGCCACACCAAGGAGCAGAACTGCTTCATCGAGTCCGTCAACGGCATGGAGGACGAGCTGCTCTCGGCCCCGTCGTACGCGGACATGGAGGCGGCTGCGGGCAAGGTCCCGTACTCGCTGCCCGCGCTGATCTCCGAGCACGCGGCTGCCGAGCTGAACTTCGGCACGGCGGCGCACTCGCAGACGGCCTCGAACCTCCCCGGCGCTGACCCCGTGTGGGCGGCTGCTGGATCGACGCTGCAAGGCATCGACTTCACGGCGCACTCGCGGCGCTGGCACAACCAGAAGGAGACGTACAACGAGTACGGCCTCCTGTCGGCTGTCACCAGCTCGGACGTGCACCTGTTCCAAGCGTTCAGCCGCATGTACCGCAAGTGCAACTACCACTCGCTGCCGCAGTACCCCGGCTACGCGGAGCGTCCGCACCAGCCCGGCGCGATCTTCACGTCGGACCAAGGCCAAGCGAACTACGAGTTCGCGCTGCAAGCCAACCAGGACGTGTTCCGCGTCGGCGCGCAGGACCCGGCCTACGACATGCCGATGTACCGCCGCGTCGATGTCATCAACATCAAGTCGCTGGGCACCAACGCCCTGTACACGGACCTGTCCACGGGCGCCTTCGTTCCCGAGGACCAGCTCTCGACGCTGAACAGCTCTACGCCCGACACCAGCGCGGCGGACGGCATCGGCTTCGACGGTCCGCGCTACTACTTCGTCGATGGCCGCTGGCTCAAGAAGACCTTCAAGGCGGGCAAGTACTTCGCTCCGCACGAGGTCATCAAGCCGACGGACAAGGTGGAGACGCGCATCTACCCGTTCCTGAACCGCCACAACAACCACGTTCGCAGTCGTCTGCGCATGGGCATCGTCTCGCCCTTCGCCAACGTCGCGTGATCTGGAAGGAGAACTGACATGTCTCAAGTGACCAACAAGAGCGCCGTTCTCGGCTTCACGCACTACGGCACGATGGGCCCTGGTGAGCAGGGAGTGAAAATCCCCGCCGTCTACGCGCAGGTGCAGGTCAGTGGTGCTGTGGTCGTCGTTGGCGAGCCCGTCTACTGTTCGCTGTCGGCGACGCTGGCCGCGACGAGTCAGACCTCTGAGGGTGATGCACTCTTCTACGAGGGCTGGCTGCGCTCCGCTCCCGCGACGACCTACAAGCACGCTGGCATGATCGGCGTCGTGCGCGAGATCGTGTCGCAGGACACCAATACGGTCTGCGTCGTTCAGCTCCAAGGAGTGTGCGACTACGCCAAGGTGGACACCGCGACTGCCGCCAACAACGGCTTGGTCTTCAGCACGGCTGGTGAGCTGGACGTTGCTGTCGCCGGCGACGCGATCGTGGCCTACGCCCTCGCCGCTGACACGGCGGGTGTCGCCCCGATCCTTCTGCTCGGCGCGTTCCGCGGCTTCCTCGGCCCGGTCGTCTGAGTGAACGCCCCGCCGTCACCTCGGCGGCGGGGCTCCCTCCCTACAACCTCCCCGCCTCGCCATGACGTTGATCGCCTCGGTGGCCCTGGAGCACGCGCTGCACGCGACCGCCCTCAAGGGCCTGTCGTCGCCGCTGACTGGCCTCGACGTTCTGAACGAGGCGGGGGAGTTCCTTTGCTCGATGGCTTCCTGGGACTGGCTCGTCCGCCCCTCGGAAGCGATCAGCACGACTGCCGGGCAGAGCTACGTCGCGCTGCCTAGTGACTGCGCCGCCGTCGTCGCCGTGGAGGCTACGGACGGCCTGAACAACGCGGTGCAACTCACGAGCCTGGGCCGCGTCCTGTCGCTGCGGACGGACCAAGGCGTCGGCGTGGGCTGGTACCGCTTCGCGGCGGTGTTGTGGGCCGAGGACAGCAACGGAGTCCCGGCTCCGCGCCTCGAGCTGTGGCCGACTCCGAACACGTCGCAGACCGGCGTTCTCACGGTCATCTACCGCCGCAATTGGGCGACGCTCACCGATGACGGCGACACGGTGCGCATCCCGGGCTTCATGAAGGGCCTGTACCTGTCCATCGTGCGGGCAATTGCGCTCGGATACGAGGACCAGGACGCCGCGAGCAAGGCGGTGCGGCTGGCCGAAATCCAGGCGGGCCCCGAGTTCCGTGCGGCGATCAACCGCGACGCCGAAATGCAGACGGACTTCGGCCCCCTTCGCGGCGGCGCGGCGCAACGGCCCGAATCGCCCGTCTCTTCCGACTGGCCGTTCGTGGGGCCGACCCCGTGACCGAACGCCGCCTGACCCTCCAGTTCCCCCTCCGGGGGATCGACCTCGACACAGCGCTGTCCGAGCAGCAGCCGCTGACGACGAGCGACGCGCGGAACGTGCGCGGGATCGACCCGGTGTCGGGGCGTTCGCGTGGTGGTCAGCGTGCGGGGTCTGAGAAGTTCAACACGACGGCGCTGG
>JAUIAC010000218.1 GCA_030425545.1 bacterium | reverse complement strand
TGAGCTTGCCCCGCTTTCGCAGCTTCTTCAGCGCGCGCTCGCCGCCCGCGTGGCGCACGGACGCGAGGTGCCCCTGCAAGGTCGAGAGCAGCTCGAGCAGGTGAGCGCGCCGCTCACGGTAGTCGGCGCTCTGCGTGGAGAGGTGGCTGGGGAGCACGGTCATCGGCGCGGCCTCCGGGCGGTGTCGCGCGGCAGGGTAGCGCGGTCTGGCCCGCGGGGGCAGGGTCCCGTCGGGTGGGACGCGCTCACGTCGACGGAGACGCCGGTTCAGCGGGGCGTGCGTCGGGCCCGGGTCGCGCGCGCGGTCCGTCGCGTTCGTCCGGACGGGTCAGCGAGGGCGAGGGTCGACAGCGAGGGTCGTCAGGTCGGTGGCGAAGCGGCGCTTGGGCTCCGGACGCGTTTCTCGAGCTCGCGCGGTGTTCGTCATGCTCTCCGTCCTGCCCGATCTGCGCGGCGGTTTTCGGCAGTGGCGTGTGTCCACTGGGGGATGGGGGACGGCATAGGAGGATGACGCGGAGGCCGCGTTACACCACTTGACGGGGCATGACCGGCTTCGAGGGGGCGTCGTCCCGGCCATGGCCACCGGTATCGCCCTGCGGGATCGGGTCGGCCAGTTTGCGATGCGCGGGGCTTCAGGTGTGCGTTGTGGGTGGGGTGCTACAACCGCCGCGTCGCTGCACGCGCGCCTGAACCCTTCCCCCCCTGCCCATCCGGCGGCGCATCCGACTATAGTTTGGGACTGCAACGGCCAAAGGTGGCGCCACCTCAGAGCGTCCGCGGAAGAGGTCCTCCAATGCATTTTCATCCGCTCGCGCTCGTCTCCCTCCTCGTCCTGCTTGCTGCCGGCTGCGGCACCGAGCCCCCCCCTGCCGCCAAGGCGGCGGACTGCACCACTTCCGCCGACTGCGCTTGGCTCGACGACGGCGACGCCTGCAACGGAGGCTTCGCCTGCGTCGAAGGCGCCTGCGCCTTCGACCCGGCCAGCGTGGTCAGCTGCGACCCCAAGGGCGACTCCGCCTGCAAGGCCAACGCCTGCGACCCCAAGACCGGCGGCTGCGCCCTGACCCCGCGCAACGAGGGCCTGCCCTGCGACGACGGCGCCCCCTGCACCCTGGGCGACGTCTGCGAGGCAGGTGCCTGCAAGGCGGGCACCACCAACGCTTGCGAGTGCCAGACCACTGCCGACTGCAAAGACGACGACGACAAGTGCAACGGCGCCCCGCTCTGCGACACCTCGATCTTCCCCCACCGCTGCACCACCAACCCCGCCACCGTCGTCACTTGCAAGGACGACGGCGACCCCTGCACGGTCGAGACCTGCGCCCCCAAGACAGGCACCTGCGCCACCGTGCCCGCCCCCGAGGGCAGCCCTTGCAACGACGGCGACCCTTGCACTGGCGGCGACGCCTGCACCAACGGCAAGTGCGCCGGGCCCACCGCCACCTGTGGGTGCAACAAGGACGGCGACTGCGCGGACACCGACGGCGACCCCTGCACGGGCGTGCCCTTCTGCGACACCAGCAGCGGTAAGGGCTCCTGCAAGGTCAACCCCGCCACCGTCGTCACCTGCTCGACCAAGGCAGACACCGCCTGCACCAAGAACACGTGCAACAAGCTCACGGGCAGCTGCGTCATGACGCCCGTGGCCGCAGACACCGCGTGTGACGACGGCGACGCCTGCACCAAGGGAGAGGTCTGCGTCGGCGGCACCTGCGCGGCCGGCACCGACATCTGCACCTGCAGCACCGACGCCGACTGCGACGGCAAGGACGACGGCAACAAGTGCAACGGCCTGCCCTTCTGCAACAAGGCCTCCGGCAAGTGCGAGACAAACCCGGCCACCAAGGTCGTCTGCCCCACGGCTGGGGACAGCGACTGCGCCAAGAACGTCTGCATCCCCAAGACTGGCGCCTGCGTCGTGCTGCCCCGCGCGGAGGTCAAGCTGGCGGGCTGCGTCGACGTCGATCTCGGCGGCGGTGTCCAGGGCAAGCAGTGCGCCTGGCTGCCCGCCACCGCGACGCAGACTGGCTCCTTCGCATGCAGCGACGGCAACCCTTGCACCGTGGGCGACACCTGCAACGGCACCCAGTGCAAGGGCGGCAAGACCACATGCGAGTGCACCAAGGACACAGACTGCGTCGACCCCGACGGCGACAAGTGCACTGGCGTGCCCTTCTGCGACACCGCCCTCGGCACCTGCAAAACCAACCCAGCGAGCGTGGTCTACTGCGACAAGAGCGACGACACCGCGTGCCTCAAGGCCACCTGCGCACCCAAGACCGGCGGCTGCGGGCTCAAGCCGATCAAGGACGGCGCAGCCTGTGACGACGGCGACACATGCACGACGGGCGACACCTGCCAGGCGGGCACTTGCAAGGCCGGCAAGGTGACCTGCGCGTGCCTCAAGGACGCCGACTGCCCCGACAAGGATGGCGACAAGTGCAACGGCGTGCCTTTCTGCGACCTGAGCTCCCACACGTGTAAGCCCAACCCCTCGAGCGCCGTGTTCTGCGACAAGGCCAAGGACGGCGCGTGTCTGAAGGCCGCCTGTGACCCCAAGACCGGCGGCTGCGGGCTCAAGCCCGTCAAGACCGGGACCAGCTGCGACGACGGGCAACCCTGCACGTCGAGCGACGCCTGCACCGGGACCGGCAGCTGCGCTGGCGTGAAGGCCACGGTGTGCGACGACAAGGACCCCTGCACCGTCGACAGCTGCGCCAAGGGCAAGGGCTGCGTGCACGCCGCCAAAGCCTGCAGCGACGGCAACGCCTGCACGCTCGACGGCTGCGACCCCAAGACCGGCGCCTGCAAGACCGGCTTCGTCGCCAAGGGCAAGGCCTGCAACGCCGACAGCGACGGCTGCACCGTGGGCGACAGCTGCGATGGCAAGGGCAGCTGCGCCTCGGGCAGCGCGGCCCTGTGCGTCGGAGACACGGGCGCCTGCGAGGTGATGGCCTGCCAGTCCAAGGGCGTGGACGGCTTCACCTGCGCCAAGGTGGCGCGGCCGAATGGCAGCGCCTGCCCCGACGGCGACGCCTGCTTCACCAACGCGACCTGCCAGTCCGGCGTGTGCAAGGCGGGGACCACGTCCACCCTCTGGAGCGTGAGCCCAACCGTGCCCGGGGCCATGAGCTTCGAGGCGGGGCTGCTCCTGGCGACCCCGATCCCCGGCGCCGCGGGCGACGGCACGGGGGCGGCGGTGGTGGCGGGCGCCTTGACCAGCGGGACCAAGTCGGGTCACTGGCAGGTGATGGCCCTTGGGCGCGATGGCAAGACCTTGTGGAGCGGGACCGTGGCCCCACCCTCGGGAGTGGTCAGCCTCGGTCCAGTCGTCGCCGTCGTCGACCGGGCGACCGCGGGGGTGGTCGTGGTGGGCGGCGCCATGCGCAGCGACGGGGCGCAGACCGCCGTGTCCGTGGTCATCAGCTTGAGCGGGAAGGTGGGCGCACCCGTCGCCCACACCCACGCCGGCAAGCCGCTCCACCTGGTGCCGAGCGCGGCGGTCAACCACCCGAGCGGCAACCTGGTGCTCGCGGGCGCCGCGCCGGACACCTCGCTTGCGCTGGCCATGCGCTCGGTGACTGGAGCCGAGGTGTGGACGCAGTCCCGGCCCGTACCGACCGGCAAGGTCGTCCGACTTGTGGCGATGCCCACGGGCGCGCTGGCCTTCCTGGCCCAGATCGACAACGCGACGTACAGCGGGGTCTTCCATGGCGCCGTCACCGCGGCGGGCGACAAGCTCTGGGAGTTCAACTTCGCCCAGAAGAAGCCCTCCCTGTCAGTCGCCCTCGCCGGCATGTTGACCGACCAGGGGCACCTGCGGGTGTTCAACGCCTTGAGTGAGTCGGCGTCCAAGCCACCCCACCAGCGCTTCTGGTACAGCGTCGACATCGAGACCGGCGCCGTGACCCGTGGCGACCGTACCCACGAAGATCCGTCAGTGTGGCCCGTGGGGACCCACGAGGCCGGAGATCGCGCGGTGTGGTACGGCCTGCCCACCGCGAAGGGGGTGCCCGTGGGCGCGCTCGACTACTTCAGCAACGTGCTGTGGTCCCGGCTGGTCGAGGGGGCGCCGCAGCAGCCGCGGGGGATCCGCGCCGGGCCGAAGGGGGAGCGCCTCATGCTCTTCGGCGCCGACGGCGTGGGGGCCAAGGCGAAGCCGCGGGTCACCCTGGTGGACCGCTGGGGCTTCTCCTCCTGCGGCGATCGTGGCGCCTGCGCGGCCCTGAGCTGGGCAAAGTGCGGCGACGGCACAGACTGTACCGCCGACGGCTGCGACGCCACCGCAGGCTGCACCCACGCCCCCAACAAGACCAACCTCTGCAACCCGGGGATCGCCTGCACCGGCGCCGGGGCGTGCGGCACGGGGGTCTGCGTCCCGGACCACTACGGGCGCGTCTTCGTCCGAGGCCGGCACTACGGCGAGGGCGTGTCGGAGGTGGGGCTGACGCTGAACGGAGACAACGACCCCGTCGCCTGGCAGCTCGAGGGCGGTCAGATCGTCGGCGTCACCGTGGATCGGAAGCTGGGTGAGGTGAACACAGCGTTCGTGGCGGGCACCCAGGGCACCCAGGGCCCAGGCAAGATGACGGTCAACGCCGCCGGCGTGCACGCCCTCGCCGCCACCGTGGCCGGCCCCCCGCACTACGCTCGGCTGCTGCTCTTCGCCAAGGGCTTCAACGAGGCGCCCCTGATCACCGACATCAAGGACCCGGGCTGCAGCAACTGCAACGTGGTCACCAGCTCAGCGGCCGCGAGCAAGGACGGGGCCTTCTACGTCGGCGCGGGCAGCACCCAGTTCGGCGCCGCGGGGGTCATGGCCCGCGTGGGCGCGAACGGCAAGCTGCAGTGGACCCGGATCATCGGCAGCCAGGGTGCCCGGGCTACCGTGCTCAGCCTCCGCGCCCGGGCCAACGGCTCGGTGATGTGGGTCGGGCAGCAGGAGACCTCGAAGGGCATCTTCCCCGGGCTCAACTGGGTCGGCGCCGACAACAAGGGCTTCGGCCAGCTGCAAGACACCCAGGGCAGCGGCGGCTACTTCCTCGACTGCGCCGAGCGGGGCGACGGCAGCATGGTGGCGGTGGGGGCTGTGCCGGACGGAGCAGTGGAGACCAGCATCGTCGCGACGTACAGCAGCGCGGGCAAGCTGCTGTGGCGACAGAGCCCCAAGCTCGCCGACGGCATGCGCCTGAGCAACGTGCTGGTGTTGGGCGACGGCAGCCTCGGCATCGCGGGGCGGGGCGTCGTCGGCGGCGTCCACAGCGCCGTTCTGCAGCGCTGGACCGGCGGCGGGGAGCCGCTATGGAAGCGGGAGCATCGCTTCGCTGGCAAGTTCGCCATGTCGCCCGAATTCGCCTCGCTGACCCAGCTGGACGACGGCGGCTTCGCCTTCGCCGCTCACACTGACTGGGGCAACTCCACCAAGGGCCACGCGGTGGTGCGGAGCGACCCCTGGGGCTTCATCAGCTGCTTGGAAGCGGGCGCCTGCGCCAGCCTGAAGATGGACGCCTGCGACGACAAGAACCCATGCACGGCCGACTGGTGTGACAGCAAGAGCAAGTGCCAGCACGCCAAGCTCGACGGCGCGGCGTGCGGAGTCGGCGGCGTTTGTCAGGCCGGGGTGTGTAAGTAGGGCGGAGTGTGCAGGCAGGCCCGGCGGGGGCTTGCCGTGAGGTGGGATCGACATGCGCTGAAGCTGGTAGCGAACTGTAGCTCCAACTTAGAAATGTCCGGTTTCTCCAACTTAGAAATGTCCGGTCCTTCGACCGCTGAAGTGAACACCCAGCGGCATGGACACGGTAAGCATGAGCAACAAAGAGTGGGACAAGGCGAGGCTCATCCAGCGCGTGCTGGACAGGCGCCTGTCTCAAGTGGAAGCCGCGGGAATCCTGGGCATCAGCACCAGGCAGGTCCGCAGGCTGTGCAGGCGTGTGGAGGAGCGCGGCGTCGCGAGTCTCGGACACGGGCTGCGGGGCAGACCGAGCAACCGGCGAAGCATGGCCGGCGACCGCGACCGCATTCTGGCTGTGGTACGCGAGCGCTACGCCGACTTCGGCCCGACGCTCGCGCAGGAGAAGCTCGCCGAGCTCCACGGGCTGCACGTGTCGGTCGAGACGCTGCGCCAGTTCATGCAATCGCTGACCCTTCGATACAACCGTGTGCTCGATGTGCTCGAGGACACGCCGGACACACGCAGGGCTCGAGGTCACCGCGTCGATGTCCTCGAGGAGGACAACGGCACGGTGACCTTGTGGCAGAACGGCCGGCACCTGCCCGCCAAGGCCTGGCCGAAGGATGGGCGGTCTCATCAGGGCGAGGTGGTGCCGAACAAGAGGCTGGGCGCAGCGCTCGCGTGGGCACAGGCCCACCAGACCGCCCGTGAGCAGGCCAGCACCCGGCGCAAGACCACGCGCGAGCAGCAGCTCCTGGCCGACGGGACGCGCCGCCGCCCCGGGAAGTGCCGTCGACTCACAAAGGCTGGGTGACGGCCGCGCAGCAAGGCGATGACCCGGTCTCGGGCGAGGTTTCGCCCTCAACGCGCCCGGGCAGGACCATGCCCTGCCCGACCGGCTATCTGGACGAGACAGGAACTTGCGGGCTGTGATGGGAGCGTGGAGGCTGGGGCGGTCTCGAACGGTTACTCAGACTTGGGCGCCAAGCCGCCGGCGTGGCGCACGGACGCGAGGTGCCCCTGCAAGGTCGAGAGCAGCTCGAGCAGGTGAGCGCGCCGCCCACGGTAGTCGGCGCTCTGCGTGGCGAGGTGGCTGGGGAGCACGGTCATCGGCGCGGCCTCCGGGCGGTGTCGCGCGGCAGGGTAGCGCGGTCTGGCCCGCGGGGGCAGGGTCCCGTCGGGTTGGACGCGCTCACGTCGACGGAGACGCCGGCTCAGCGGGGCGTGCGTCGGGCCCGGGTCGCGCGCGCGCTCCGTTGCGTTCGTCCGGACGGGTCAGCGCGGGCGAGGGTCGACAGTGAGGGTCGGCAGGTCGGTGGCGAAGCGGCGCTTGGGCTCCGGACGCGTTTCTCGAGCTCGCGCGGTGTTCGTCATGCTCTCCATCCTGCCCGATCTGCGCGGGGGTTTTCAGCAGTGGCGTGTGTCCACTGGGGGATGGGGGACGGCATACTGTCGCGTCCCACCGTCGCTTGGTCCGTCGAGCTACAACGAATGGCGGCGTTCACCTCGCATCTCCAGCGACGAAGCGCAGCCGCAGTCCGACGTCCCAACTGACCTCGTCCTCGAACGGTGCACCCCCGGCCTCGACGCCCACAAGCACCGGCAGCACGTCGGTGTACAACCCACCTGAGACGCGCACGTGCTCTGGCTCCGCGAAGCCCCGCGACTGGTGCCAGAGGATTCGAGCGCTTCCTCTGCCGAGCAGCGGTCCCCACTTGGCAGACGCCGACACTCCAGTGACCCAGCTTGTACCACCCAACGCCAACAAGCCGGCCCCTCCGCCAACCGGCATCTTCAGGCGCAGATCCGCGCTCACCCCAATCGCATTGAAGCCAGCTGCGGCCGTCGCTCCGACCAGCAACCTACCGGGAGGCCGCCCAGCCCATTCGGCGTTGCCGTTCCCGTTGTCGTCAGTCCTCTCCAAGCGGCGCTGCGCCACTCCAGCGCCAACCTGCACAGCGAAGTGCACGCGCGGTGAGCCCACGGGTAGATTGGCCGACAGCCCAACCGACGCCCCACGGTGGCCGTTGACCATGACCGTGTTGGTGCCAGGTCCAGGGTCCGCGAGGTCCGGCCAGGCGCGTTCCACCGCCCCTTCGAACCAGACCGCATGACCCAGCGGCAGCGCCACCTGGCCGGCGACCAGCGTGGACGCGCCGCTCCACGTCGCGTTGCTGATCTCGGTGCGTTCATGACGCGCCGCAAGCCGCACCGCCGTGACCGCGAATGGGGACACCATGGACATCGGGAGTACCGGCTCGTGCTGCCCGACCGTGCGCGGCCCCCAGCCACAGTGCCGCTGAATGCAGGCTTGCTCCGGACTGGTACAGATCCCGCAGGACGCATTGCAGCAGACCTGCCCATCGCTACACGAGCTCGGACCGCACCGTGTGCCAGCCATGGCCGGGGTCGCCGACGTGACCGCGGCCAGCACGAGCAGCCCGTGCAGCCAACAGCCAGACATGCGGTGGTTTTGGAGGGGCGCCGGCGCCATCAGCTCACCTGCGCTTGTAGTTGCCAGTTCGAGCGCGCCGCCAGAAGTCGCGCTCCCAAATCAGGTATACGCCTGCGAAGGGCCTCCCAGGAGGATAGACTCTCTCTTCGAACGCAAGCCGACATCGCATCTTTCTCCGGCTCCTTCGACCACGCTTCGGTGCCGCTCACCGGCGGCATCGATGCCCGGACCTCCGCCACCGCATCCTACTCCCTTCAGCACGGTCTGCACGCCCTCAAGGGTTCGCCGAGCGAAGCGCTCGCCGACCGCTGCGCGGCTGCGCCCAACGGGCTTGCCCTGGACCGCGCGCGCCCCGCGCTCCGGGCAGGGCTGGGGGTGTGCTGGCGGAGGCCCTCTGCATCGCTGCCGCCTCCGTCTGCGGCGACTCTGCCGCTGAGGTCTCCAGCCACGGACGTGGGCTCGTTGGCTGCAGGTGCCCCGCACCCAACCGGCTCGCTCGCAGCCGCAAGCGAAACGCCTGGCATTTACTTTCGGCGGCATCGCCGCAGTCGGCGGCGTTGCCAGAGTCCAACCGCCAACAACACTGCCGGCGTCAGCGGAAACACCACCAGTAGCAGCACTGTGTTCGTGTCCACATAGGTCCAGCCGAGCGCGTTCGCACTGTGGATCATGAAGTCGACGCACAGCATGTAGAGACCGTTGGCCGCCTGGGAGAGCCAGTCGTTCACGGGGCGCCTCCCGGGGCCACATCCTCCACACGAGGCAGGGTTCGCAGCTGCAGCCCCTGCCAGACCACCCAACTCCAGAGGCCGAGCGCCAAAGCAGGCCACAGCAGGCAGAACACGAGCAAGTTGGCGGTGCGATAGCTGCCGGTGGCGTGGAGGGCCTGGACCGTCCAACCGAATAGGCCGCCGACCCGGCCATTTCGAGTCGGCCCAGCCAGCGGTGGCCCGACCACGCGCATGCCGTGACGGCATCCGTGATTGTGACACCGCCAGTTACATGTACGGGGACTGAAGGCCGGGCGCGGTCTGCGCGTGCGGACGACACGGTCGATGCCTCCGTTGCCCCACGCCACCACGCCGACCAGCAAGGCGGCTGCGAGCAGCGGGGGAGCGAGCGTCCACACCACCCACGCAATGCGCGACACGTGCGCCGTGCTCGTCGCCGGTGTCATCAGAAACTCCGTACGCGGTGGCCCACTCACGAGTTGCATGCCAGGGTCGCGCGGAGGATCGTCCATGACCCTTGCCTGCGCCCCAGCAGGAAGTCGTGGCCGAGCCCGTCGAGAAAGTCACGCTGGATCTTCATATACATCAAGGCCTGATCGCCGGCCGGACTTAAGCCAGCACGTGACACCTCGGCGATTTTGTTGGCGTCGGGGAAGGTGGTGAAGTACCGATTCCAGCCGTCCGCAGTCGGTTCGGCGCAGAATAGCGGGTTGTGCTCTCGTGTGGTGAAGAGCCTAGATGACCTCGCCAGGAATCTTACACCGGAAATGTTGCGCAATGGATCCCCAGAGATCACTGTCTCCGTCCAACGCGGAGGTGGTGT
>JAUIAC010000217.1 GCA_030425545.1 bacterium | reverse complement strand
TACAGCGCTGGCGGCGTGGTCAGTCACCTCGCGGCGGGGCAAGACCCGCGGATCAAGGCCGCGGTGCCGCTCTCGGGCGTGCTGGCCTGGGACGTCGCCACCCAGAGCCCCAACGCCTGGCAGCACAGCCTGCTCAAGGTCGCGAAGATGACGGTGCAGAGCCCGACCTGGACCAAGCTGATGCAGACCTTGATTCAGCCCAGCGTGGCGCTGGCCAAGGCGAAGGGCGCGGTGTTCCTCGTCAACGGCAGCAGCGACGAGTTCTTCCCCCTGACCGCGCACATGGCGACGTGGAACGCGTGGCCCGGCTCGCACAAGCGCATGAGCATCGTCGGCAACTACGACCACGGGGTGTACCAGGTGTACGGCAAGGCGCTGCCCGGCGGGCCCGAGGCGATCACGGCGCGCGCGACGCTGCGTGCCGAGGGCGCCCAGCGGGCCTGGTTCCGCCACTGGTTCAAGACCGACAGCACCTACGCCACGCTGCCCAAGGCTCCCAGCTTTCAGACCCAGGCCGGCAACGCCGTCACCCTGGTGACCGCGCTGGTCGACCCCGGCACCGCGACGCTGAAGGTCGACGACGTGCGGCTCTGGTGGAGCAACGACAAGGGCAAGCTGTGGGGCGACATCCAGCTGGACAAGGGGCCGGGCGGTACATGGACCAAGATCGCCGCCGTGCCGAGCTTCCCCCACACGCTGATGTACGTGGACGTGACCTACACCACCGGCGGCCTGCTGCCACAGCGCTTCAGCTTGAGCTCATCGCCGCAGATGCAGGCTGGCTTCGTCCCGGACATCTGGGGCATGCCCTGAGGCGGGGCGCGGCCCTGCCGGCCGATGCCGCTGGGCAGGTCGCGTGACGCAGCTCACGCCTCGAGCACGAGCTCCTTGACCCAGGGCTTGTCGTCCGGGCCCAGGCGCCCGTCTGCGGCGCGCTTGAGCAGCCGTTGAATCTGGGCGCCGAGGATGTCGATCTCGGTCGAGACGTAGCGTTCGCCGCCCCAGAACGCGCCCGCCTCGCTCTGCAGGCCCAGGATCTCGGCGTCCTGCTTGAAGATGCGCATGGCGATGGGCGCGAGGAAGGGCTGAATCAGCCACCCCGGAACCCGCAGGTTGAAGCTCAACACGGCGAACGCGCGGGTCAGGTGACCGTCGACAGGCGTCATGATCGACGTGACAAGGAAGTGATTCTCGTCGCCGAGGCGGTACTCCACCTGGGCCACGCAGGGCAAGATGAAGCGGTCCCAGTGCTGCACCAGACCACCGGACGGGGAGAGCATGCGCCCCACGAGCCCCTCGGGCCGTGGCTCGCCGATGTACTCCGCCTCGACGCTGGTCGCGGTGCGCGTGACCCGCACGTCGATGCGGTTGGGCTCGCCAGCGCCGCGGAAGAGCCCCCGGTGCAGAAACGCGGTGTGGGGCACGTCGAGGGCGTTCTCGACCGTGGCGACCAGCGTCCCGGGAAAGTCGACCGAGCGACGCACCGTGGTGTAGCCCGGCGCGTCGAGCTTGGGCAGGCGATAGGGCTCTGTCGTCGGCGTGGCGTCCGGGGTTGAGTAGACCCACACGAAGCCGTCGAGCTCGCGCGTGGCGAAGGCCGGCGCGCGTCGGCTCGCGGCGCCACGCTCGCCGGAGTCGCGACACAGTCCTGGGACACGGGTGCAGGCGCCCCCCGACTCGAAACGCCAGCCGTGGTAAGCGCACTCGAGCTCACCCCCGACCACGCTGCCCCGAGAGAGCGGCACGTTGCGGTGCGGGCAACGGTCCAGCAGGGCAGCCGGCGCGCCGTCAGCGCCGCGGAACAAGACCAGCCGGACGCCCTGGAGCGTGACCGGCTTGGGGTGGCGGCGGAGCGCTTTGGACTCGCACGCAGCGAACCACTGGTGGGGCAGGTAGACCACCGAGCTCTGGCCGGTGGGCGCGACCGCCTCGGGGAGCGCCGCGCGCGGGAGGGCCGGAGAGTCTGGGGGCGTCGTTGGGACAGCGGCGGAGGGTGGCACGTCGGGCATGAGCGAAGGCTAGGAGCCCACAGCACAATGCGCAACGGCGCCTGGGGCGCGCGGGCGGGGCGGCACCCAGGCCAGGGCGCCCGCGTCGGGCCTCAGCGCGGGGCCTCGCGTGGCGCGCGCGTGGCGGCAGCCGCGCGAAACGCAGCTGCGTGCGCGCCCGTCAGCAGGCGCCACACCGCGCCCGCCCTGCCCTCTGCGAACACCGGCGCGCGCGTGACGAGCCGGATGTCGGCGTAGGCGGCGCGCAGGGCCGGGTCTCGGATCAGGTTGCGGTTCTGCTGCAAGCTCTCGTAGTAGCCGTCCGGCAAGCGGCGCGGGTAGTGACCGACACGCCAGCCCTCCACCGGCACGTAGGGCACGCGCGCCAGCAGGGGGTCGGCCAGCGCCCAGGCGTCGACCACGTAGGTCCCTGGCCCGGCGAAGTAGCCGTAGAAGCCCACCTCGTCTTGCAGCGACACGCCCGAGCGGCCCCGGTGCCGGTGTCCCAGGCGTGCGCGCGGGTAGGGGGGGATCGGCGCGCCCGCGTCGCGCAGCGCGGACCAGGCCACCAGGTTGCGCAGCAGGCCGGTGGTCCGCTGGTAGAGCGCGCGCTCGTCCGCGATGCCGTCCGCACCGACGATGTCTGCCGGCGGTCGACCGTTGCCGTAGTCCACCGGCGTCCGCCACGGGGACGTGGGTCGCGCCAGTCCCACCGCGCACACGCACAGCGCCAAGGCTGTGACCCACCGCGCGTGGCGGCCGCTCGCCGGCGCCGCGCCTGCATCTCGCGCCGGGCGCCAGACCCGGGCGACCAGGGTCGCGCCGACCACCGTGGGCGCGGCGAGAAAGCGCCCGGCCATGAAGTCCCCGCCAATGGAGACCACATAGGCGAGGTAGAGCAGCACGCCCGTCGCCGCCGCGCGCTCCACTCGACCGCCCCGCCACAGCGCCAGCGCCACGCCAGCGCCGATGAGCGTCGGCGTGGTCGGGTCGTGCACCACCGACCAGCGCAAGTAGCGCGCCCCCTGCGCCCACAGCGCGGGCTTGGCGATGCCGAGGTTGAGCTTGGCGAGCGCCGTGTTGGGCACGGGCACGCCGTAGTACACGACGCTCACGACGACCCAGAGGGCGAGTGGCACCGCCGCCACGACCAGGGGGCGAAGCGCCAGCCGCCGCGGACGGATGCCGCTGACCATGGCCAGCAGCGGCGGCCCAGCCAGCACCAGGGCGTCCAGTCGGGTCAGCCCCACCGCCGCGACCAGGGCGCCCGCGAAGCGGATCTCACGCGGCATGGGCAGCTTCGTCGTAGCGAGCAGCCCGCCCACCAGGAGCAGGTAGAGCAGCGGGTTCTCGAGCCCGGAGACGCCGTAGTCCACCACCGCCGACGAGGTCGACAGCGCCCCGACCAGGAGCGCGCCCACCCGCCAGTCACGCGCCACACCCAGCCCGATGCCGGCGACCGTCACGCCGGTGAGGCCCATGGAGACAAGCAGCACGCTGACGAAGCCCTCGCCCACGAGCGCGTGACAGAAGGTCGACACGGCGAACCAGAGCGGGTGGGTGTAGGCCTGGACCCGCTCGCCCACGTTCCACACCGCGCCGTGCCCGGCGACCAGGTTGGCCGCGCTTCGGTGGGTGATGAAGGCGTCGTCGCCCTGCCAGGCGCAGAAGAGCAGCACCTTGCACCACAGCAACCCGAGCCCGAGGGCGATCCAGCGCGCGTGACGTGGGGCCGAGCTCCGCGGGGCGCCTGCGGTGGCGGCGCGTCGGGCAACTGCAGCTGCGAGCGGGGAGGCGGCGTTCACGGCCGCAGCCTAGCAGAGTGCCTCCCGCTCCGGACCTGGCTGCAGGGCGTGTGAACGACCGCACCGGGTCGCCCAGACCGACCCCGGCGCGCTAGGCTGGCCAACGGGCCGTGCGGGCGAGCTCGCCGGCCCTGGCGGCCCGAATTGGCGCCGGCGCAAGAACCGCGACACCAGGAGACCGCGATGAACGTCGTCGTCCACAACGAAGGGCCCGTGCGGGTCGTCACGCTCAACCGCCCCGAGGTGCGCAACGCCGTCGACCGGCCGACCGCCGAGGCGCTGGCAGCCGCGTTTCGCGCCTTCGACGCCGACCCCTCCGCGCGGGTGGCGGTGCTCACGGGAGGAGCGGGCTGCTTCTGCGCCGGCGCGGACCTGAAGGCGGTCGCGGCGGGTCGTGGCAACCGGGTGGCGCCCGACGGCGACGGGCCCATGGGGCCGACGCGCATGGTGCTGAGCAAGCCCGTGATCGCCGCCGTGGCGGGGCCGGCGGTGGCGGGAGGGCTCGAGCTGGCGCTGTGGTGCGATCTGCGTGTGGCAGACCCGACGGCGCGTTTTGGGGTCCTCTGCCGTCGCTGGGGTGTGCCGCTCATCGACGGCGGCACGGTGCGCCTGCCCCGGCTCGTGGGCCAGAGCCGCGCGCTGGATCTGATCTTGACGGGACGAGAGGTCGGCGCCGACGAGGCCATGGCCATGGGCTTGGTCAACCGCCTCGTGCCCGAGGGGGACGCGGTGACGGCCGCGGTGGCGTTGGCTCAGGAGCTGGCCGCGCTGCCCCAGGCCGCCCTGCGTGGAGACCGCGCCAGCGTTTTGGCGCAGTGGGGGCTGCCGGAGGCCGACGCCCTGGCGCGCGAGCTGAGCCTGGGCCTGCCCGCGCTCGACACCGGTGAGGCCCGGGCCGGCGCCGCGCGTTTCGCCGGCGGCGCTGGGCGGCATGGCGCGCCGGATTAGACACTCCGAAGAGCGCTCTGAGCCGGACCCGCCGCCGGGTCAGGACATCCTCAGGCTGCGGCCTCGTCTGGCGCCGCGTCGCGCTCGGGCAGCAGGACCACGCGCGCGGAGCTGCGGCAAGAGAGCGTGCGGTTGGCGCCGACCCGCACCAACGCGGGCGCGACCACGTCCTGGTTCTGGCCAACCGTGCGGATGCTGCCTGTGAGCACGAAGAGCCAGTCGGCGCCGCTGCTGAGCTCGCTCATGGCGCCCTCGTCGAGGTCCATGTGCTCGCAGCCGGAGATCCACGCCACCCGCTCGTCTCGGTCGAGGTGCTTGAAGCCACGCAGGCTGCGGAGGTGGTTGTCGAAGCGCCGCTGCGCGAAGGCGTCCCACACCGACGAGCGCAGGGCCTCGTTGCCCTCCATCAGATCGTCGAAGGCCGCGCGCCCGATGCGCACCAAGGTCACCGAGGTCGCGGCGCGAATCGACGCGGTCCGCGGGTCGCCCGTGAGCAAGGCCATCTCGCCGAGGATGTCGCCGCCACCGAGCACGTCGACCACGTGCTCCTCGCCCTTCGCGCCGATGAGCACGTCTGCGGCGCCACGGGTGATGACGTACATGGCGTCGCCGCGCTCGCCCTGACGGAACAGGTACTCTCCCGCGGGCACCACGATCATGTTCGCCGCCGCCGCCAGCCGCTGCCGCGCGGCGTCATCGAGCGGCTCGAGCAGGGGGATCTCCCGCATCAAGTCGGCCACCTCGGGCAGCGCGCTCGACGTGGCGCCGTCGGCCAACCGGACCATCTTCTCCTCGACCACGGCCTGCAGGCGGGCCGCGAGGTCGCTCTCCAGGGCGCCGCGGTGGGCCAGGTGCTCGTACTCCTCGCGCTCGAAGTTCAGCGCGATTCGCTGCGCCAGCCGGGTCTCGATCGCCTGCGTGATCTCGGGCAGGTTGACGCGCATCTCCTCGAGCCGCTCCTTGGCGCTGCGCATGTAGCCCGTGTAGGTCTCGCTGATGTGCTGGGCGACCTCGGGGCTCACGCCCTCGATGGCGTTCAAGCTGCTGACCACCTTCTTCGCCGCCATGCTCTCCGCGCGCGCCAGGTCGTACTGCAGGGTCAGGTTGTCGAACTCGAAGGCCGTGTAGAGCCCACGCAGCCCCTCGCTCCGCCGCAGCGACCGCGTGATGGCGGCTCGGAGACCGCTGGGCGAGGGCGCGCGCTGGGCTGGCGGCTCCAGGTCGCCCTGAGCCACCACGTCGAACTGCAGGTTGATCTCGTGGTCCATGACCTTGACCGCGGCCGAGCCAAGGGTGCCGCCGGCGAAGGCGTCCCAGTAAGCCAGGCGCTCCACGTTCAGCGCCTGCAGCCAGTAGCCCTTCTGCCGCTCGGCCACGTCGAGCCCCGCGAGGGTGTTCTGCAGCTTGTCGATCTCGCGCTTGAGGGTGCTGCGCCGGCTGCGCACGTCGAGCTCGACGTCGCCCCAGGACACGGTCCGCAGCTCACGGGAGTTTCGCACCTCTTCGATGGTGTGCATCACGTGGTCGAGCACGGACGCCTGGGCCGAGAGCGCGGCCAGCTGCTCGGTGAGCGGCGCCTTGTCGTAGCCCAGCTTCGACAGCAGCTTGCCCATGGTCATGCCGTTGACCGCGATGGTCAGAAAGACCACGCCCGCCCCCAAGATGAGCACCTGGTCGCGCACGGACTCCGGGATCAAGGGGTTGGCCGCGATGACCAACACCAGGGACATGGACACGGCGCCACGCAGCCCGCCCCAGGCCACGACCAGCCCGTCGGTGGGGCTGATGTCGTCGCCCACCAGGTTGGCCATCGGCCGGAAGAGAAAGACCACGCCGAAGCGAATCGCCATGACGATCAGGTAGATGACGATGATCAGGCCAAAGTCCCCGAAGCTGGCCGAGTGCGCCTGCGTGCCGATGACCATGCCCACCAGGAAGAAGATGAGCGTGTTGGCCAGGTAGGCGAGCAGCTCCCAGAAGTGGTGCAGGAAGTGGCCGATCTCCGGGGAGATGCGCGTACGCGCGGGGCCACCGAGCCACAGCCCCGCCGCCACCAGCGCCATCACGCCCGAGACGTGAAAGAGCCCCTCAGCCACGAACATCGCCGTGTAGCCGAGCACGATGGTGAGGGTGATCTCCACGCTGGGGTCGTTGAAGGTCTTGCCGATCCACCAGGCGAGGAAGCCCGCCAGCGCGAGGCCGACCGCGAGGCCGCCCACGACGACGACGAGGAAGTGGCCGAGCGTCGCGCCGACGCCGTGGAAGTGCTCGCCGACGGCCAGCTCGAGCAGGACGCCAAAGACCACGATGGCAGTGCCGTCGTTGAGCAGGGACTCGCCCTCGATGAGGTGCGACATCTTCTTGCTGACGCCCAGCTCACGCAGCAGCGCGACCACCGCGACGGGATCGGTCGCGCTGATCAGCGCACCGAAGAGCAACGCGAGCAGCAGCGCGCCGTTGGCGATGTCGGGCCCCCCCGCCGCCTTCTGTTCGGCGTAGGCGCCCACCCAGTCCCAGCCGAAGGGCGCGAGCAGGTAGAAGAGCGCCCCACCGGTCGCGGCGGTGGCCACCAGCAGCGCGGGCACGGCGTAGACGATGGCGGGGCCGACCGTCTTTTTGAACGTGTGCAGATCGATGGCGAAGGCGGACTCGAAGATCAGCGCGGGCAGGAACACGAACATGATGAGGTCCGGGCTGATGCCGCGGGCGCTGCCCAGGGCGTAGACCAGGTACTCGGTCGCGTGTGCGTGGTAGTGCGGATCGGCGAAGTTCCGCATCACCTCTTCGAGCCCGAAGAAGGGCTGCCGCAGCGCGATGCCGACCGCGAGGCCGATGACCAACATGGCGATGGTGTAGGGGAATCGCAGCCGCGTGGCCGCCGCCCGCGTCGCCGCGCCGACAGCGAGCGCGACGCTGACGGTGATCACCACCGCAAACTCGGTGCCGTGATGCATGGGGCCTCCATGGGGCCGCGGCGGGCTCAGGTCCGTGCGCGCGGCGGCAATGTTTCGGGGGTCAAGGTGGTGAGCAAGCTACAGCGGATCGGCTTGCTTTGGAAACCGCCACCGGTGGGCGCGCGTCGCCGGAGCCGCCGCCTCGTCGCGCTGGGGCGTCCATTGCTGCTACAACGGAGCCATGGCTCGCGTGCTCCTGATCCTGCCCCACCTCCCGCAGCGCATGGGCGCGCCCTACCTCGGGCAGCAATACGTCGCGGCCGCGCTGCTCGAAGCCGGCCACGAGGTGCGTTGCCTCGACGCGGCGGCGGTGCGGTGGACGGGCTCGACGGCCGACGTGGTGGCCGCCGCCCTGGACTTCGACCCCCAGATCATCGGCCTGACCCTCTTCACCTACAACGCGCTGGCGGCCTACGAGCTGACCGGCGCGCTGCGGCAGGCGCCCGGGATGCGCGCCGTGCTCGTGGCCGGCGGCCCGCACACCACGGTCCGCCCCCACGAGGCGCTGGCGCACGGGCTCGACGCCGCCATTGTCGGCGAGGGAGAGCGCGCCCTGCCGGCGCTGGCCGACGCGGTCGAGGCGGGCCGCTGGCCGGCGCCGATCCCCGGGGTGTGTACGGCGGAGGGCACCACGCCCGGCGGCTTCCTGGAGCAGCTCGACACCCTGCCCTGGCCGCTGACCGCCTACGGCTGCTACGAGCCGAGCTGGTACGTCGCCAACGGCACCGTGGTCCCGGGCGGCATGATGACCAGCCGGGGTTGCCCCGCGAAGTGCACCTTCTGCGCCAACCACGTGACCGGACGCACCTTTCGCTGGCGCAGCGCGGCCGACGTGGTGGGCGAGATGCGGGCGCTCAAGGAGCGCTGGGGCGTCGGTCACTTCTCGTTCTGGGACGACGCCTTCACCGCGAACCGCCCGAGGCTCCGAGCCCTGTGCGACGCCATGGACGCCGACCCGGTGATCCGGGGCTCGACCTGGTCGTGCATCACACCGGCCAACATGGCACGTGAGCCGACCCTGGCGCGCATGGCGGCCTCTGGGTGCGTGGCCGTCAACTTCGGCATCGAGAGCGGCGACCTCGCCACCCTGCGCAGCATCGACAAGGGGCAGCGCCCCCAGCACGTGCGCGACGCCGTCGCCGCGGCCCACAAGCTGGGCATGAGCACGGTGGTCAACTTCATGTTCGGCTTCCCGGGCGAGACGGTCGCCGCGCTCCAGGCCACGCTCGACTTCATGGCGGAGCTCGCGCCGCACACCGAGTGGTTCAACAACCGCGGCGTGCTTGTGCCCTTTCCCGGCACACCGGTGTACGAGCGCCACCACGTCGCGCACGGCTTCACCGACTGGTGGCTCGACAAGCGCTACCTGGCTGACGAGCCGAACCTGTGGGCGCTGGATCCCAGGGACGTGCAGAGCTGGCTGGCCCACGATCCGACGCTCGACCTCGGGTTCTTCCCCTATCCGCCGGAGGTCCGCGACCAGATCGCGGCGTGCGTTCGCTTCAAGGCAGACCACAACGCCGCCACGGTGGCCCGGCTCCAGGCGGGACAGGGGGCGCTGCAACAGGCGCGCACCGCGCTGGCCTCGTAGGAGCGCGATCTCAGCACCTCGTGGCCGCGCAGCCCGCTGGTCAGGGGTCGACAGGGCGCGTGCGCGGGGTGTTTTGGGCTTGCGTCCGCGCCCGCCGCCCGCATAGCTTCGCGCCGACTGAGGGTGGATCGTGACAGACCTCGACCGCGCGGCTGGGCAGCCAGGCGCGGTCGGCGCCGAGCCACCTGCCCCCAACCGCCGCCGGAGGCGCCTGTGCATCGTCTTGTGAACCGTGTTGACCTGTTGGAGCCCAGGGCGCGCCCGCTACGAAGCCCGACGCGAGCGACGTGCCTCGCCGCCCTCGTCGCCTGCGCGCTGGTGACGGCAGGCTGTGGCGGGGTGAAGTTTGCCCGCACGAGCGGCGCCCACAAGTACCGGGCGCTGCCGGTTGGGACCG
>JAUIAC010000937.1 GCA_030425545.1 bacterium | reverse complement strand
CCGGACATCGACCGCCGTCCAGCATCTCGGCGCGGACCAGCCGAACCTCCACCGCGTTGGCCACGAAGTGCGACGCGACAATCTCGCGCACGCGGGCGAGCAGCTCCCCGGCCACGGCGCTCAGGCCAAAGCGCGCGAGCCCCGCGAGGGTCGACGCGCTCCAAGACACGGTGATGCGCTGCACGGTCGGCGCCAGCGAAGCGTCCACGTCCCCCTGCTGTGGCACACGCACCTCGCGGCCGCCACCGCGCAGCACAAGCTGGACGGACCCGGTGAAGGTGCCGGCGCCCACCTGGGGCCAGGGCCCGGCGAACCAGGCCGCGGACGTCAGCGCGGCCCGAGCCACGGGACCGACGAAAGGCAGGCTCCCCTGGCTCGGCCCGGACGCGCCCCACGTCTGCGTCCCCGCCTTCGTCTGCCACGCCCCGACCAGGCGCAGCGTCAGCCCCGGCGCGCTGGGCGTCGGCCCGCCGGGCCACGGCCTGGCCCAGCGGCCCGAGAACCGCAGGGCGCTGACCTCACCACGTCGCAGCGCGAGCACACCGCCTAGCGCGATGACCTCAGGCGTGGTGAGCCGGACGGCCACCGCCGGCGCCCACGGCGACAGGGTCGTCGGCCAGTCGCTCGGCGGGACCCCTGCCACGGCGCGCCGGCGCCGCAGCCGAACCTGCACCTGCCGAGGTCCGGCCTCGGGGCCCAGCCACGCCGGCGCCGCGATCACGTGCGCGCGCCGCTCCCCTGCGGGCCCCCACGGGAACACGGCGACGGTGGCCGTCAGCTCTCCGGGCATCCCTGGCAGCGTGACCCGGGTGTCCAGCCACGCCAGCCCTTCGCCGGGCAGAGGCACCCCGACCCCGGCCACCTCGAGCAGACCGCCAGCCGGGACCTCCACCGTCGCGCCGCCGCTCGCGCTCCAAGGCCGGAGCAGCGGCGGCGCCTTGCCCGACGCGTCTTGCGGCCACGTCTCCCCTCGCCAGGTGGTCGCCACCGGCACACACGTCGGGAGCGTCGCCGCGCCAGACGCCACGTCGACACAGGCCTGATCGAAGGCCACCGGTCCGTCGAGCCAGGGCTCGCGGAGCACGTCGGATCCCAGGCCAGCGCCGTGCCGTCGGACGCGGGCGTACCGCACCTGCCCCACGTAGCCCGGCGCGCTGCCGGGGAAGATGCCCTCGTGCCCCGCGCCCTGGATCAACACCTCCACGGCGTGGCCGCTGGGGTCGCTGAGCACCAGGACCTTGCCGGCCAAGCCGCTGCCGAACACGGCCACCGGCGACCCGTAGCGCAGCCCGCTCGGCGTCTCGACCCGCTCCAACCAGGCGCCGTCCTGCACGAAGGCGGGCTCCCGCTCGCAGGCGCTCGTCAGCGTGAGCGCCGCGGCCAGCGCCACCCACGTCCGCACGCCACGCCACCGGCGCGCTCGCCCTCCGGCGACGGCCGGCCTCGACCCCACGCCGCGCCTCCGTGCGCCCACTCAGGCCTCCCGCGCCAACGTCCGCGCGCGGCCCAGCGACAGCGTCGAGACGGCCAC
>JAUIAC010000936.1 GCA_030425545.1 bacterium | reverse complement strand
TCCCCAGCTTGCGCGCCGCCGTCGGCCAGCGACGGGCGGCTGCCGAGCCCAGCGCCGACCCCGAGCGCGGCGCCCGAGAAGCCGAGGATGCGGAGAAAGTCACGGCGGTTGATGGTGTTTGCCATATCAGTTGCCCCCCTGGGCCGCGTCGGCGTTGCGGTAGCGGAACAGGTCGCTCGTGGTGATGGCCACGAGCAGCTCGATCACCCGGTCGTCTTTGCGGAAGGCCGCCTGCAGCTTGGCCAGCGCCGGGTGGTCTTCCGGCACCTCGACCCCGGTGGCGTAGCGCGCGTGCTGCCGTACGTAGCAGTTCTGCACGACCGGGTGCGTCGACAGCTTCTTCGCCAGGTCCACCGCGTCGGTGAAGGCCACCGGCTCCGAGCCGGGCAGCGGCAGCGAGCCGGCCGCGTCGACCGGCTTGCCGGCGTCTTTGTCGCGCCAATGGCCAAAGCTGTCGTAGTGCTCAAAGGCAAAGCCAGCCATGTTCATGCCCATGGTGTCGTGACAATACGAGCAGGCCTTGGTGTCCGTGGCCGCCACGGTGCGCTCGCGGTTGGTCGACGTGGCGTCGGGCGTGTCCTTGGGCGCGGACTCCTCGGCCGTCGGCGGCGGCGGGCTGAAGTGCACACAGGCGATGCGTTCGAGCAGGCGCAGGCCGCGCAGGATGGGCGAGGGGTGCACCGCGTGGGCGCCGAGCGCGAGCACCGAGGGCAGGGTCAACACGCCGGCGCGCTGGCCCTTGGGCACCGTCGCGGGGTGCAGATCAAAGCTGAAGCTGGTCGAGGTCGCCGCCACGCCTGCGACCGAGGTGCGCTCCTTGCGCGTCGTGTCCACCGCCTTGTCGTCCAGGGTGCAGCCGGCTCCCTTGCCGCCGGTCTTGCCACCGGGGAAGGCGACGCTGTCACAGCTGCCGACACCGTAGATCGGGGCCGTATATTCCGACACGTAGGCATGCTCGCCGGTCATCAGGGCCGTGAGCGTGCCCAGCGTGCCGGCCGTCTCGGCGGCGGCGCGCTCGGTCTCACTGAGCCCCGGGCGACCAAAGAGCGCGTCCCGCACGAAGAGATCGGTCTCCACCTCGAGCGAGCGCCGCAGCGGGTTCATCAGCGCGGGCCACTCGCCGTCGCCGGTGGTGTCGAGCGGCGGCACCGGGTCAATGCCGAAGAGCGGCCCGTAGATCCGGCGCGCGGGCGACACGCGGTGCAGCTGGTCCGTGCCAAGCCACTGGTGGTGGAAGGTGAGCAGCGCGCGCTGGGCTCGCGGGTCCCCGAGCATGCGGCGAGCCTGCACCTCGACCTCGGCCGCCGTGCGCAGCTTGCCCTGGGCGGCAGCGGCGAAGAGCGCCCCGTCCGGCATGGAGTCCCACAGGTAGTAGCTCAGGCGCGACGCCATCTCCCAGTCGGTCAGCGGCACGGCGTCGCCTTGGCTTCGGCTGGTGTCGCCACGTTCCACGCGGAACAGGAAGGCCGGGGCCTGGAGCACCGCCGACGCCGACAGCGCGATGGCCTGCTCCGGGGTGCCCAGCACCTTCA
>JAUIAC010000216.1 GCA_030425545.1 bacterium | reverse complement strand
GCCGCCCCCGTCGACGACCCACGCCGAGGTCGCCGTGGCGGCGCTCCATCGGCTGGCGCGCGCGTTGGTCGCGGAGCGCGGGCTCGAGGGCTCGCCGCCGGTGGAGCAGCTCGCGCTGCACCTGGAGCTGGACCTCCGGCGCGGCGACCCACGCGCCGAGGCCGCGTCGCTGGTCGCCGCCCTCGCGCGCCGCGTCGACGACGCGCTGGTCGCCGCCGGTAGCTGGCGGCAGGGGCACGTGTACTGCTTTCAGTGTGACGCCCCCGGGTGTCGACACGCGCGCCCGCCGCGCGCCTCGGCCGCCTTCGCCGGCTACAGCGCCACGGGCAAGCCGGTGTGGCAGGGCTTCGCGGAGCTCTGCATCGACCGGGGCGACGAGCGCACGGCGCGCATCTTCGGCGACCGTCCCGAGGTCATCGCGCTGGTGCAGCCCGGCGACGCCCTGCATGTCGACGTGCTGCCGACCTTCGCTGGCACCGGGCGCCCGCTAGCGGTGTTGGGGCAGGTGGTTGCGGGGCTCCTGCCGGCCTCCTACGCCTCCGAGCTCGGCCGGGACCCACACGGGGCGCCGAGCGCGCCGGAGCGGGTCGCCATGACCGTGCAGGTGGTCGACCTGCCGGGCGCTCGGCGCGGCGGTCGGCTTCGGCTCAACCTGATCGGCACGTCGTGGGACGCCATCGCCAAGGCCCACGCCGACGAGGGGCACAAGTCGTCCGCGCAAGGGCTGCGCTCGGCCCTGGCGGCGGCGCGCCACCGCCTTCAGGCGCAGTCACGGCACCTGGCCAAGCGCGGCGGGGACCTGCACGCCGTGGTCGAGCCGGTGTTGGCGGACCTGCAGCGCGACATCGAGCGTGTCTTTCGTGGGCACAGGTGGCGGACGCGGCACGCCGAGCACCGGCATCGCAGCGGCGAGCGGCCGACCATCGCCGCGGTGTCGGAGGCCCGCAGCGCGCCGACCCAACGGCTGCTCTTCGACACCGAGCGCAAGACGCTGGTGGTGCTCGGGCGCAAGGGGCGCGCCCACGTCTTCAGCCCCGACGGTCGGCACGTGACCTCGCTCCAGCTCGGCGCCGGCGAGCTGGAGCGCAAGACCGACCGCGGCCGCTGGCGCTCGGTGCCCGAGGTCGACGCCGCCCGCTTTCGCGCAGCGCTCGAAGCGCGACGGGACCGCAGCTGAGGTCAGGGCCCGAGGGCGCCCACGCCCTGCGGCGTCTGCGGCAGATGCGCGTCGCCCGCTCGAGGCCGGCCGGCCGCAGCCCGCGAACGATTCGAGAATGCGCCAGAAATCCGACCCTGTCTGGACCTTGAACGATCCGAGTCCGCGCTTGCCCCGCCGCCACCCGAACCGGTATCTTCTTCGTCGGTCCGTGCCCCCCATCGACCGCCGCCTTGCTGCCTTGACGCGCCGGCCCAAGACCTGGCCTCCGTCGCTCGCAGCGACGCCGCCGCGCCTCTCTCGCGGCGCGCAGGAGTCTCACCGTGCACCACACCTTCCTCACGCGCCCCGGGCTGCGTCTCGCCGTCGTCCTGCTCTCGCTCTCCGCCTTCGCCATCGCGTGCGGCGAGGGCAACCCAGACGGTGACGGCAACGCCGACATCAACGCTGGCGGGGGCGGCAACGACGGCCAGATCAGCAACGACCTCGGCGGTGGCCTCGACGCCGGTCCGGCCGAAGACGCTGGCCCCACGGCGGCGGCGGTCGGCATCGCGACGCTCGAGCCCGACAAGGGGCCGGTCGACGGCGGCTCGATCGTCGTCCTCACCGGCGCGGGCCTGCAGGACGGCGTCGAGGTGACCTTCGGTGGCGCGACGGCCGAGATCTTGAAGGCCGAGTATCCCGCTCGACTGGTGGTGCGCACGCCCGCTGGCGCCGAGGGCGCGGTCGCCGTCGCGGTCAAGAACCCGGACGGGGGCATCGCCTCGCGGGACGGCGCCTACACCTACCAGCAGACCACGGCGAAGGGGCCGAGCCTCAGCAAGATCTCGCCCAATCAGGGCCCCACCACGGGCGGGACGGTGGCCCTGGTCACCGGCGCGCAGCTCAAGCCCGGCGCCACCTTTCTGCTCGACTGGGAGCCCGTGGCCAAGGCAGACATCGTCAGCGACACCAGCGCGCAGCTGACCACGGCGCCGCTGGCGCCCGGCAGCTACGACCTCGCGGTGATGAACCCGGACGGCCAGGCCGCGGTGCTCAAGGCTGGCTTCACCGCCATCGATCCCAGCGACCTGGGCGGCAAGCCCTCGGTCGGCACGGTCCACCCTGGCGCGGGCAGCATCGCCGGCGGCACCAAGGTCAAGGTCACCGGCACCGGCTTCGACACGCAGTCCACCCTGATGCTCGGCGGCGAGGCGGTCACCTCGTGGTCGGTGACCAGCGCCACGGAGGGCTCCTTCGTCACGCCGGCCCATGACGCCGGCCTCGCAGCGCTCATCATCACCAACCCCGACGGCCAGAGCGCCGTGAAGCTCGACGGCTTCCTCTACTACGTCGACCCGCCGGTGGTGTACGGGGTCGAGCCCAACGTCGGCCCGCTCGCGGGCGGCAACGACGTCGAGATCCAGGGCGCCCACTTCGCGCCGCAGCTCGTGGTGCAGCTGGGCGACAAGCCGTGCACCGGGGTCAAGGTCAACGGCAACGGCACCTCGGCCACCTGCAAGGCGCCCGCCCACGACAAAGAGGGTGCGGTGGCCGTGCTGGTGCAGAACCCCGACGGGCTGCTGGGCAACCTGCCCAACGCCTACACCTACCAGGCGCCACAGGCCAAGCCTCAGCTCAAGGGCGTCAACCCGAACACCGGCGCGCTCGAGGGCGGCTACGTGGCCGTGATCTCGGGCACCGACCTGCGTCCCGACAGCGAGGTCTTCTTCGGCGCGACGCCAGCGACGGCGATCCTGGCCAAGAGCGCCGAGGCCATCGCGGTCACTGTTCCGGCGGGCGCGAAGGGCAAGGTCGACGTGGTGGTGAAGTCCAAGAGCGCCGACGACGCGGTGCTCACCTCGGGCTTCGAGTATGTCGAGGCCGGCCCGCCCGAGGTCACCGAGGTGGTGCCCAAGACCGGGCCGACCACCGGCGGCGTGGTCGTGGTGGTCAAGGGCAAGAACCTGCGCCCGGGCGCCGAGGTGCTCTTCGGCCAGGCCAAAGCCCAGACCACCTACGTGCTCGGCCCTGAGGGGCTCGGCGTGCTGCTGCCCAAGGGCGACGAGGGCCCCACCGACGTCACGGTCAAGACCCAGGGCTTCCCCGACGCGGTGTTGAAGAACGGCTTCACCTACAAGGACGCGGGCGGCTCCGGTCCCTCGGGCCCCTCCATCGCGCTCGCGCAGGTCTCGCCGGCGAGCGGCCCGGTCACCGGCGGCCACTGGACGGTGCTCGCCGGCGCCAACCTGCCCCTGGACGCCAAGGTCTTCTTCGGCGGCAAGGCGGCCTCGCAGGTGGTCGTCATCAACTCCGAGACCATCAGCGCCAAGGTGCCCGCAGGGGCGGCGCCTGGCGTGGTCGACGTGGTGGTCCAGGACGCCAACACGCTGGCCACGGCGACGGCCAAGGGCGCCTACGTCTACAAGGATCCCAAGGATCTCGGCCCAGCGCCGAAGCTCACGTCGGTCAAGCCGGCCATCGGCCCCTCGGCCGGCGGCACGCTCGCGCGGGCGGACGGCACCGGCCTGCTCACCGGCGGCCAGGTCTTCGTCGGCGGCAAGCCGGCCAGCGCGGTCACCGCGGTCACGGGCGGCAAGCTCGCCAGCTTCACGACCCCTCCCGGCAAGCCCGGCGGCAACAACGTCATGTGGGTCAACCCCGACGGCCAGTTCAGCGCGCTCACGGGCGCCTTCGTCTACACCACCGGCAGCAAGCCCTCGCTCGCGGTCACAGGGGCCAAGCCCAGCCAGGGCACCACCGCCGGCGGCACGCAGATCGCGCTCAGCGGCAAGGGCTTCACCCCCGGCGCCATCGTCTTCATCGGCGGGGTGCCGGTCGGCGCGCTGCTCGAGAGCCCCGTGGCCATGAGCTTCGTCACGCCCGCTCACGAGGCGGGTCTGGTGGACATCGCCGTGACCAGCCCGGACGGCTGGACCGCGTCGCTGCAGGACGCGTTCAACTTCGTGCTCGAGGCGCCCTTCGTCGCCACCCTGGCGCCGAGCTGGGGCAAGCCCGAGGGCGGCACCAAGGTCGTCATCGCGGGGCAGGGCTTTCACCCGCAGGCGGTGGTCACCGTCGGTGGCGCCAAGGCCAAGGTCACGGCGGCCACGAACACCACGCTCACCATCGAGACCCCCAAGGGCTCCGTGGGCAAGGCCGACGTCACCGTCACCAACCCCGACTTCCTCACCCACACGCTCAAGGGCGGCTTCACCTACGCCACCACCGAGCCGGGCAAAGAGGTCGCCATCGGCTCGGTGGTCCCCGACACGGGCAGCAAGGCCGGCGGGTCGACGCACATCATCCACGGCAGCGGCTTCGGCGCGGGCACGTCGGTCATCATCGGCAGCACGCTGGTGAAGACGGCGCAGCTCATCGACTCGAAGACGGTCCAGATCACGCTGCCGGCCCTGCCGGTGGGGGCGCACCACGTCAAGGTGGTCGTGCCGGGCGTCGGCGACGCCACCGCGAGCAACAGCTTCTTCGCCTGGGATCCTGCGTCCAAGGGGCCCAAGCCCCAGGTCAGCGCGGTGTGGCCGGGCCTCGGTCCGGTGGCCGGCGGCACGGTGGCGCTGGTGCGCGTCACGCCCGCAGACCCCAAGGCCAAGGTCTTCTTCGGTGGCAAGGCGGCCAAGGTGCTCGGCGCCGACGGGGTCGACGCGCTGGTGGTCGAGACGCCGGCGCACAGCGCAGGCCCGGCCAACGTCAGCGTCATGCTGCCCGACGGCAAGGCCAACACCCTGGTCGGGGCCTTCACCTACTACCAGCCCGGCCCTGGCATCCAGCCGCCGGTGCTCACGTCGATCAAGCCCTCGAGCGGGGCCAACGCCGGCGGGGAGACCGTGGCCTTCGCGGGCCAGGAGTTCGCAGACGGCTCGCTCGCCTTCCTGGGCTACCGGCCCATGACCGGGGTCAAGGTGCAGAGCGCCGCGGCCCTGACCGGCACGTCTCCGGCCCACCCGCAGGGCCTGGTCGACGCCGCGGTGACGCGCCCCGACGGCATGAGCTCGGTGCTCAAGGCGGCCTACAGCTACAAGATCCCCGCGCCCGAGCCCAAGGCCGTGTTCCCCACGGTGGCGCACGTCGACGGCGGCACCACCGTGGCCATCAGCGGCAAGTTCTTCGCCAAGGGCGCCAAGGTCTTCTTCGGCACCACCGCGTCCACCCAGGTCACCGTGGCCGCGAGCGGTGTGCTCACCGCGCTCGTACCGCCGGTCGCCAAGGCCGGCAAGGTCGACCTCAACGTGGTCAACCCCGACGGCCAGCAGGGCAAGCTCACCGGCCTGTTCACGTACACCTCCGAGAACTTCGACAAGCCCGCGCCGAAGATCGCCAAGCTCGTGCCCGACCGCGGCCCGCACGCTGGCGGCACGGTCCTGGTGGTCTGGGGCAGCGACTTCCAGCCCGGCGCCAAGGTGCTCATCGGCGGCAAGATCGCCGAGGTCCACGTGGTCGAGGCCGGCTACGCGACGCTCACCACGCCGGCCGGCTTCATCGGACCGGCGGACGTGACGCTGCTCAACCCCGACGGGCAGGGCGACACCAAGGGCGCGGGTTTCACGTGGAACGCGCCCAACAACCCCAAGCCGAAGCTGCTGGGCATCACCCCCGCGAGCGGCCCCGAGGTCGGCGGCACGGCGGTGATCTTGACCGGCGCGGGCTTCGCCGGGGCGGGCATGGGCTTTGTCGGCTACCGCCCGCTGGCCAGCTGGACGGTGCTCAACAGCGCCATCGCCACCGGCACCACCATCGCCGGTGAGTCCGGCAAGCTCGACGTCGCGGTCACCAACGGCGACGGCCAGACCAGCCTGCTCTCGGCGGCCTTCGACATGGTCGGCGCGCCGCGCATCGACAGCTTCGACCCCGCCATCGGCGCCACCGCGGGCGGCACGCTCGTGACCATCGCCGGCAAGAACTTCAGCACCAAGGCCAAGGTGACCTTCGGCGGCAAGGACGCGCAGGACGTGAAGGTGCTCTCGCCCTTCGTCATCAAGGCGACGACGCCGGTCTCCGACCCCGGCCCGGCGCAGGTCGCGGTCAGCAACCCCGACGGGCAGGCCAACACCGCCAAGAAGCCCTACCTCTACGTGCTGCCGCCTCAGATCGCGTCGGTGTTCCCGAGCAAGGGCACGGCCAAGGGCGGCACGCCGGTCATCATCCGCGGCAAGCACTTCCTGGAGGGGGTCAAGGTCTTCTTCGGCAAGGCCCAGGCGACGGACCTGGTGCGCATCAGCGACAGCCTGCTCACGGTGCGCAGCCCGGCCGGGACAGCGGGCGACGCCGCCGCCGTGCGGGTCGACAACCCGGACGGCCAGAGCGCGCTCAGCAAGACCAGCTTCGCCTGGATGGACCCGAGCAAGATCGCGCCGCCGCCCAAGCTGACGTCGGTGACCCCGCCCAAGGGCCCGACCACCGGCGGCACGTGGGGGCTGCTCAACGCAGAGGGCCTGCAGGAGGGCGCGCAGCTGGTCTTTGGCGTCGTGCCCGCCGTGCAGACCGCGGTGCTCAAGGGCGGCAAGCAGGCGCGCTTCGTCACGGCGCCGTCGCCGGTCACCGCGACGGTCGACGTCATCGCGCTGCAGCCGGACGGCGGCTTCGCGACCCTGGAGAAGGGCTTCACCTACGCCGACCCGCAGAGCCTGGGCGCCAAGCCCAAGGTCGCCACCTTCGACCCGCCGAGCGGCCCGACCAAGGGCGGCAGCCCGGTGGTGCTCAGCGGCGCCAACCTCGACGACAAGGGGCTCGTGTTCTTCGACGGGCTGCCCGCGTCGGCCGTCACCAAGACCGGCAACGGCATCCAGGCCATCACGCCGGCGCACCCGCTCGGCGCCGTCGACGTGGTGCACACCGACACCGACGGCTGGTCGGTGCTCAACGCCAAGGCCTACACCTACGTGCCGCCGCCCAAGCTCGTGAGCCTCAACCCCAAGGCGGGCCCCTCGGCCGGCGGCACGACCGTCACGTTGACCGGCGAGTTCTTCGCCACCGGCGCCAAGGGCTCGGCCTTCGGCGACAAGACCACGCGGGTCATGTTCTGCACGCACTTCGTCAACAAGGCGGACTGCGTCGAGGTGCCGAAGTCGGAGATCGAGGTCAAGGACACCAAGACCCTCATCGTCAAGACGCCCAAGCAGGTCTCGGGCCTCAGCGACGTCGCGGCCATCAACCCCGACGGGCAGAGCGCGGTGCTCAACCAGGCCTTCCTCTTCCGCCCGCCGCCCAAGATCGTCGGCATCAAGCCCAACCAGGGCTCAACCCTGGGCGACGACACCATCGAGGTCATCGGCAGCGGCTTCCAGACCGGCGCCACGGTGCGCTTCGGCAACGTGGTCGCCAAGAAGGTCACCGTGTCCGACAGCACCAAGCTCGTGGTCGTCACCCCGCCGGGCAAGGCCGGGCTCGTGGCGGTCACCGTCGCCAACCCCGACCTGTCGACCCACACCGTGGGCGGCGGCTTCCTCTACATCGCACCGCCTGAGATCACCAACATCTTCCCAGGCTTGGGCGCGGAGACCGGCGGCACGGTGGTGACGATCCAGGGCGCCAACTTCGTCCAGGGCGCCAAGGGCTCGAAGGTCTTCTTCGGCAGCAAGCAGCTGGCCGACAAGGACGTGCAGATCGAGTCGAGCGGCATCATCAAGGCCAAGGCGCCTCCCGGAACGGGCCCGGTGGCGGTGAAGATCGTCAACCCGGACGGCCAGTTCGCGCTCAAGGCGGGCGGCTTCGTCTACATCCCCAAGGTGCCGGCGCCCGAGGTGTCGCACATGACGCCCAAGTTCGGCAGCACCACCGGCGGCATCCTGGTCAGCGTCTACGGCAAGGGCTTCCTCACCGGCGCGCAGGTGGGCTTCGGCAACGACGCCATCGGCTACACCAACGCCACCTCGGTCAACGTGCTCAACGGCGGCACGCTGCTGGTGGCCAAGGTGCCGGCGCACCTGCCGGGCAAGGTCAACGTGCGGGTGACCAACTCCGACGGCCAGAAGGGCGTGCTCACCAACGGCTTCGAGTACCTCGCGGCGCTCGGCCTGCCCGCGCTCGCCTTCCAGGGCATCGTGCCCGACCGGGGTCCCAACGGCGGTGGCTACGAGGTCGTGCTCTACGGCCAGGGCTTCAAGTCTGGGGTAAAGGTCTACTTCGGCGACGCCAACACGGCGACCTGGACGCAGGCCGATCCCATCACGCGGCTGGGGCCGACGCTGATCCGCGTGACGGTCCCCAAGTACCCGAAGAACGGCAAGGTCGACGTGCGC
The DNA here is from genome assembly GCA_030425545.1 of bacterium. Taxonomy (GTDB): domain Bacteria; phylum Myxococcota_A; class UBA9042; order UBA9042; family UBA9042; genus UBA9042. Next base: position 1,313 of record JAUIAC010000216.1, on the reverse strand, counting down.
ATCGTCAACCCCTCGGTCGGCGGCAAGGCCGACGAGCTGGTGGCCAAGACGGCGTTCACCTACGGCCAGTCGGTGGTGCTCGAGCCCTTCGGCCACCGGCTGCCGCTCGACAAGACCACGGGCGACGGCGGGCCGCTGATCATCGACGCCAACGGCGACGGCCTCAACGACGTCATCGTGCGGCACAGCTCGGGGCGTGACGACCTCTTCATCCAGACCAAGGACAAGGACGGCAACCCGGGCCTGTTCGTCGACGCCACGCACCAGATGCCCAACGAGACCGGCTCGTGCCGCTACCGCAGCAACGCCGTGGTCGCGGACATCGACGGCGACAAGGACCTCGACGTCATCTTCCGGGGCTACAACCGCTACATCTGCATCTACCGCAACGTCAGCGACGGCACCTTCAAGGTCGAGAACAAGGGCTACGACAACGAGCTCTACCAGACCCGCGGCTTCTTCGTGGCGGACCTGACCTGCGACGGCAACCTCGACCTGCTGGTCACCCGCGACGGCTACAACCGCATCTGGGTCGGCGACGGCAAGGGCGGCTTCAAGAAGGACACCAAGCTGCTGCCGAACCACAGCGAGCCCTCGCGCGGCGTGGGCATCGCCGACGTCGACAAGGACGGCGACAACGACCTGCTCATCGCCAACGACAACGCGGTGCAGAACCGGCTCTACTACAACTCGTGCAACAACGTGGCCAAGGGCCAGCCGGGCAGCTTCTCGGACGCCACCTACGGCAACAAGAAGAACTTCCCGGTGTCGGGCTTCAACAGCCGCGCGGTGGGCTTCGCGGACATCAACGGCGACGGCTGGCCGGACGCCATCATCTGGAACTGGGGGCAGACCGACCGGGTCTACCTCAACTCCGGCGGCAACTTCCTCAACGACGACGGCCTGCGCTACCCGCAGAACGAGAAGCAGCCGCACACGGCGGGCGGCACCTTCGTCGACGTGGAGGGCGACGGCGACCTCGACGTGATCACCTGGCGCTACACCGGCAGCTCCGGCAAGTACTGGCCCGCGGTCTACCTCAACGACAAGGCCCAGGGCGGGCCCGGCAAGTTCACCGACGCCACGCCCACCAACGTGCCGCAGTGGCGCGGCGAGGAGGCCAACGGCTTCGTGGTCGGCGACCTCGACGGCAACAACCTGCCCGACATCTACGTGGTCAAGGCCAACCACCAGGACTGGCTGCTGCTGAACCACGGCTTCCAGCCCGGCAAGGCCCTGCTCGACAAGAACCGCGTGCCCAAGGGCAGCTGGGCCAACAACACCTTCTGGGGCGTGCCGCCCGACGTGAACAC
>JAUIAC010000935.1 GCA_030425545.1 bacterium | reverse complement strand
GGCCACGTCAAGGCGACCGCAAAGACGGTGCCCTTCGCGTTCATGGGCCGCATGACCTTCCACGGTTGGTTCCGGCTCGACGCGGCCACCAGCGGCGGCACCTGCAAGACCGACGCGGGCACCGCGACCTGCACCGAGCTGTTCAGCTACGGCGTCGAGGGGGAGTACCGCCTCGGCCTGCGCAGCGTCGGCGGCAAGCTGGTGATCGCGGCCGGCAACGTGAACTTCGAGTACGTCGACATCGGGCCGGTGCTGACCGGTCAGTGGGTTCACCTGGCCGTGGTGGTGCAAGACGGCGTGGTCCGTGGCTACGTCAACGGCCGCGTCGGTGGCTCCGCGTCGCTGAAGTCGTGGCCGGCCGCGACCACCACCGCGAAGGCGCTGACCCTCGGCGGGCGGCTCAACGCGCAGGGCTCGCTGGTGGCGCCGCTCAAGGGCGCGGTGGCGAGCTTCCACGTCAGCACGGCGCCGCTCTTCTTCCAGGCCTTCGGTCCGCAGCAGAAGTGGGACAAGGGGCACACCGGCAACCTGCTGGCGCTGGCGCTCAACGAGGGCTCGGGGACCACGCTCACCGACGCCAGCGGCACGGGCCAGAGCGCCGCTGCGGTCGCCGCGACCTGGACCAGCGCGTCCGGCCCCTACTGCGTCAAGGGCGGGGTGCTCGACCCAGCGACCAAGCCGCTGACGCCCGGGTTCGACGCCTTCGTCGTGCCGGCAGGGGGCTTCGTGCTCTTCGCCAGCTCGGGCGACTGGAGCAAGAACAACAACCTGGCGCCCTTCTACGCGTGGGGTGACAACAGCGCCAAGGGGGCCTACTCCCTCGACAACGTGTCCGACCAGATCATGCTGGTGAACAAGGCCGGCAAGACGGTCGACAGCCTCGCGTACACCGACAAGTGGCCGTGGAACGCCGGCCAGTCGATGATGCTGCAGCCCACGTGCTTCGACCCGAAGTCCAACGACGCCATGAACTGCTGGACCAAGGCCACGGACGCCTGCATCTACGGCGACGGCATCGGCTTCAACTCGCTCAAGTGGGACTGCGCCTCGAAGGCCTGCCTGGCGGGCAACGTCTGTGTCGCCAACGACGCCAAGGGCACGTGCGGCAACTACACCAAGTGTTGCGTGGCCAAGGACGCCGGTACGCCCGGGGCCGCGAACGTGTGCAAATAGATCACACAGGCTCCCCCTCTCTCGATTTTGGCCTACCCTGCTCGGCACGGCGCTCCCGCGGAGCGCGCCCCAAGCACCACCGCGCCGCCCGGCCTGGGCGAGCTGCGGGTCGCGGAGTGACCCATGAATGACTCGGACATGCGCTCACCGGCCTCTCTCGCGCAGCACGCCGTGTTGCCCTCGGACGAGTCGCCCTGGCTGGCGTCGCTGGGCGAGGCCCTGCAGCAGCGCGGCTTCACCGTGGGGCACGCGGAGCCGGGCACCGAGGCCATGGAGGCCTTTCTCGGGGGGGCGTCGGCGGTGGTGTTCGCGGTCCAGAGCGAGCCGACGGCCGAGCGCATCGCCGAGCTGTGGATGCACGC
>JAUIAC010000934.1 GCA_030425545.1 bacterium | reverse complement strand
GGAGTTCACGCCAGTGACACCGGTCGTTACGGATCAAGCGGTAGGCCGCCTCGAGCTCGGCCTCGTCGGTCAGCAGCTTCGGCAACGACAACTCCGGCTTCCGGGACAACGCCAAGCCAAGCGCCTGCGCTCGGCGCGTGAGGCGTTTATCGCCCGGCGCCGCGGCATACTCCAGCCGGGTGCAGAGGTCGCTGGTCCATTGCGAGGTGGTGTCGTGCAGCATCAGAGGCTCCCGGCACCGCGGAGGCTGTGACGGGCGGGAGTTGTCGTCATTATTGGAGATCACGCAAGTTCTGTAGGATCCCTAGGCTCGCCCCACCCTGTGGTCGCCACCGGCTCGGGCTGGTCGTCGAACACCAGCGTGCGCTCCGGCCAGCGCAGGGCCGCCAGCGCGCCCCGAAAGGGCGGCGCCTTGCCGAAGACCCGCTCGGCGTAGCGGCGACCGACGCTGAAGTCGACGCAGAACACGTTGCCCTTGGGGCCAGCCCAGTCCGTGTAGCGGGGCGTCTGCCAGGGCGCCGGTTTGCCGGGGATGGGCGCGCTGCGCTGCCGCCAGTAGTGCCCCACCACCACGGCCTGCGGGTCGGTGTAGTCCTGCCACCAGGCCACGCGCCGCAGGTAGCGATACTTGCCGCTGAGGAAGCGCGGCGTCGCGTCCGGGCCGATGGGCTCTTCGACCCCGGAGGTCATGGCCTTGATGGGGTTGTCCCGCCGCCGCGCCAGCTCCACCGCTACGTGGGCCTCGGGGTAGGTGCTCGGCCGCAGCCGCCGCGCGCGCAGGCCGCGGTAGCGCTGCAGCTCGGCGTAGGAGCGGTCCAGGAGCCCGGTCGCCCGCAGCTCCGCGTCGATGTCGTCGCGCCAGCGGGTCGACAGGCGGGCCACGTCGCCCTCGGCCGGCAGCGCCGCCAGGGAGCGCGGCCACCAGCAGGCGTGCACCACGCGCAGGTCGTCGCGCTCGAGCACGAGCGGCAGGGTCCGCAGGAAGGCCAGGGTCTCCTCCCGCTCCGCCGCCGTCGCCAGCCGGCTGTCGAAGGGGCCCTCGGTCACGTGGCCGTAGGGATCCGCGATGGAGTAGCGATCCTCGGCGTCGCCGCGCGCCCAGCCGTTGCCCTCACGCTTCAGCCCGCGCAGCAGGTTGATCTCGTGGTTGCCGGCGATGCACCAGGCGACCCCAGCCTCGGCCAGCCGCCGCACCAGGCGCACCACGCCGACGCTGTCGGGGCCGCGGTCGATGAGGTCCCCCACGAACACCAGCGGCCGGCTAGCCGTGCAGGCGACCGTGTCCACGCCGAGGTGGCCGAGCAGGGTCTCGAGCGCCGCCAGCTCGCCGTGCACGTCGCCAATGAGGTCGAGCGGCCCGTCGGGCAGGGGCTGGCGAAGCTGGGGCATGCGTGCTCGGGGGTCCGGGGGCGCGTGGCGAAGGCCCCCGCGTTCAGTGGTCAGTGTGGCGTGGTTCTGCCTGACTTGGGCCTAGAACGCACGCAGAAAGAGCTTCACCTCAAATTTCGTCGTGATCACGCCAAACTGCACACAGGCCCCC
>JAUIAC010000215.1 GCA_030425545.1 bacterium | reverse complement strand
TTGCCAGGGCAGCTCGCCTCGCCGGTCCCCGACTTGCGGCACAGGGTCTCGAGCTCGGCGTTGGCCGCCGCGGCGCTGCAGGGACAGTCCGCGACCAGTCCGACCCCGTCGACCTTGACGCACTGCAGGCTGGCGCCGCCCTCCACCGCCGTCGCCATCTGACAGGCGTAGCCCTCGCCACAGTCGGCGTCGCCTTGGCAGGCCGCGCCGCAGAAGGCGCCCCGGTCGCCGTAGTCGACGCAGCGCGAGTCCTCCAGCCCAACCGCGGCGCACGCCGCCGAGGCCTTGCAGGGGTTGCACAGGTTGACCCGCGGCGGGACGCAGACCCAGCCGCCCTTGCCCGAGAGCACGACGCGGCGGCAGACGCGATCGCCCAGGCAGTCGCGCTGGGCGCAGGGCTCGGCGCAGCGCTTGCCCGCACCCAGGTCGAGACACAGGCCGCTCAGGCAGTCGCTGTGCTGTGCGCAGCTGCAGTTGTGACCGCTCGGGCACGCGAACACGTCCACGGGGGCGCCCGCGTCGGCGGTGGTCACGGTGGTGTCGCTCGGCAGGTCGCCGCCGTCGGCCTCGCCGTCGACGACCGCGTCTGTCGACGTATCGGCGCCGCCGGTCGGGTCGTCGCTGCAGGCGGCGAGGCCCAGCGTGGTGGCCAGGGCGAGGACAAGCAGAAGGCGGGCGTGCATCGGGGCTCCCAAGGTGGCGGGCGGGACGTGCAGCCCACACCTGGCCGGCATGGTATCGGCGTGGTCGGGGTCGCTCAAGAAGGTGGCCGTGGCCCCGAGCGTCCGGCCTTGACGGCGGGCCCTTCTCCGCGCGTCGCCGCTCGCCCTGGGCAGGTCACGCCCCTTGCCGAGCTCCGCCGGGAGCACCCACAATGCAGCCAGGCTGGGCGGCCCCTGGTCCCGCCCAGCGCCTGCGTCCAGGAGCCGCGTCATGAGCAAGCGCAGCAAGCCCGAAGGAGCGCGCCCGGCGCAAGGCCACCGGGGCGGCGCGTCGTGGGTCGACGAGCGCGCCCTGGGCCGCGGCGACATGCGCGTGGCCCAGGGCTTCAGCGCGCTGCGAGCCGAGGCCGCCTTCGACGCGGCGACCGGCTGCGAGGACTGCGCCGCCGAGCGCGCCGAGACCGGCGACGACGAGGGGCTCTGCGAGGCGCACCTCGCCCAGGCCATGGGCATGAACTCGACCTGGTAGCGCCTCGCACTGCGACTCGCGCCGGGCCCACCGCGAGGCCCGACACGTAGACCGCGAGCCCGCGTTCAGGTAGAGCCCCGAGGGCAGCCGGTCGAGCGGGCGCGGCACCACAGCACGGACACCTCCGGCGCGGCGACCCGGCCGGGACAAGGCTCACCATGACCAACAACGACATCCTGCGGCGCGTCCGCTTCGCCCTCGACCTGAGCGACGCCGAGGTCATGCGCACCTTCGCCGAGGCCGGGGAGCCCGCCTCGCGCGCCGAGATCAGCGACTGGCTCAAGCGCGACGACGACCCGGCGTTCCAGCCGTGCACCGACCGGCAGCTGGCCTGCTTCCTCAACGGGCTGATCGTCGTCCGCCGGGGGCGCCGCGACGGGCCACAACCGGTGCCGGAGGACCGCCTGTCGAACAACATGGTGTTCATGAAGCTGCGCATCGCGCTGAAGCTCAACGCCGACCAGGTGCTCGACACGCTCGCGCTCGCGGACTTTCGCCTGAGTCGGCACGAGCTGAGCGCCCTCTTTCGCAAGCCGGGTCACAAGCACTATCGCCCGTGTCAGGACCAGGTGCTGCGGCGCTTTCTGCACGGCATGCAGCTGGCGTTCCGCCCCGAGGCCGCGGGCTGAGCGGCGGCCACAAGGCGAGGCTCAGACAGATCGCGCGGAGGCGCGGGCGCGCGACTGAGTCTGCGCCGGTTTTCGCCGCGGGCGAGCCGTGTTATGCCGCGCGCCCGGAGGTCCACATGACACAGCTACCCCGCCCCTTGGTCTTGGCGATCGGCCTGCTCGTCGGTGCGTGCGCGGGCACCGCCGCGCAGTCCGTGGCGACCGACGCTGCCGCCCCCGCTGCGGCGGGCGCTCAGCTCGGTGTGCGGCCGGGCCTGCCGCCCGCCACGCCCTCGACCAGCCCCACGGTGTGGCCGCTCGAAGCCAGCGCGCGACGGCAGGTCGGCGGCGGCAAGGGCCGCGTGGCGGTGCTCGCCCACGGCACCAACGCCTGGCTCGGCAAGCTCGAGATGGCCGCCGGCGGCCGTGTTCCGCTGCACCGCGACGCGACCGAGGAGTACATCCACGTGCTCTCAGGCGGCGGCGTCATCACCATCGACGGACAGGCCCGACGCATCGGTCCGGGGACGACGGTGACCATGCCCGCCAACGCGGCCGTGAGCTACGCCAACGGCCCCACCCCGCTGGTCGCGCTGCAGGTCTTCGCCGGGCCCGCGCCGGCCGCCAAGTACAACCGCTGGACGCAGGTGACCCCGTGACACAGACCCCACCGCTTCAGAGCGACGCCACGAGCCGTGGCGGCTCCAACCCCCAAGCCACGGGTGAGACGCAGCCAGCAGACGAGCGCGCCCCGGTGCGCGTCGCGCTGCTCGGGCTCGGCACCGTGGGCGGCGGGCTGGCCGAGATCCTCGCCGAGCTGCGCGCCGAGATCACCGAGCGCGCCGAGGGCCCTGTCGACATCGTCGGCGTCGCCGTGCGCGACCTCACCCGGCAGCGCGACGTGCCGGTGGACCCGACCCTGCTGACCACCGACGCCGCCGGGCTCGTGACCCGTGACGATGTGGACGTGGTGGTCGAGGTCATGGGTGGGCTCGAGCCGGCGCAGACCCTGGCGGCCTCGGCGCTGCGGGCGGGCAAGGCGGTGGTGACCGCCAACAAGGCCATCGTCGCGCGCTACGGCGGTGCGCTGGCCGCCGCCGCCGCCGCCGGCCGGGGCGCGCTCTACTACGAGGCCGCGGCCGCGGGCGCGATCCCCGTGGTCAAGGTGGTCGGCGAGTCACTCTCGGGAAACCGGGTCGACAGCCTCATGGGCATCGTCAACGGCACGTGCAACTTCATCCTCACGCAGATGAGCGCCAGCGGCGCCTCGTTCGCCGACGCGCTGGCGGAGGCGCAAGCGCTCGGCTACGCCGAGGCGGATCCGACCAGCGACGTGGGCGGCGAAGACGCGGCCTACAAGCTGATCTTGCTGGCGCGCCTGGCCTTCGACACCGACGTGCAGCTGGCGGACGTCTCGTGTGAGGGCATTGACACGGTGAGCGCCGCCGACATCGCGCGAGCGCGCGACCTGGGTTACGCCGTCAAGCTGCTCGCCGTCGCGCAGCGGCGCCCCGAGGGCTTGGAGGCGCGCGTTCACCCGACCTTGGTGCCGCTCGCGCACCCCCTGGCGTCTGTCCAGGGCGCGTTCAACGCCGTCTTCATCGAAGCCGACCGCAGCGGACCGCTGATGCTCTACGGGCAGGGCGCCGGGCGCAGGCCGACCGCCAGCGCGGTCGCGGCGGACCTGGTCGACGCCGCGCTGCAGCTCCGGCGCGGTCGCAGAGACGGGATCGCCGCGCCCGGCGCGCCGCGCCCGGTGCCGGCGCTGCGGCGCGGCCCGGCGGTGCTGCCCACGGCCGAGGGCCTCAGCCGTTACTACGTGTCGCTCCGGGTCGCGGACGAGCCGGGCGTCCTGGCCGCCGTCGCGAGCGCCTTCGCCAGCGAGGGTGTCAGCATCGCGTCGTGTCTGCAGGAGGGTCGCGGCGTGGATCCGGTGGACCTGATCTTCGTGACCCACACCGTCCGGGACGGCGACCTGCGGGCCGCGCTGGCGACCATCGCAGCGCTGCCGACCGTGCGCAGCGTCGCGTCGGTGATGCGGGTGCTGGCATGAGCAGGCCACCGCTGCACGTCACCGTCGAGGTGCCGGCGACCACGTCGAACCTCGGGCCCGGCTTCGACGCGGTGGGCATGGCGCTCTCGTTGACCAGCACGTTCGAGGTGTCGACCGACGTCACCGAGACCCGCGTGGAGATCGCCGGCTACGGGGCGGACACCCTGCCCCGCGACGAGACGCACCTGGTCCTGGCCACGGCGCGCGACGCGATGCGCCGTCGCGGTCTCGCGATGCCCCCGGTCAAGCTGGTCCAACACAACCGCGTGCCGCTCGGCAGCGGCCTCGGCTCGTCGTCGACCGCCATCGTCGGCGGGCTGATGCTCGCGCAGGCCCTCTCCGGGCTGCCGCTGGATCGGGCAGCCCTCCTGGACGAGGCCTGCGCGGTGGAGGGGCACCCGGACAACGCGGCGCCCTGTGTGCTCGGCGGGCTGGTGACCGCGGTGTGGGACGGCGCCCGCTGCGCCGCCCTGCCCCTGCCCGTGGCGTCCGAGCTCGGCGTCGTGGTGTGCACGCCCGACCTGTCGCTGTCGACCGCGGAGATGCGCGCCGCGCTGCCCCGCGACGTGCCTTTCGCAGACGCGGTGTTCAACGGCACGCGCGCCTGCCTGCTGGTGGGCGCGCTGGCCACTGGCCGGCTGGACCTCCTGGCGACGGCCGTTCAAGACCGGCTCCACGTGCGGCATCGCGCCCGCTTTGTGCCCGGCTACGCCGCCGTGGTGGACGCGGCGGAGGCCGCTGGCGCGCTCGTGGCGACGCTCTCGGGCGCCGGGCCCACCGTGGTCGCGCTCACCCGCACGAGCGAGGGCGTCGACGACAAGGTCGGCAAAGCCATGGCGGACGCCTTTCATGAAGCGGGGCTGGCCGCCACGGCGCGCGTGGCGCCGCCCCGGACCATGGGGGCGCAGCTCTCGGTCAACTGAGTGGAGCGCGCGTGGAGCGCGCGTGGAGCGCGCGCGGCGCGCGGAATCCGTTGACCGGGTCGCACGACTCCGTAGAGAGTGACGCGGCGTGGCCCGGGAACTGACCCAGGCGCGAGCGAAGGGCAGCAGGGACACGCTGAGGAGCAAGACGATGAAGACGACGGAGACCAGGGGACCGCGGCGGCTGCTGCGCTACGTGCTGACCGGTGTGCTGGCGTGCGCCCTGAGCGCCTGCGGCAACGAGGCGACGACGCCTGCGACCGGCACGGACGCGGCCGCGAGCGGCCAGGACGGGGCTGCGGCGGACGACGGCGCCGCGACGCACGACGGGGCCGGCGCGGCCGACGCGAGCGCCAGCGACGCCGGCGCTGCGGCCGACGCGGGCAAGGCCTGTGGCGCGCCGACGGGCGCCCGCCCCGCGCGGCGCAGCGAGCAGGCCGGCGCGTGGGACCCCAAGGGCAAGCGCCTGGTGATGTTCGGCGGCTCCTTCGCGGTGCCGAAGAACTGCAGCTTCGTCGCCGCCACGTCGGAAGACGAGACCTGGATCTACGACGCGGTCTGCGATCGCTGGACGGTCTCCAAGAGCGCGGCGCCCGCCGGCCGGGCTCGCGCGGGCGGGGTGTGGAAAGAGGGCATGGGCCTGGTGATCTTCGGCGGCCGCAGCCGGGTTGGCACCTCGGGCCCCTACACGCTCTACAACGACATGTGGGCCTTCGACCCCGACGCCGACAAGTGGACCAAGGTCTCGTCGGGCGGCGGCATCAGCAAGCGCTTCAACCACACCATGGTGCTGCGCGAGGACACCGGCGACATCGTCGTGTTTGGGGGCAACACCTCCGGCTCGGCGCTGCAGTACACGCCGAACAACGACGTGTGGACCTACTCGTTTCAGTCGGGCTCGTGGTCGAAGGTCGCCACCGCTGGGACCAAGCCGGCGGCCCGCTTCTTCGCCGGAGGGCTCTGGGACGCCAAGCGCAAGCAGCTCGTGGTCTACGGCGGCGCCGACGCGTCGCTCTTCCAGCAGACCGCCAAGTTCAAGGACGATCTGTGGGCGCTCGACTTCAGCGAGAGCACGCCCACGTGGAAGAAGCTGGGCGACGCCTCCGCCAAGCCCGACGGACGCTACTGGGCGTCGCTGGTCTACGACGCCGCCTTCGACCGCTACGTCATGTTCGGCGGCCACGACGACAAGCAGCAGGGCAACCGCAACGACCTGTGGGGCTTCGACCCGGACGCTGGCGCATGGGGCACGATGATCAACGGCGACACCTACAACAAGCCCGCGATCGGCTTCTGCAACTTCCCGCCGGACTTCACCAACGTCATCGAGGACGTGCCCGAGCGGCGCAATGGGGGGCTGGTGGTGGGCTCGGCCGACGGGGTCTGGATCGCGGGCGGCAAGACCGACTGTGGCGTCATCGACGACCTGCACTTCTACCGCTACAAGACCGGCAAGTGGGAGGAGATCACGACCGCGACGGTGGGCGAGGCCTGCCTCCGCAAGGGTGGCGTCGGATGCAACGACTACTGCCAATGATCGCCCGGACGGCGACGGGATCTCGACGGCTGTCTCGGGCCGGGACGACCACGACCTGGCGTGGCCTGGTGGCGCTGGGGTGCGTGGCGCTCTCGCTCGGCTTGGCCAGCTGCGGCGCCGAGGGTGAGGGCGACGCGTCCGACACGTCGAGCGCGGTGGACGACGCCGGCGTGAGCGACGGGGATCAGGCCGGCGCGGACAGCGGAGGCAGCGCAGACAGCGCGAGCGCCGCGGACACGGCAGGCCCTGAGCCGGCCTTCGAGCTCGGCACCAACGTCACCGGCAAGAACACGCCGCCCTTCTACAGCGCGCTCGCCGAGGGCGGCACCGTCAACGTGGAGCTGGGCCCCCAGGGGCTGTGGATGGTGGTGCTGGCGTTCAAGACCCGCGCGATGTTCACGCCGCCGCTCTTCCTCTCCGGGGACATCGTGGTCACGGACCACGACACCGCCGGGTCGCTCAAGCTCAAGAAACAGAAGGTGTTTCCGGGCGGAGACGGCTTCGACTACTACTACAACTTCTGGCTGGTGGTGAAGAAGCCGGACGGCAGCTTCCCCGTCGGCGTGGCGGGGAAGAAGGCGGTGGTCACCTTCGAGGTCACCGACGCCGACAACAAGGTCCACAAGGTCGTGCGCAACGTGTCGCTGACCGGGGGGCCCAAGGGTGGCTGAGCGACGCCGAGCGCGCGGCCTCCTGCTGGCTGCCTGCGTCCTGCACGCGGGTCTGGTGGCGTGTGGGACCTCCGAGCCGAGCGGGGCCACGGCCGACGCCAGCGCAGACGGCGGGGCCGGCGCAGGGGGCGGCTGGCAGGTGGCGCTCGAGGGCCTCGACGCGGGCCTCTTCGCGGTGTGGGGGCGGGACGACGGCCCCCTGTGGGCGGTCGGGGCGGACGACGGCAAGGGGCCGCTGCTGCTCACCAAGGGGCACGGCGCCGCCGGCACCTGGGACCGCGTCGACATGGCCGGGTTTCCAGGGGATCTGTGGTGGGCGTGCGGCCCCGACGCCGACACCCTCTACCTGGTGGGGGCCGGCGGGCGCGTGGTGCGGCGCAAGGCCGGGGTGTTCACGGCGATGCCGACCCCGACCCAGCGCGTGCTCTACGGCTGCTGGGCCGCCGACGCGAGCCACATCTGGGCCGTGGGCGGCGACCCGAAAGGGGTGGAAGACGGCGTCGTGCTCCTGAGCGACGGCGCGACCTGGACGGTCGCCGCGGGCCTGCCGGCCGTACCCAAGGGCACCAGCTTCTTCAAGGCCTGGGGCACCGGCCCGAGCGACGTGCGCGTCATCGGCACAGGCGGTCTGGTGCTGCACTGGGACGGGCAGAGCTGGACCCGCGAGGACCTCGGCACGACGCAGCGGCTGATCACGCTCCACGGGGACCCGGCCGCGGACCTGCAGGTCATCGTCGGAGGGACAGGCAACGGCGCCGTGTTCGAGCGCATCGCCGGGGTGTGGAAGGAGCGCTCGCCCGAGGCGATTCAGGCGTTGAACGGCGTGTACGTGCGCGGCGACAAGGCCTATGCCGTGGGCTTTCGCGGCACGCTGCTCGACCGTGAGGCCACGGGCTGGGAGCTGCGCGACGAGACGCCGACGCAGCTGGACCTGCACGGGGTGTTCGTGGACAAGACCGGCGTCGCCTGGGCCGTGGGCGGCAACCTCTTCAGCCACCCTGCCAGCGACGGGATCATCCTCACGCGGTGACCCGCGTCGGCGGCGCCGGCTCAGAAGAACTGCTGAGCGCCGAAGGACACCCGCCAGTCTTGGTCTCGCATGGCCCACGCGACGTCGACCCGCGCGACGAAGCGCGCCACCAGCGGCAAGATGACACGCAGGCCGGTTCCCAGGGACCAGCCGCCGCCCGGCACGCCCCAGGCGTCGCTGTCGCCCAGCTCGCCTGCGCGCTCGGCGGCCTGCTCGGGGCGGCCGGCCCAGCCGCCGTCGACGAAGACGACGTGCTGCAGCGCCAGCCAGCGGCCGTGCCAGCTGGGGATCCGCGCTTCGGCGTTGAGCGTGGCCGTGCGCGTGCCCGAGAAGCGGCCCTCCCAGTAGCCCCGGACCGCGGTGAGCCCGCCCACGTAGAGCCGGTGCTCCGGGTGGGACGCTGTCTGCGCCGCGACGCGGCCCCGCAGCGCGATGTTGAGCCGCGCCGGACCGAGCCAGGCCCACTTGGCCGAGAGCGTCACCCGCGACCACGCCGGCGACGCTGGGCTCGCCCACGCCACGGGCTGTCCACGCGAGAGCCGCAGCTCGCTGAGCGCCCCGCGCTCGAGGTAGTCGTCGCGGTCGATGCGCCCGACCCGCCCCCACAGGCTGGCGACGAGCCACGCGCCCGGCCTGGGCAGCGGGTCGCTCGGCCCGCGCGCGGCGCGGACCGCGTCGCTGAGCAGGCTGGTGGTGAAGCGATCGCGGAGCGCGTGCACGTCCACGCCCCAAGGCACCGCCGGTCGGCGCAGGTCAGCGAAGGCGAGGGTCACGCGGTCACGGTGCCGCGACCAGCCGCCGCTCACCCGCCCACGGCTGCCGTACATGACGCGGTTTCGGTTGCCGTGCTCGACGACCACCGTGGCCCGGAGGCGGCGGTGAAAGAGGCGCGGGTCGGTGAGCGCGATCACGGCCGAGTGCGTGCCAGCGAAGGTCCACCAGTACGCCTGCGCTTGAAACAGCCGCCCCGCGACGTGGGTGTCCTGAGCCCCGGCCTGCAAGAAGAGCCGACCGCCGCCGCGACCGAGAGAGAAGATGGGCAGCAGCGTCCACTTCTCGTCGAAATCCAGGGTGACCACGGCGCCGACCGCGTCGCTGTCCACGTGCACGTCCACGCGCCGAAACACGCCGAGATTGCGCAGCCGGCGGACCGACTCCCGCAGCTCGGCGCGGGTGAGCGGCCGCCCGACGCGCACCACCAGCTCGCGCCGGACGACGCGCGGGTGGGTCCGCGAGAGCCCCCGCAGCCGGACGCCGCGGAGCACCCGGCGCTTCAGCGGCAGCCGTACGTCGAGGTCCTGCCGATCGACGCGCGTCTTCGCCCCGGCGGTCCGGGTCGCCGAGCGGGGCATCGCCGCGGGCGGCTGAGGGCGGGCGCGGGCGTCGAAGAGCAGCGCGCCGGTGGTGAGCAGCGCGGCGAGGCCCGCCAGCGCCGCGCGGCACGAGCGCGCGCAGCCCGGCCGCTGATTGCGGCGACAATCCATTTCGCCGCAGTCTGCTAGCTTCTGCCGCGGAACTGGAGGACTCATGACCACCGCTCGCCCCTCACCTGGCACCGCCAAGCGCGCCGTGCTCGTCGGCGCAGGCCTCGCTGGCTCCCTTCAGGCCGCCATGCTAGCGCGTCGCGGCTGGCGCGTGGACGTCTTCGAGCGACGGGGAGACCTTCGCGCGCACACGGGCGCGGCCGGCCGCTCGATCAACCTCGCGCTGTCGACCCGGGGCATCGCCGCGCTGGCTCGCGTCGGGCTCG